>CAMYKD010000075.1:31489-46935 GCA_947258885.1 uncultured Kiloniellales bacterium | reverse complement strand
TAGGAAGCGGTGTGACGGCGATGCCGGAGCGCATCGTCGAGCGCCGCTGACGCGGCCAGGGCGTACGAAAAAGCGACCCTGCGGGCGGGCTGCCGAAGCCCCCTGGCGGCGTTGCGCGCCGCTTGTGGTGCGCTCCGGCACCACGGCGCGACCCGCGCCTGGCCAGCAAGCTTCGGCAGCCCGTCACGGATCACTCTATTCTGAAAGTAGGTACTAGCACAGAACCGGGGCGCGCGAAATCGCCGGAATGCCGGCCTCGGCGAGGTCGGGGCCGGGGGCCGGCCGGGTCACCAGAACCGCCACCACGGGCTCGCACCCGCCGCGCGGTCGTCCTCGTCGGCGCCCCAGTGGACCTCGTCGAAGACCTTGCCGTCGAGCGCCTCGTAGGCCGGCCACCGGTCCGCGGCGACGTCGGCCAGCGAGGGCGCGGGCTGGCCGAGGCGCGCCCGGTAGATCCAGAGGTTCGTCAGCACGTGCTCGACGTACATGCGCGACTCGCGGATCGGCAGGCTCTCGATGAACAGCAGGGGGTCCTTGGCCTTGCTGAGCCGGGTCCAGCTGCGCAGGTTGCCGGGCCCGCCGTTGTAGGCGGTGGCGAGGCGGAACAGGTCGCCCCCGACCCTGGACATCTTCAACAGCTTGGCCAGATAGCGCTGGCCGAGCTCGATGTTGAGCGCCGGGTCGTAGAGCTGGGCGCGCTCGCGGCCCCGGAAGCGCCGGCCCTTGACGAGCGAGCTCGCGGTGCTCGGCAGCAGCTGCATCAGGCCGCGCGCGCCGCTGCGGCTTCGCGCGTAGCGCTTGAAGTGCGACTCCTGGCGCATCACCGCATAGATCAGCGCGCGGTCGAGGGTGAAGCCCCTGCGCGGTTCCCAGGGCGGGAGCGGATAGAGCGCGCGCGCCAACCGCCCGGCGGTCCAACCGTCGTATCCGCCGTCGACCAGGCGCTTGGCGAGCCTGAGCGACAGGGACGGCAGCTCCGCCTCCTCGGCCGCCGCCAGAATGGCGCCCGCGGTCCCGGGTTCGTCCCATCCCTCGAGCGCCATCAGCTCCTTTTCTAGGCGGCGACCGTCGCCCAGCTGGAGCAGGGCCAGCGCGCGCCGGCCCGCGGGCGTGGCCCGCAGCGGCGCCGCGCGCGCTCCGTCGAGCCGCCGCAGCCGGAAATCCAGGTCGTGCGGCAGGCCGAGCCGGTGCCGCGCGAGCAGGCCGTAGAAGGTCAGCGGGTTCTCGGCCGCCAGCTCCAGCATCTCCTCCGCCTTGTCCCGGTTGCCCAGCTTCTCGTGGCAGCGCGCCGCCCAGTAGGCGCCGGCCGAGGCGGTCCATTCGGAGGCATCGGGGGCGAGCGCATAGGCCTCGAAATGCAGCGCGGCATTGGAGAAATCCTCCAGGCGCCAGGACGCGAGCCCGGTCGTCCAGAGCGCGAGCGGCGCGCTCTGGCCGGAGCGCTTGGCGGCAACGCCCGCCAGGCGGTTCGCCTTGTCGTAGTTGCCGAAGTAGAACCAGCCGGCGGCCACGTTGGCGGTCGCCCGGTCGATCTGCACGTCGTCGAACAGGCGCTGGACCTCCGACCCGCCGATCAGCTTTTCCGTGGCGGTCAGCTGACGGCGCCCCACCTGGCGCCGGATCCGGCGCTCGAGCTGACGGACGCGGCTGCGCTGCGCCCGGGTGAGCCGTTTCTTCGAGCGATAGGGCGACGAGGTGATCGGCCCCAGCGTCGCCAGCGTGCCGCGCCGCGCGACCGGCTGCTTTGCCAGCATGCCGCCGCGCGGCCGTTTCTTGAGCGCCAGCTTGTAGACCTTGTCGGCGTCCGGATGGTCGGCATAGTTCGCCAGCCAGAGCCTCAATTCCCTGTAGCGGGAGCGGTAGCTCGGATGCAGATAGCGCTGGGCCAGCACATGGCCGAGCAGGGTCTTGTCCTCGAGTTCCGCGATCAGGGAGCTGGCGGTCTTCCATCGCGCCCGTTGCTGGGCAGCGAAGATCTTGCGGTATCGCTCGACGTCGGCGTCCGACAGGACCAGGGCGCCCTGCTCGGACCGGGGCTCCGGGCCCGCGGCCTCGGCGGCGGCGGCGGCAGCCTCGGCCTTCGCTGTCTCGGCGGCAGCGGCCTTTGCTTTCTCGGCGGCGGCAGCGGCCTTCGCCTGCTCGACGGCTGCAGCCTCGGCCGCGGCTTCCTCGGCGGCGGCATCGACCTTCGCCTGCTCGGCGGCGGCCGCCTCGGCCGCGGCTTTCCGGGCGGCGGCCGCCTCCGCCTCGGCTTTCTCGGCGGCGGCGGCATCGGCCTTCGCCTGCTCGACGGCAGCAGCCTCGGCCGCGGCGATGTCCTCCTCGCGGTCCGCCTCCCCGTCCGGCACAAAGGCCGGGTTCTCGGCCGCGGCGGTCTCCGCCGGGCCGTCGAAGGCGCGCGTGTCGCCATGGGGCAGGTCCGCCGGCGCGCTCTCGACGGAAAGCTGCGGCGCCGGCCCGCCCGTCATGGTGGCAGCGCCCAGCGCGATGGCGAGCCACAGCCCGACCAACAGAAAGCTGCCCAGCAGACGCGGGTTTACCCAGATCCCTGACCGATCCATACCCCGTCAATAGCAGCCCTCTGGCTAACATCCGCCTAACATCCGTTAATGTGCATACCAACCCGTTCATCTTCGGGTAACCACGATTGACCCTCCCCGATGGCGCCGCCCACGACTGGCGCGCGCCGTCGTGGCGGGCTTTCCCGGCCGGCCCGGCGCGGCTACCATGCTTGGCAGGCGCCGTAGACCCAAGGGAGGATCCGCGATGCCCGAGGCTGTCACCAGAAGCCGCTCCGCCTTCGACCGGCACCCCGGCTACCGTGTCGATTTCGAGGCCTGTGCCAAACGTGTGAGAACTGTCTTCAACGGCGAGACCCTGGCCGACTCGACGCAGGTGCGGCTGCTGCGCGAAACCAGGCACGTTCCGGTCTATTACTTCCCGCGCGCGGACCTGCGCTCGGACCTGCTTGCGGCCAGCGACCACCGGACCTTCTGCCCATTCAAGGGAGAGGCCTCGTACTGGCACGTCGTGGCGGGCGGAGGCCGCGCCGAGAACGCGGTCTGGAGCTACGAGGCGCCCTTCGAGGAGGTCGCCGGAATCAAGGACTACATGGCTGTCTACTGGGACCGGATGGACGCCTGGTACGAGGAGGACGAAGAGGTCTTCGTCCACGCCCGCGATCCCCATGTGCGGATCGACGTGCTGGCGAGCCGGCGCCCGCTCGAAGTCGTGCTGGGCGGCGAAACCGTCGCCAGGACGACCGCCGCGCAGCTCCTGTTCGAGACCGGTCTGCCGGTGCGCTACTACATCCCGCGCGACGACGTGCAGATGGCGCTGCTGGAGCCCTCGGAACAGCGCAGCGCCTGCCCCTACAAGGGCCAGGCCGGCTACTTCTCGGCTCGGGTCGGCGGTCGGCTCTACGAGGACATCGCCTGGGTCTATCCGGAGCCCCTGCCCGAGGTCGGCCGGATCAAGGACCTGCTCTGCTTCTACGGCGAGAAGGTGGACGCCATGATCCTCGACGGCCAGGAGCTGCCGAAGCCCTGAGATTTTTCGCAACACCGGCGTGGCCGGGTGTCCCGCGGGCCATCTGAAACTGGCCATGACCCTGAGTCAGGGCCTGCCGCCGCGGACCGCGCGGCGAATGGGGCAGGGCGCGCGCCGCCGCTTTCGGCCCGAAACCTGCCGACACTCCGCAGGCTTTCCGCGGAGCCTGCCGGAGTTTGTGTCCGTTAACCAAATGTTCACAGTTTCTTGATGACATCCACAACATCTTGTGGTTAGATGTTGGTGCCTAACAAGACCTGCCATAATCATGGGTTGAGTGGTGGGTGTTGGGTCAGAGGCAGGGGCGTTTTGCGGTCGGACATCGCGCCGGCGGAGAGCAGAGTTGACCCCGGGGCCCCTCCAGCGCAGGCAACAACGGCAAAGTAGCAAGGGAGAACCTCCGTATGCGCATTGCGCGACGTCTCACAAAGGCCGCCAAGGGCCCGTACAAGTCCGACACCGTGTACCGCGGGATCGAATTCCGCACGACCTCGAGCGAGATCCGCAACCCGGACGGCTCGCTGGTATTCCAGGCCTCCAACATCGACGTGCCGGCGAGCTGGAGCCAGGTGGCCTGCGACATCCTGGCCCAGAAGTACTTCCGCAAGCGCGGCATCCCGCGCCGGCTGACGCGCGTCGAGGAGAAGGGCGTGCCGTCCTGGCTGTGGCGTTCCGCGCCCGACGAGGCGGCCCTAGCCGAGCTGCCCGAGGACGAGCGCGAGATCGGCGAGACCAGCGCCAAGCAGGTCTTCGACCGCCTGGCCGGCACCTGGACCTATTGGGGCTGGAAAGGCGGCCACTTCGACGGCGAGGCCGATGCTCAGGCCTATTACGACGAGATGCGCCACATGCTGGCGCGCCAGATGGGCGCGCCCAACTCGCCGCAGTGGTTCAACACCGGACTGCACTGGGCCTACGGCATCGACGGGCCGGGCCAGGGCCACTACTACGTGGACCACAAGACCGGCAGGCTGACCCGCTCGGGCTCCGCCTACGAGCATCCCCAGCCGCACGCCTGCTTCATCCAGTCGGTCGCCGACGACCTGGTCAAGGATAACGGCATCATGGACCTCTGGGTGCGCGAGGCGCGGCTGTTCAAGTACGGCTCGGGCACGGGCACCAACTTCTCGGCCCTGCGCGGCGGCGACGAGCCGCTGTCGGGCGGCGGCAAGTCCTCGGGCCTGATGAGCTTCCTCAAGATCGGCGACCGCGCCGCCGGCGCCATCAAGTCGGGCGGCACCACGCGCCGGGCGGCCAAGATGGTCACGGTCGACCTCGACCACCCGGACATCGAGGACTACGTCAACTGGAAGGTGGTCGAGGAGCGCAAGGTGGCCGCCCTGGTCGCCGGCTCCAAGCTCTGCCGCAAGCACCTGACCGCCGTCCTGCAGGCCTGCGCCGGGGGCACAGGCGAGGCCGCGCTCGACCCCAGGGGCAACCCGAGCCTGAGAAGGGCGATCCGGGCCGCGCGCCGGGACATGGTCCCCGAGAACTACGTGCAGCGGGTGATCCAGCTGGCGCGCCAGGGCATCACCTCGATCGACTTCGAGACCTACGACACCGACTGGGATTCCGAGGCCTATCTCACGGTTTCGGGCCAAAACTCGAACAACTCGGTGCGCGTGCCCAACGGCTTCATCGAGGCGGTGCTGACCGACGACGACTGGCAACTGATCCGGCGCACCGACGGCAAGGTCGCCAAAACCCTCAAGGCCCGCAGCCTCTGGGACCAGATCGCGGGCGCCGCCTGGGCCTGCGCCGACCCGGGTATGCAGTTCGACACCAC
Organism: uncultured Kiloniellales bacterium; assembly: GCA_947258885.1. GTDB lineage: Bacteria > Pseudomonadota > Alphaproteobacteria > Kiloniellales > JAKSDN01 > CAMYKD01. The sequence goes on along the minus strand of CAMYKD010000075.1, from coordinate 41,600 downwards.
GATCAACGAGTGGCACACCTGCCCGGCGGGCGGCCGCATCAACGCCTCCAACCCCTGCTCGGAGTACATGTTCCTCGACGACACGGCGTGCAACCTCGCCTCGCTGAACCTGATGGCCTTCCGCGAGGACGACGGCGGTTTCGCGGTCGAGGACTACGAGCATGCCATACGGCTGTGGACGCTGACCCTCGAGATCGCGGTCCTGATGGCTCAGTTCCCATCCAAGCAGATCGCCAAGCTGTCCTATGAGTACCGCACGCTGGGCCTGGGCTACGCCAACATCGGCGGCCTGCTGATGGCCCAGGGCATCCCCTACGATTCGGCGGCGGGCCGTGCGTTCTGCGGCGCGCTCTCGGCGGTCATGACCGGCGTCGCCTATGCCACCTCGGCCGAGATGGCCGGCGAGCTGGGCCCCTTCCCCGGCTACGCGGACAACGCCGAGGCCATGCTGCGCGTCATCCGCAACCACCGCCGCGCCGCACACGGCGAGACCACCGGCTACGAAGGGCTCTCCATGGCGCCGGTCGCGCTCGACGGACGCAAATGTCCGGACCAAGCCCTGATCGGCGCCGCCAAGCGTGCCTGGGACCGGGCGCTCGAGTTGGGCGAGGCGCACGGCTACCGCAACGCCCAGGCGACGGTGATCGCGCCGACCGGGACGATCGGCCTGGTGATGGACTGCGACACGACGGGCATCGAGCCGGACTTCGCCATCGTCAAGTTCAAGAAGCTGGCCGGCGGCGGCTACTTCAAGATCATCAACCGCACAGTGCCCGAGGCGCTGCGCACGCTGGGCTACGACGACAGCGAGATCGAGGCGATCATCCGCTACGTGGTGGGCCGAGGAACGCTGAAGGACGCGCCGGGCATTAATCACGCGGCGCTCAAACAAAAGGGCTTCACCGAGTCCGCCCTGCAAGCTCTCGAGGCGGGTCTGGCCAGCGCCTTCGACATCAAGTTCGCCTTCAACCAGTGGACCCTGGGCGCGGACTTCTGCACCAAGGTGCTGGGCTTCGGCGAGGCGGAGATGAACGACGTCGCCTTCGACATGCTCCACGCGCTCGGCTTCACGCGCGAGCAGATCGCGGCGGCCAACGGCTACTGCTGCGGGGCCATGACGCTGGAAGGCGCGCCGGGCCTCAAGGAGGAGCATCTGCCGGTGTTCGACTGCGCCAACGCCTGCGGCCACGGCGGCCGGCGTTTCCTTTCCGTCGAGAGCCACATCCGCATGATGGCCGCGGCTCAGCCTTTCGTCTCGGGCGCCATCTCCAAGACCGTCAACATGCCGAACCAGGCGACGGTCGAGGACTGCAAGGACGCCTATATGCTGTCCTGGCGCCTCTGCCTCAAGGCCAATGCGCTCTACCGCGACGGCTCCAAGCTATCGCAGCCGCTCTCCGCCGCCACGCTCGGCCTCGACGATGCCGAGGAGGACGAGGCGGACCTGGTCGAGCAGATCGCGGCGGCGCCCGCCGCCGAGCGCGCCGGGATCGTCGCCGAGCGGATCATCGAGCGGGTCGTCGAGCGGATCAACGAGCGCCGCCGCCTGCCGCAGCGGCGCAAGGGTTATACCCAGAAGGCCATCGTCGGCGGCCACAAGGTCTACCTGAGGACCGGCGAGTACGAGGACGGCACGGTCGGCGAGATCTTCATCGACATGCATAAGGAGGGCGCCGCCTTCCGCAGCCTGATGAACAACTTCGCCATCGCGATCTCGATCGGCATGCAGTACGGCGTGCCGCTCGAGGAGTACGTCGAGGCCTTCACCTTCACCCGCTTCGAGCCGTCGGGCATGGTCGAGGGCAACGAGACCATCAAGATGGCGACCTCGGTGCTCGACTACATCTTCCGGGAACTGGCGGTCTCCTACCTCGGCCGCAACGACCTGGCCCACGCCCAGCCCAGCGACGTACTGCCCGATTCGATCGGCCGCGGCGACGGCGAGGGCGACCTGCCCGAGGTCGAGCGCGAGGCCGTGGTCGAAACGGTGCGGCGCATGGCTTCGAGCGGCTACATGCGCAACCAGTTCCTGGTCCTGAACGGAGGCGCCCAGGCGAACGGCGCGGCACAGGCCGCCGCCAACGGCGCCGCCCAAGAGCTCGCCGGCACCCACGGCCCCGCCGAGGCCGTCGCCGTCGAGGCCGCCGTTGCCGAGAGAGTCGACCTGCGCCTCGAGCGCGTCCGCGAGGCGCGCATGCGGGGCTATCAGGGCGACTCCTGCGGCGAATGCGGCAACTTCACGCTGGTGCGCAACGGGACCTGCCTCAAGTGCGCGACCTGCGGCGCCACCAGCGGCTGTTCGTGAGGGGCTGCAATGGCCCCTCGAGCAAAGGTCACCCCATGACTTTTCTCTGAGTTCTCCCTGCAACCTTCGGGGCGGCGTCGGCGGCCCGCCCCGAATTTTTTCCCTGGGCCCCCTATCGGCAGTGCGCTTTGCGCTAAGCACAAGTCGTTTTCTTGACCTTCGGCGTCGTGCCTTCCGTGTCAAAGATGGTGCTCTACATCCATGCTCGCGTGCAAAACGCGAACGATTTCGATGCCTGTTGCTGTTTCACGATAGAAGATCATATGGCGACCCGCACGCAGGCTGCGATAGCCCTCTCTGAGGTCGTCGCGGCGCATGCCCATCTTCGGGCTGTCGACGAGAAGTCCTACGAGTTCTTCGAGTTGGCGCAGATACCTCGTCCGCTGCTCCCTGCCCCACTCACGCTCGGTGTGGCGACCGATCCGCTTGAGATCCGCCCGCGCCGCCGGCCGGATCGTGACCTTCGACATCTAGTCCGCATCAAGCTCGGCAATGATCCGCTCCATGTCGAACGGCTCTTCAGCCCCGCTCCGCTCGCCCTCGACCAGGGCCTTGCGCAGGCCTTCTCGCTTTAGGCGCCGAACCTCGTCATGCTCGTGAAGCAGGCGCAACGCCTCGCGCACGACCTCGCTGGCATTGTTGTAGAGGCCCGACTCGACCTTGTTCCTGACCCATTCCTCAAGCTTCGGCGTCAGCGAGACGTGCATTCGCTATCCCTCCTCGCAGCAAGGCGCATTGTGATTACCTAAACAAAGATTGTCAATCTATGACATATAAATGGCGTGGTCTTGCCGTTGCCTGGCTGCCGCTCCGGCCGGCGATCTGTCGCGAAGGGGCTGGTCGGCGCGCTTCGGCCCCGCTATCTTGCCGCCTCGCTTCGCACCGCAGGGAGGAAGGAAATGGCCGGAGAGATCGACGCGCGTCTCGAGGAGCTGGGCATCGAGTTGCCGCAGGCGGCGGCCGCGGTCGCCAACTACGTGCCCTACGCGATCACGGGCAACCTGGTCTTCGTGTCGGGCCAGGTCACGATCGAGAACGGCGAGTTCAAGTACCTCGGCAAGGTCGGCGGCGAGCTCTCGGTCGAGCAGGGCCAGGCGGCGGCCCGGCTCTGCGCGCTCAACATCATCGCGCAGCTGAAGGACGCCTGCGGCGGCGACCTGGACCGTGTCCAGCGCATCGTCAAGCTGGGCGGCTTCGTCAACTCGACGCCCGATTTCACGGACCAGCCCAAGGTGATCAACGGCGCGTCGGACCTGATGGTCGAGGTGTTCGGCGACAAGGGCAGGCACGCGCGGGCCGCGGTCTCGGCGGGCGCCCTTCCGGTTGGCGTCGCGGTCGAGATCGACGCGGTCGCCGAGATCGCCTGACCGGACGCTGGCTCGCCGTCGCCGGGCGGTCTCAAGGGCTTGACCGGACACGACACTAGAGGCCATATGCGGGCCATGCCCGACACACAGAAGACCCTGCCCAAGGAAGCGGCGGACTTCCTCAAGGCCCATCCGGACACCACGACGATCGACGCGGTCTTCGCGGATCTCTCCGGCGTGGTGCGCGGCAAGCGCTATCCGATCGCCCAGATCGGCAAGCTGTTCGGCGAAGGCGTCGCCTTTCCGGGCTCGGTCTTCATGCTCTCGGCCTCGGGCGAAAGTCAGAACCCGAAGGGCCGCGGTTTCTCCGACGGCGACCCGGACGAGCTCGCCAAGGTCATCCCCGGCACGCTCCAGCCCGTGCCCTGGGCCGAGCGGCCGACCGCCCAGGCCCTGCTGACCCTCGAGGCCATGGACGGCACCCCCTTCGCCTTCGAGCCGCGCAACGTGCTGAAGACCGTCCTGGCGCGCGTCGCCGAGCTGAACCTCAGGCCTGTCATCGCCTTCGAGCTGGAGTTCTACCTGATCGACCGCAAGCGCCTGCCGAACGGCGCGCCGCGGCCGCCGCGCTCGCCGGTCACCGGACAGCGCGACCTGGCGACCCAGGTCTACGGCATGGCCGCGGTCGACGACTTCGCGGACTTCCTCGAGGAGGTCGGCCGAACCTGCGCGGCCCAGGGCGTCCAGATCGGCGCCACCTCGTCCGAGTACGCGCCCGGCCAGTTCGAGATCAACCTGCAGCACCTGGACGACCCGCTCCTGGCCGCCGACCACTGCGTCATGTTCAAGCGCGCGGTTCAGGGCGTAGCCCGGCGCCACGGCGTGCAGGCGACCTTCATGGCCAAGCCCTACCTGGAGACCTCGGGCAGCGGCCTGCACCTGCACATCTCCCTGCTCGCCGACAAGGACCGCAACGTCTTCGACGGCGGCGAGGCGCCGGCCAGCGAGACCCTGCTCCATGCCATGGGCGGCATCCTCGACCTCATGCCCGAGTGCATGGCAATCCTGGCGCCCAATCCCAACTCCTACCGCCGCTTCCGGCCCAACATCTACGTGCCGGTCAGCCGCTCCTGGGGCTACGAAAACCGCTCGACGGCGCTCCGGATCCCGATCGGCGGCGCCGCCGCGCGGCGCATCGAGCACCGCATGGCCGGCGCCGACGCCAACCCCTACTTGGTCCTGGCGACGGCCCTGGCGGGCCTCCACCATGGCATCACGAACGAGATCGACCCGGGACCACCCTGCCCCGGCAACGCCGGCGAGAGCCTGGACGCGGGCCTGCCGTTCCGGCCCTACCGGGCGCTCGACCGGATGCGCGAGGGTAGGATCCTACCCGGCTACTTCGGCGCCGACTATCCGGCTACCTACGTCGCCTGCAAGGCCAAGGAGCTGGAGAGCTTCGAGGACCACATCGGCGCGGTCGAGTACGCCTGGTACCTGATGGCCGACTAGCGGGCCGCTTTCAGGACCGCCGTTCGGCGAGCCAACCGACCAACGGCGGCAGCCAGCAGAGATTGGCCGCGACGGTCTCGAGCGCCGTCGCGAGCTGGGTCGTCGGGCTGAAGCCCAGGAGCCGCGCAAGCAACAGACCGCAGGGCACGGCCAGCACGATGACCAGGCCGCTGACCATGACCGGGTGGCGAAAATAGGCGCCAAGCGCGCGGCCCAAGCCGGCCTCGCGGCGGGCGAGGAACACCAGACCCGCCACGCTGGCGCCGATCTGGTCGCTCAGGGCGTAGAAGTAGGGAATGTGGAAGCCCTCCCAGCCGTAGACGTCTAGGCCGGCCAGCCGGCTCGCCCCGTCCACCAGCCAGGGAAAGACCATGCCGGCCGCCTTGCCCCAGCCGTAGGCCTCGGCCATCGACCCGGCCGCGCCGGCCAGTCGGCGCCTGAGCGCGTAGAAACCCTCGAACAGGCTCTCGCCCTCGCCGGCCAGCGTGCGCACCAGCCACTGCCCGAGAGCGCTGCGCTGGAAGCCGAAGGCGTCGAGCGCACCACCCAGGACGATGCCGCCCAGATAGCCGGCGAGGGTGTAGCGCAGAAGCTCCTTGAACTCGCCTTCCTGGTCCGTGGATCGGGTTTCCGGCCGTTCGCTCATCGCGCTGTCCTCGCAAGGCCCTTGGCGCCGCCGACCATGCCGCGACCGGCCGGACGGTTAAGTCGGCCGTTACCAATTTCTGCTCCACTGCCCGGGCGGGATAGCCCGAGGGCGTCTCGCGTACGATTCACGATCGAGCCGAGACCCCCTATGGACCAACGCCAACCTCAGGCGGAAGACCGCGACGAGCCCCCGCGCCGGGAGCCCTGGGACAGCCGTCCCGGCCTGGCGCCGACCCTGGGCGGAGCTCCCGCGGACACCCGCTGGGACGGCAGGCACTTCATCAACATCAGGCTCAGCATCCCGCTCGTCTTCATGCGCGTCTATGTGACTCTGGTCGCCGGCAAGGAGCGGCGCGACGATGCGCGCCGACGCGCCGAGCGCCAGAAGCATCCGCTGCGTACCTGGGGAAACATTTTCCTGTTCGGCTACTCGGGGGCGCTTGCCGGCCTGGCCCTCTTCGCGGTCGTCGTCATCGCGACGGTGCTCTCCGTCAACCATTTCTTCGACATCGACATCACGCTCCGTTAGGGGCGGTGTCGGCCTGATCGGAGGCGCGACTCTCCCAGGGCAAAAGCCGGGGGATCCAGCGCGGCACGTTGGCCTTGTAGGTCCCGTAGGCCGCGCCGAATCGGCGTTCCAGTCCCGGCTCTTCGGAGAACGGCACGTAGAGCATGTTGACGGCGACGAAGACTGCCGCCCAGACGCCAAGGGGCCAGGACCGGAATGCCAGCGCCTCGGCCAGCAGTACGCAGATCACGCCCGAGATCATCGGGTTGCGCACATGGCGGTAGACGCCTTCGACCACCAGCTTGCGCGGCGGGTCCCATGGCGCGGGGGTGCCCTTCCCGCGCCGCAGGAAGAGCCCGACGGTGCGGACCATGAGCGTGAGTCCCACCCCGGCCAGCACGACGGTGAGGGCGAGCGCGCCGAAGGCGGCGGGCGAGGCCTGCCAAGCGGCCGGACTCCAGCCGGAAAGCCAGAGGACGAGCGCCGGCACCGCGACGAGCACGTTGCCCGGCAGGATCAGGATCGCGCGCAGCAGCGGGCTAATCGTCATCGGCGAATATCTCGGCCAGATAACGCTCCGGATTGCCCAAGAAGGCCTTGGTGATCCGGTAGTGCTCGGTCTCGTCGAGCGCTACCGGCTCGAGGGACCCGCTGTCGAAGCTGATCAGCACCGCGCCGGGATAGCTCATCAGGATCGGCGCGTGTGTCGCCATGATGACCTGGACATTGCCCGAGGCCTCCCAGTCCCGCAGCAGGCCCAGAAAGGCCAGCTGCCGGGTCGGCGACAGCGCGGTTTCGGGCTCGTCGAGGAGGAACATCGCGTGCCGGCCGCTTTCGAAACGATGTTGGAATACGGCCAGAAAGGACTCGCCGTGACTCTGCTCGTGCAGGTGACGCCCGCCGTGGCGGTCGGCCGATCCCACCTCGTCCAGGTAGGAGGCCACGTCGTAGAAGCTCTCGGAGCGGAAGAAGAAGCCGCGCGTCACCTTCGGCAGCCACGACAATCTGAGCGCCCGGGCCAGCGGGCCGGCATCTCCGCCGGTGCCGGCCAGGGCGTGCTCCTGGCTGCCGCCGATCGGGCTGAAACCGCAGTGCTGGGCGATCGCTTCGAGCAGTGTCGACTTGCCCGTGCCGTTCTCGCCGACGAAGACCGTTATGGGCGCCTCGAAGCTGAGGCTGAAATCGTCGTCCTGGAGGAAGGACAGGTGGTCGAAGGGAAAGGCTCCCTGCTCGACCCGCTCGGACAACAGCGAGACCTGCTTCAGGAAGGGTGCTTTCAGGCCGCTCTGTCTCGCCCGCCGCGCCATTCCATCCCGCCTCGCCTAGCGCGGCCTCCCTCACGCCGCCGCGCGGCCGCGCTTCATGTCCTTGGCGATGGCCTGTGCCGCGTGGTGGCCGGGCAGGCCCGAGACGCCGCCGCCCGGGTGCGCGCCCGAGCCGCAGAGATAGAGGCCCTCGACCGGCGTGCGGTAGCGGGCAAAGCCCGCCGCGGGCCGGAGCGAGTAGATCTGGTCCAGGTGCAGGGCGCCGTGGAAGATGTCGCCGCCGACCAAGCCGTAGTCGCGTTCCAGGTCGAGCGGTGAGAGCACCTGGCGGCCGACCACCGCCTGGCGGAAGTTGGGCGCGTATTCCGTCACGGTCTCGATCAGCAGGTCGGCGACCTCCTCCTTGACGTCGTCCCAGGAGCGGCCGTCCGGCAACTCAGGGTTGAAGTGCTGGCAGAACAGGCTCATGACGTGGCGGCCCTCGGGCGCCAGGGTATCGTCCAACAGCGAGGGCAGGCACATGGAGACGACGGGCCGGCGGGACCAGCCCAGGGTCCTGGCGTCGTCGTAGGCCTGCTCCGCATAGGTCAGCGAGGGGCAGATGTCGATCGTCCCCTTGAGTTTGGGCCGCGCCTCGTCTTCGGACAGGCCGCAGAAGCGCGGCAGCTCGGACAGCGCCACGTTCATGCGGAACGAGCCCGAGCGGCAGCGCCAGCCTTCCATACGCTGCCGGAAGTCGGCGGGCAGGATGCCGGGGTCCATCAGCTGGAGGAACAGCAGCTTCGGGTTGGTGTTGGCCGAGACCGCCCGGGCGCGGACCGTCCGGCCGTCCTCGAGGACCACGCCGCGCGCGACCCCCTCCTCGACGATCAGCTCCTTGACCGGGGCCGACACCTCGATCTCGGCGCCGTGCGCCTCGGCCGAGCGGGCCATCGCCTGGGTGATCGCGCCCATGCCGCCCTTGGCGTGGCCCCAGGCGCCGGTGCGGCCGCCCACCTCGCCGAAGGCGTGGTGCAGCAGCACGTAGGCGGTGCCCGGATGATAGGGGCTGACCATGTTGCCGACGATACCTTCGAAGGCGAAGACGCCCTTGAGCTCCTCGCTCTCGAACCAGCGGTCCAGATAGTCGCCGACGCTCATGGTCATGAGCTCGGCCAGGGTCGCCTGCTGCTTGGTCGAAAGCTTGCGCAGGCCGTTGCCGAGCTTGACCGCCTGCCAGACATCCGCCCAGCCGCCGCCCAGGTTGGGCGCCGGCTGCAGCAGGATCTCGCGCAGGATCTCGGCGATCTCGGCGACCTCCCGCTCGAAGGCCGGATAGGCTTCGGCGTCCCTCTTGGAGAACTTGGCGATCTCCGCCTGGGCGAGCGCGCTATCGCGGGCGACCTGCAGATAGGCGCTGTCCGACAGCGCGCTGAACGAGCCCGAGTCCCGGTCCATGATGGTCAGGCCGTAGCGCTCCAGCTCGAGCTCGCGGATCACCTTGGGGTTCAGCAGGCTGACCACATAGGAGCAGACCGAGTTCCTGAAACCGGGGTGGAACTCCTCGGTGACCGCCGCGCCGCCGACCACGTGGCGCCGTTCGACCACCTTCACCTTCAGGCCCGCCCGGGCCAGATAGCCGGCGCAGGTCAGGCCGTTGTGGCCGGCGCCGATCACGACGACATCGTAGGTCGAATTGCTGGTGGCGGACATGCCGGGCCTCGCTACGGGCGTTGCAGCCGCCAGATGTACCGCACCGCACGCGATCCCGCCAGGGGATTGGCGCCGACTGGCCGGCCGCGTTCGAGAGCCGGGCCGCAGTCCCCGGTCCCCCTCGCCTCTCGAAGCGCCGGAAGCGCCACTGAACGCGTTTTGCGCTAGAGCGTTTCAGGTTTCGCGGAACCGGCCCGCTCCCCCACCCGGCCGCCCACGGGATCGTATGCTATGGGTGGCCGGGAGGGGGAGCGGGCCGGCGCCGATTCCAAGCAAACCGGAAGCACCGCTAAAGGCGCTTGTACCGGTCGACGGCCTCGCTGAGCTCCAGCGCAAGCTGCCGGCTCTTCGCCGTTACGTCCGAAATGCAATCGGGGTCGACCACGCCGCCTTCGGCGACGGACTTGGTGATCGACAACAGCTCGATCCACTTCTCCCGGGCCGCGCGGAACCGCTCTCTTAGTTTCACGTCCGGCGCCGGCAGCAGCTTGAGCCGGGGGTTACCCTCGATCAATCCCCTCAGGACCATATCGAACTGGACTTGATAGGCCCAAAGCCTGGCACGGTAGCTCTCCCGTTTGTGGCCGTAGGCGACCAGAAGAAACCCGGCGGTCATCTCCTTTAGGAGCGCGTGCTGGGCTTCGACCTGACTCACCATGCCGGTCAGCACGGAGAACGTGCGGCCGCCCGTCGCGTAATACTCGTAGACGTCGATGAGCTCGCGGGTGGCTTCGGCGATCGGCAGGATGCATTCGGCGACGATGGCGACGTTTTGCGCGGTCGCACGTTTGCTGTCGATGATGCTCTGGACCGCGGGCCCGAAGATCGACCACTCCCGTTCCAGCCTGTCGAGCTTCTCCAGGATCTTCGGGTT
>CAMYKD010000075.1:20883-31456 GCA_947258885.1 uncultured Kiloniellales bacterium | reverse complement strand
ACGGTCCGCACGAACCTGTCGCGGTCCTTGGCCAGGATCTTGACGTTCTTCTTATTATCGATCGACAGTGCGGTCAGCAGCGAGTGCGTGATCATCGATTGAGACAGCGCCTGCAGCTGACCGGACATGTGCACGGACTGCAGCCGGCCTCCGGCGCCCTGCGCCGCAGCCGGACCGCCCGGCACAAGGGCCGCCACGGCGAACGAGAGAAACAACAGCTTGGTCACTGCCTTTCTGGCAATCATTACGACCTCCTCCCAATGTTGCAGCGATCGAGCCTCCTCGACAGCCCGGCCGCGGTGCCCGTGGCGCGCCACGTCGCATACTGGGATATCGTGAAGCGCCTTCGACGGCCGACTCCCACGAGGCGTGCTTCAGCACCGCAAGATCCGATATTGTTAATACACGCTTGAAACAATAATTTCCGAAATTTGAATAATTATGAATCTGCGGGGTAGTAGAAATCACGATTTCGTGAACTGTTAATCATTAATTCAATTCCCCAAAATGTTTACGTTTAATGGTTGTATTCTTTTTACTATAAGAAGGAAAGACGCGCAACTTGTAATTCGCGGGCGCGATGGCGATCCGGGCCAAAGGAAGGGTGCGATAGCGGCCGACTTCATTGATGAGCTTGTCGAACGGTCCCGTCCCCGGAGCTCGGCCCCTTGCCGCCGTCCTCGAATGTAATTCGATGTTCGTCGTTAATACCTGTGGTATAACCGCGTTCCGCCACGGTGAGGTGCCATGCCCGACGGCCGCGAACCCGTATCGATCCAGGTGGCAAGCCGCATCGCCGAGCTGCCAGCGGTCGAGTGGGACGCCTGTGCGGGCGAGCACAACCCCTTCGTCAGCCACGCCTTCCTGTCCGCGCTCGAGGAAAGCGGCTCGGTCAGCGCCGAGACCGGCTGGCTGCCGCAGCACCTGGCGATCGCCGACGACCGCGGCCGCCTGCTCGGCTGCGCGCCGCTCTACCTCAAGAGCCATTCCTACGGCGAGTACGTTTTCGACTGGGGCTGGGCGGATGCCTACGAGCGCGCCGGCGGGCGCTATTATCCCAAGCTGCAGTGTTCCGTGCCCTTCACCCCGGTCACCGGGCCGCGCCTGCTGGTGCGCCCGGACGCGGCACGCGACGCGGTCGCCGAGGCGCTGGTCGCCGGCATGGTCGAGCTGGCCGAGCGCCACGGCACCTCCTCGCTGCACATCACCTTTCCCCGGCCGGACGAGTGGCGGGCGCTGGGCGCCGCCGGCTTCCTGCAGCGCCGCGGCCTGCAGTACCACTGGGTGAACCACGGCTACACGGACTTCGACGCCTTCCTGGCGATGCTCAGCTCGCGCAAGCGCAAGACGATCCGCAAGGAGCGGCGCAAGGTCGCCGAAAGCGGCGTGGTCCTGCGGCGGCTCACCGGCGCGGCGGTCGAGCCGGGGCACTGGGACGCCTTCCACCGCTTCTACCTCGCGACCGCGGACCGCAAGTGGGGCCAGCCCTATCTCAACCGCGCGTTCTTCCAACGCCTGGGCGAGGGCCTGGCCGAGCAGGTCGTCCTGGTCCTGGCGGAGCGGGACGGCGTCGCGGTCGCCGGCGCGCTCAACCTGCGCGGCGGCAGCGCGCTCTATGGGCGCAATTGGGGCTGCCTCGGGCAGTACCGCTTCCTGCACTTCGAGGCCTGCTACTACCAGGCCATCGAGCACGCCATCGCGGAGGGGCTGAAGACCGTCGAGGCCGGCGCCCAGGGCGAGCACAAGATCCAGCGCGGCTACCTGCCGGTCGAGACCTATAGCGCCCACTGGATCCGCGACCCCGCGCTGCGCGAGGCGGTCGCGCAGTTCCTGGCGCGCGAGCGGGTCATGCTGGGCCACGAGAAGGCCGCGCTCGAGGAGCTCAATCCTTTTCGCAACGACGGGGCATAGCCGGGCCATCCCCACCCTTTCCGGGAGCCGCGGACGGCCGGGGATCAGAAGACGAGGGTTACGGTGATGGTGTCCAGGTAGTTTCCGGTCGTCACCACCTGCCCCGCCGGGACGCGCCCATAGACCGTATAGGTGTCGGTCTGCGTGCTGCCGGGCGGGGTCAGGTTGTAGTCTGCGGTCACGACCGCGGTGCCGCCGGTGCCGTCGCCCCAAACTGCGCTGCGCGCGGCGTCTATGTAGAGATTGTAGGTCAGCTGGCTCAGGCCGTTGGTCATGGCCCGCGGAGCGAAGGACCCGGCTTGGCCGGTATCGAGCCGGATCTCGTAGGTCACGTGCGGCGGACGATCGCTGGTGCAGGTCGCCTGCACGGTACTTGTGCTATCGAGCGGTGCCCCGGCCAGGGGATCGTAGACGCCGAAGGCCACGCCGACTGCGCTCACCGAGCAGGTCTCGGCCTTTGCGCCCGCACTCGCCAACAGGCCGGCGGTGCCCGCCAGCAGGGCGACTAGGCTTCTTCGCGTCCACGCCGTCACTGGACCCTCCGCCGGCAGGTGAAGGCGCCCAGGTCCGGCATCGGCCCGTCCGGCAGCTCGACATCCAGCACGAACTCGCACAGGCCGTCTCCCGTATCGACGACCACGCGGTCGCCCAGGCGCGGGTCCCGCAGCTGCACCTCGCCATTCAGGCCGATCGGGAAGCGCCGGCTGCCGCGGCCGAGCATCGCTGTGGCGCCCGGCGGCACGGGCTCCCCGTCCTCGGCATGCACGCTGAGCAGGACCGTGCGCGACCTGTCGACCGGGAACTCGACCGTAACGCCGCTGCGAAAGCGCGGCGCGATGGTCGCGGTCGTCTCGTCGACCTGGGCGTCGAAAGGCAGATCGAGCGGGTCGATGCCGATCCTGTTGGCCTCGTAGGGGCGCAGGTTGTGGATCAGCAGGTGGCCGGCGGAATCGGTCCTGCCGACCAACTGGTTTTCGTAGTAGACCCGCACGTCCGGCTGACCGGGCACCGAGGCGACCGCGAAGCTGTTGTCGAGTCGGCGCGAGAAGAACAGGTCGCCGTCGGCAAACGCGAGACCGCCGACCGCGTTCAAGCGCACACCGGTGTCGTCGTCGATTTGGCTGACAGCGGCCGAGGCGACGCCGAAACGGGAGGTGTAGGATATCTCGCCCCGCCCACGGGTGAAGTCGTTGTCGCTCGCTTCCGCCCTGGCGCCGAAGCCGCCCTCGAGAGGCGCCGCGATCTGCGCCGACGCCGTCTTCAGGAATTTCTGATCCCGGCTCGCCTGGAGGGTGGCCGAAGCGCTGCTGCGGGCGCCCAGAGGCACGGTCAGATTGACCGCCACCACCGTGTCCTTCTCGGCGCCGAAGGTCGAGAGCGCCGTGAGGCCGAGCCGTCCGATGTGCGGAATGCCGACAGAGTAGCTGGAGGACACGATGTGCCGGTCCGCCTCGCCATCGAAGGCCTGGAACGTGTGGCTCGAGCTGAGGTTGCCCCAACGGCCCAGCGGAATGCCGAGCCGCAAGCGGGTCTCGGCCTTGGGCGAGCGAAGGTCGTCGTCGACACCGAAATCCTCATAGCCCCCCGTGGCGAGCCGCCCCGACGCCGTCACGCTGACCTCCCGGGCCACGCGCTCGAAGCCGATCTGGAACAGGCCGCCGCCGCCATCCTCCTCATGGCTGGCGGCGACGGACCCGCTGACCACGCCATAGGAGCCTAGCGGCGCGGCACCGGCGATGCCGAAGGCCCTGCGGTCGTCGTGGAACTCGGCGTGGGCTTCCGCCGTGAAGTAGTCGCAGTAGCCATAGCGATAGGTGCCGGAGAAAAAGGGTTGGTCGTCGTACCAGTAGCCCTCCGTGCCGTACCGTTGGCGCAGAAATCCCGTTTCGAAGGAGAAATCGTGCACACGTTGGCGCAGCAGCCTGGGTGAGGTGTAGTACGGCTGCGAGATGACCGTCTGGCGGCCCAGCACGTCGCGGACAACCGCGGTCACCTCTCCGGCCCCGGTCACCACGGGGACGTCCTCGATCGTGAAGGGTCCCGCCGGCAGCGACTCCGTGAACCGCTGACTGTCGTTGACCAGGATATCGACCGAAGAGGGCAGTGCTGCGTCGCCCGAAAACGCAGGTGTGGGAAAGGTCACGAAGTACGGCTGGGTGGCGAAGTTGGTGCCCATTTGCAGGCCGCCGAATCGCACCGGCCGGCCCCACTGGCCGCCGCGGCTGACGCTGTCGCCGAAGCGCAAGGTCACGCGCTGATCGGGCAGGTCTTGCACGACCGTGGTTTCCAGACGCACATGTTCGGCGTCTTCGGTGGCATTGCGCAGAACATGGCTCGACGTACCGACGAAGCCCGCCGCATAGAGCCCCAGCTCGAAGGCGCCGCCCAGCGCGTAGTCGTCGGGCTCGGAGACGTACTCGCCCAGCAGGTCGTAGTTGACGAAGCCGCCGGCACCCGCAGCCGCGGGCTCGACCTTTGGCTTGGCGCCGCGTCTTATCGTCGTGGCGACCAAGTGCTCCGAGGGTATCGACAGGGTAATGGCTTGCCGGCCCTCGTCAGTTTCGTATGTGCTTCCCGGATGAGCGTCCAAGGGATAGTACCGGGCCTCCTCATAGTGCAGAGCGGGGCTACCTGGCAGCTTGATCCGAAGCTGCCGGAAGACCTTGGCCGTGGCGTAGGCGCCATGGTCTATGAACAGAATGGGTGCGACGACTTCCGTAGCGTGAGTGTTCACCGAAACCGCAAACACCCTCACCTCTGCCGACTGGGCAAATCGCGGATAAACAACAAATACCAGGAATATCCAACCCAAACACAATGTTCTTAAGTCGCACATGCTTTATTGGACCAAACATTCCGTTGTCGAGCCGGACTATTTATCGGACAGGCGGCCGGCTCATCGAAGCGCCTCTTCGACCGTCGTGCTTGTCCCCAGGCTGAGCGCCGCCTGCAGCGGCCCGCGCCGGCTCGAGGCGGTGAGGGTGACCGGTTCGTCCGGATTCGCCAGGCGGATCGGGACATCCAAACGCCGCGACTGACCCGGCAGCACGTAGACACGACGGTCGATGGCGGCCAGCCGGTCACCGCTCTGGCGCTGCAGGGCGATCGAGGAGACCTCCGCATGCAGCTTGCCGCGGTTTTCGACCCACAAGGTCAGCCCCGTCGCGGAGGTCCGCTCCAAACGCCAGACCAGCAGCGGCGCAGCGCCCTCCCGCGGCGCCACGAAAACCGGCAGGCTGATGTTCAGAATCGTGGTGATTTCCCGCTTGTTCTGCCGGGAGCGTTCGGGGACCTCGCGAACGAACAGCCGGTAGGCACGCTCGCGCTCGCTGCCCAAGGGCCGCGCCAGGCCAAGGCGGACGAGCTGCTGTTGGCCCGGTTGGAGCCTGAAGATCAACGGGTTGAGCAGCACGTCGCGCGTCTCCAGGTAGCGGTCGCTGCCTGTAACATGGTCCCAAGCCTGGACCTGCAAGTGCAGCAGCATCGGTTCCGCGCCGGGATTGCTGACGGTCAGGACACTGACCGGATTGTCGGCGTCGAGGTCGAGCCGAATCGGCGAAACCTTGATCTGCCCAGCCTCGACCGATCGTGGCGGCAAGAGGGCGAGCCCCCCTAAGAGGATCAACGCAATCAGTGAGGCTCTTGTGCCCATCTTTGCCGTCCAACGATCGGTTTGGACCCGCTCATGCTCAGTAGGTCACTGTGATGGTCACCGTGTCGCTGTAGGCGCCGGTTGCCACGAACTGACCGGTGGGTATGCGGCCATAGACGCTGTGCGGATTGACGCCGCCGCCGCCGACGCCGGAGACGGTGTCGGTACCGACCGTATCACCCCAGTTCACCGTCCTGGCCGGGTCGCTGAAGACGCTGTAGTTCAGCAACGCTCCGCCGTTCGCCATCTGGCGAGCGGCGACGTTGCCACTGCCGCCGCCGTTGAGCCCAATGTCGTAGGTCGTTCCGGGCGTGCAGGTGACGTTGATCACCGTCGTCGCATCGAGGTTTGCGGCAACGGGATCGTAGGCGCCGAAGGCCAGGGTGGCCGCCTGGACGTTGCAGACGGCGGCAACGCTCGCCGAAACCGTGAGGGTGGCTGTGTCGGTGGCTGCGAGAGCCGGCGTGTCCCCATTCCCTGCGACCAGAACCGCGGCAACAGCGAAGGCGGGCAAGAGCCGCGTCGCGAATTGCTTTCTCATACCTTTAGTCTCCATCGTGTAAAATTCCATGCTTGGATCGGCACTGGAATCCGAATGACTCCGACCGTAGTGTGTAAATATTGCTAGAAAAATCTTTCGAATTTACTAAGAAAAGAATGACTATTATTAATTCTTCTTATCCGCTAATAAGGATAGGTTCTCTAAATTACTTAGACTACTCTTATATAGCTAGTTATATTGCATTAGATAACAACTTTAGCTACCCCTGCGGATTCTAATAGCGGTTGTATAATGGCCCTCCTGCGGCGGAATGTCGGGTCGCGCATCCGGCGGTCCTGCCTTGCAGCCGTCACAGCGAGGCGGAAACAGCGCTGCACCAATAAGTCGGTGCCGACGGGCTGATACCTGAGGTCATCGATACTGTCCTTAGGTATGAGTCCGGGACCGCGCACAGGCGTCGCTACCGAGACTACATACCTCGCCCCGTCCGGTCTGCCGGCCGAATCGACCGGAAAAGTGTGGAAACCAGGCGAATCTCGCGGAAAAAAAAGAGAGTTCTCGAAGCCAAGCGCCCGCGGCGCCCGCGGCTACTCCACCGGCTCGGGCTTCTTGCCGGCCGACTTGCTCGGTCCGGGTGGCGGCAGGCGGCGCGGCGGCTTGTCGGGCCGCGGATAGCTGAACACCGGCTCGTTCCCGGCGACCCCGACCTGCACCGTGCCGCCCTTGGCGAGCTTGCCGAACAGCAGCTCCTCGGCCAGCGGCTTCTTGATGTTCTCTTGGATCACACGGGACAGCGGGCGGGCGCCGAACTGCGGGTCGTAGCCCTTGGCGGCCAACCACGCCCGCGCCTCGTCGGTCAGCTCGATGACCACGTTGCGGTCGGCCAGCTGTGCCTCCAGCTCGATGATGAACTTGTCGACCACCTGGCTCATCACCTCGGGCGACAGGTTGGAGAAGGCGATCACGGCGTCCAGGCGGTTGCGGAACTCGGGCGTGAACATACGGTTGATCGCCTCTTCGTCCTCGCCCTCGCGCACCCCGCGGCCGAAGCCGATGGACGGCTTCGCCAGGTCCGCGGCGCCGGCGTTCGTCGTCATGATCAGGATCACGTTGCGGAAATCGACCACCTTGCCGTTGTGGTCGGTCAGCTTGCCGTGGTCCATCACCTGCAGCAGGATGTTGAACAGGTCCGGGTGCGCCTTCTCGATCTCGTCGAGCAGCAGCACGCAGTGCGGATGCTGGTCGATGGCGTCGGTCAGCAGGCCCCCCTGGTCGAAGCCGACGTAGCCCGGCGGGGCGCCGAGCAGGCGCGAGACCGAGTGGCGCTCCATGTACTCCGACATGTCGAAGCGGGTCAGCTCGATGCCCAACGAATGGGCCAGTTGGCGCGCCACCTCGGTCTTGCCGACGCCGGTCGGGCCCGAGAAGATGTAGCTGCCGATCGGCTTCTCCGGCTCGCGCAGGCCGGCACGGGCCAGCTTGATCGCCGCCGCCAGGGCTTCGATCGCCCGGTCCTGGCCGAACACCATGGTCTTCAGGTCGCGTTTCAGGTTCTTGAGCGCGCTGCGGTCGTCCTTGGAGACGCTCTTCGGCGGGATGCGGGCGATCTTGGCGACCACGGCCTCGATCTCCTTGACGCCGATCGTCTTGCGCCGCTTGGACTCCGGCACCAGCATCTGCGAGGCGCCGACCTCGTCGATCACGTCGATCGCCTTGTCGGGCAGCTTGCGGTCGCTGATGTAGCGCGCCGCCAGCTCGACCGCCGCCCGCAGCGCCTCGCCGGTGTAGCGGACCCGGTGATGCTCCTCGTAGTAGGGTTTCAGGCCGCGCAGGATCTTGACCGCGTCCTCGACCGAGGGCTCGTTGATGTCGATCTTCTGGAAGCGGCGGACCAGCGCCCGGTCCTTCTCGAAATAGTTGCGGTATTCCTTGTAGGTGGTCGAGCCGATGCATCTCAGCGTGCCGCTCTGCAGGGCCGGCTTCAGCAGGTTCGAGGCGTCCATGGCGCCGCCCGAGGTGGCCCCGGCGCCGATCACCGTGTGGATCTCGTCGATGAACAGGACCGCGTTGTCCTGACCCTCGAGTTCGCCGATCACCGCCTTCAGACGCTCCTCGAAGTCACCGCGGTAGCGGGTTCCGGCGAGAAGCGCGCCCAGGTCGAGGGCGTAGATGGTCGCCTCCTTGAGGACCTCGGGCACCTCGCCGCCGACGATTCGGCGCGCCAGCCCCTCGGCGATCGCCGTCTTGCCGACGCCCGGCTCGCCGACGTAAAGCGGGTTGTTCTTGGTCCGCCGGCACAGCACCTGGATCGTCCGCTCGATCTCCGGCTCGCGGCCGATCAGCGGGTCGATCCGGCCGTCGCGCGCTTTGGCGTTCAGGTCGACACAATAGGAGTCGAGGGCCTCGTGGCCCTTGCGCACCACTTTCTCGGGGGCCGCCTCCTCGTCGGCACCGTGCACCGTGCGGCCCTCTTCCTTGCCCTGGACCTTGGCGATGCCGTGGCTGATGTAGTTGACCGCATCCAGGCGGCTCATCTCCTGCTCCTGCAGGAAATAGACCGCGTTGCTCTCGCGTTCGGAGAACATGGCGACCAGCACGTTGGCCCCGGTCACCTCCTCCCGGCCGGAGGACTGCACATGGATGGCCGCGCGCTGCAGGACGCGCTGGAACCCGGCGGTCGGCTTGGAGTCGCCGGCCTGGGCGGTGATCAGACTGGCCAGCTCGTTGTCCACGTAATCGCCGAGGTCGCTACGCAGGCGCTCGAGACTGACGTCGCAGGCGCGCAGCACGGCGACCGCGTCGGTGTCCTCGGTGAGCGCGAGCAGCAGGTGCTCCAGCGTGGCATATTCGTGCCGACGTTCGTTGGCGTGGGCCAGGGCCCGATGCAGCGTCTGTTCCAGATTGGCAGAGAGCATGCCCCACTTAATCCTTTTCCAGAGTGCACTGCAAGGGGTGCTGATGCTTGCGGGCGTAATCGACCACCTGGGTGACCTTGGTTTCCGCTACCTCGTAGGTGAACACGCCGCAGATTCCAACGCCGCGCCGGTGCACGTGAAGCATGATGCGCGTCGCCTCCTCGCGGCGTTTGCCGAAGAAGCGCTCCAGCACATGCACGACGAATTCCATCGGCGTGTAGTCGTCGTTCAGCATCAGCACCTTGTACATAGACGGCTTTTTCGTCTTCGGCTTGGTCTCGACGACGGTGCCGGTCGAGGGCGTCTGGTCCTGATCTTTGTCCGTTCCGCTCATGCTCAACCCGAAATAGCGCTCGTCGCTTCCGGCCCGGTCCGGGCCTCAACGCTCCCGGTAGATGATATTGGGAATTACCCGGTCTGGAAAAGAGCGAAATCGTGCCCGGCCCTTGGACCGGATCCAACAGTGTGCACCAATACTAAATAATGGGGCCTTACCCCAGGCAAAAAAAGACCCGGCGCCAGGCGCCGGGTCTTGGCAGGGATTGATCTC
This sequence comes from uncultured Kiloniellales bacterium, assembly GCA_947258885.1. GTDB lineage: Bacteria > Pseudomonadota > Alphaproteobacteria > Kiloniellales > JAKSDN01 > CAMYKD01. The sequence continues at coordinate 21,926 of CAMYKD010000075.1, read as the reverse complement.
GAAACAGGTCGGGTCAGGCGGCGACCGGCTTGATCAGCTTTCCGACCGTCACGGTAACCCGGGCCTGGATCGGCTGCATCGCCTCGTTGGCCACCTTGACCGACATCTCGGTCAGCTTGGCGCTCTCGGCCAGGGCCTGGTCGAAGCTCCGGCGGGTGTGCGCGCTCTGCAGGTTAGCCACCTCGCGCAGATCCTTGGCGCCGAGGATCGCCTTGGTCGCCGCGACGTTGCCCTCGAGCGAGCTGCGCGCGAAGGCCATCACCTCCTGGCTCAGGGCCTCGAAACCCTTGGCGGCGATGTTGCCGGACTTGACCACGGCGTCGACGTTCTCCTGACCGAGCGCAGCGAAGTCGCCGTAGCCCTTGAAAACGGCCTTGGAGGTCTTTTCGACCTGCTCCTTGGTGATCGCCGCGGCCTTCTCGTAACCGGCCGAAGCCGCTTCGGCGCCGGCCTTGACGACCGCCTCGACGGTCTCCTTGGCGACAGCGACGGGGGCCTCGACGGGCTCCCTGGCGACAGCGACGGGGGCCTCGACGGGCTCGACGGGCTCCTTGGCGACAGCGGCGAGCGCAGCCGCCTTGGCGGGCTTGGCGGGTTTGGCCGCCTTGACGGGCTTGGTGCTGGACTTCTTGCTAGCCATTTCGTTCCACTCCTGGGGGTTTCTCTTCGCTCGAACCGTGCCCGGGCCGGTTACCGGAAAGCCACCGGGCCCATTGTTTGCGGCGAAGAATTTGTTGCACTGCAATATGACCGTAAAGATAGGCTGGAAAAGCTCGCTGTCAAGGATTTTTTGTGCGGTGCAACATAAATGCAAACCCGCTTCGGACAGCCGCTTGCCCGGACCCGAAGGGCCGTGCCACACTCGCGCCCTCGCAACGCACAGGGAGCCGACACGCCCATGACCTATTGCCTCGGCATCAAGATCCAGGACGGCCTGGTGTGCCTCGCCGACGGCCGGGTGACCAGCGGCAATCAAGTCTCCAGCGTGCGGAAGATTTCGCTGCACGGCCCGGGTGGCGCCGAGGTCTGCGTCATGACCTCGG
>CAMYKD010000075.1:0-20828 GCA_947258885.1 uncultured Kiloniellales bacterium | reverse complement strand
GCGCGCCCTGCTCGACGCCGTCGAGCTCTACGGCCGCTGCCTGCGTCAGGTCGCCGAAGAGGACCGCCAGGCGCTCGAGGATTCGAAGCTCGCCTTCAACCTGCACTCGATCCTGGCGGGGCAGCTGGCCGGGGATGCCGAACCGCGTATGTTCTTGATCTATCCGGAGGCCAACTGGATCGAGGTCGAACGGCGCACGCCCTATCTGTCGATCGGCGCCACGGCCTACGGCAAGCCGATCCTCGACCGGGCGCTCGGCTACGAGACCGCGATGCGGACCGCGCTAAAGCTGGCCTATCTGTCCTTCGACTCGACCCGCTTCAGCTCCGCCGACGTGGGCTTTCCGCTCGACCTGCTGAGCTATGCCGTGGCCGACCGCGTCTGGCGCGCGGTGCACTACGACTACGACGACCTCTCACAACAGCGCAGTTGGTGGAACGAGCACATCACCAAGCTGGCCGGCGACATGCCCGACGGTCCCTGGGCCGAGCACCTGCTGCCCGGCGACCCGGCCGCGCGGCTCTCGCTGGTGAAGGACGAATAGCAGCGGCCGCGGGGGCCTCGGAAGCCCGCGCGACCCACGCTCGGGCGACATCTCGAGGACGGAGACCCCATGACAAGTAAGCTGTTCGCACCGATTGCGCTCCGCGGCCTGGAGCTGGCCAACCGGATCGTCGTGTCGCCGATGTGCCAATACACCGCGCAGGACGGCACGGTCGGCGATTGGCACCTGATGCACCTGGGGCAATTCGCCGTCTCGGGCGCCGGGCTGGTCTTCGTCGAGGCCACCGGGGTCGAGCCCGAGGGCCGCATCACCCCGGGCTGCGTCGGGCTCTACTCGGACGAGAACGAGGCCGGTCTGGCCCGTGTCGTCCGGTTCTGCCGGTCCTACGGCAACGCCAAGCTCGGCCTCCAGCTCGCCCACGCCGGGCGCAAGGCCTCGTCCGAGGTGCCCTGGCGCGGCGGCAAACCGCTGGCCGCCGATGACGGGGGCTGGCAGACCGTGGCGCCGTCGGCCCTGCCCTATGCGCCGGGCGGGCCGGAACCCGCGGCGCTCGACGGCGAGGGCCTGGCACGGATCAAGGGTGCCTTCGTGCAGGCCGCAGAGCGGGCGCTGCGCCTGGACTTCGATCTGATCGAGATCCACGCCGCCCACGGCTATCTGCTGCACCAGTTCCTCTCGCCGCTCAGCAACCGGCGCGACGACGCCTACGGCGGCGGCCTGGAGAACCGCATGCGCTTCCCGCTCGAGGTGTTCGAGGCGGTCCGCGGCGCCTGGCCCGAGGATCGGCCGCTCGGCATCCGGATCTCCGCGAGCGACTGGATCGAGGGCGGCTGGGACCTGGACGGCAGCGTCGCCTTGGCCCTGGCGCTCAAGGAGCGCGGTTGCGATTTCATCGACGTCTCCAGCGGCGGCCTGGCCCCTGCCCAGGCGGTCGAGGCCGGCCCGGGCTACCAGACCGGGTTTGCCGCCGAGGTGAAGCGGCTGAGCGGCCTGACCACGATCGCCGTCGGCCTCGTCACCGAGCCGCGCCAGGCGGAGACCATCGTGCGGAGCGGTCAGGCCGATTTGGTCGCCCTGGCCCGGATGATGCTGTTCAACCCGCGCTGGCCCTGGCACGCGGCCGAGGCGCTGGGCGCCCGGGCCGACTTTCCCCCGCAATACCAGCGCAGCCATCCCTCGCTGCAGGGCGAGCCTATCCCCGGCAACCCGCCGCCGGCCAAGGCCTGAGCGTTCGGCATCCGCACGGCGAAAAAGGTGTCAGGAACGTTTTTCGCCCACCTTTTCCACCACAGGGCGAGGGACACCGCCTCACCGTGTTCCTGGCCGAGATCCGGCAACGATTAACGCCATGGTAAGATATCGAGCCTTATCCTGGACAAGACATGGTTAATTCCGTAGATTCGCAATCGAATCACGGTCTTACTCAACAAGGGCGCTTCAAGTCGGACGGGCATGATCCTGAAGAGAGCAGCGAAACTCGAACGTCGCGCCGGCCTTTTGGCGCTCGTCTGCCTGGTGGCGGCGCTGGCGACGATACCCGGCCCGGCTCGGGCCCGTTATGCCTCCATCGTGATCGATGCCGGTACGGGCGACGTGCTGCACGAGGTCAACGCCAACACCCGCAACTATCCCGCCTCGCTTACCAAGATGATGACGCTCTATCTGGCCTTCGAGGCCTTGCAGAGCGGCCGGCTCAAGGCGAAGCAGGCGCTGAAGGTTTCGTGGCGCGCCGCGCGCATGCCGGCCTCGCGGCTCGGCCTGAAACGCGGTCGGACGATCTCGGTCGAGAACGCGATCCTGGCGCTGGTCACGAAGTCGGCCAACGACGCCGCCGTGGTGCTCGCCGAGGCGCTGTCCGGCAGCGAGGGCGGCTTCGCCCGCCGCATGACCAGGAAAGCGGCGGCGCTCGGCATGACGCGAACCCGCTTCCGCAACGCCTCCGGCCTGCACGACCGCCGGCAGCTCTCAACGGCGCGCGACATGGCCATGCTGGCCCGCGCGTTGATCGTCGACTTTCCGCAGTTCTACAGGTATTTCTCGGCCAAGAGCTTCCGCTACAAAGGCCGCACCTACCGCAATCACAACAAGCTTCTGAAGAGTTACAGCGGCACCGACGGCCTGAAGACGGGCTATACACGCGCCTCGGGCTACAACCTCGCCACTTCGACCGTGCGCAACGGTCGGCGCCTGATCGCCGTAGTGTTCGGCGGCAAGACGGCCAGGGCGCGCGACCGCCACATGGCCCGCCTGCTCGACAAGGGCTTCGCCATGCCTGTGGTCATCAGGGGCATCCCGGCCAAGGCGCCGCCATCGAAGCCCGCGAATCTGGCGACGACCACGGCTCAGGCCTCGGTGCCCGGCCCGCCGCCGGCCAAACCCGCTCAGCCGTTGGCCGAAGGCGACGCGCCGCCCCCCGGGCCGCCGGAGTCCAAGCCCAAACAGACCCAGGTCACCGCACGTGCGCCGATCTCGCTCCTGCCGCCGGGCATGCACCATGTGCCGACGCCGGCGAAGACCGCCGTCGCCAGGACGGAAAGGGCTCCAACGAAAGCCGGGCGCAGGGTGGCCGAGGCGGCACGGAAGCTCGCCAAGACGGGCAGGTGGGGCGTCCAGGTGGGGGCCTTCTACAGTCTCAGCCCGGCCAGGAAGGCGGCCCAGGACGCAGCCGAACGCCTGCCCGGAATCCTGGGCGACACGCGGGTCGTAATCCCCTTGGTCGAGGCCAGTCAGGGACCGCTCTATCGGGCGCGGCTCATGGGCCTGAGTAAGACCAAGGCGCGCAACGCCTGCCGCCGTCTGAAGTCGCTCGAGATCGACTGCCTGGTGGTCCAGTCCAAGGACGGCGTCAAGCTCGCCCTCAACGACCAGCCTGCGGACTAGACGCGCCGGCGTCTCACTCGGCCGGGAAGCTCAGGCCGCTGGCTTCGAGCTGGGCGGCCAGCGCCGCTTTCAATTTGGCCAGTCCCGCCTCGTCGGCCGCCTCGCAGCGGGCGACCAGGACGTCCTGGGTATTGGAGGCCCGTAGCAGCCACCAGCCCTCGGCCGTCTTGACCCGCACGCCGTCGATGTCGGTGATCTCGGCGCCCTCGGCCGCCAGGCGCGCGCGCACCTCCTCGACCACCGTCCACTTGCGGTCCTCCGGGCAGGGAAACCGCAGCTCGGGCGTGTTGACCAGCGGCGGCAGGGAATCACGGTACTCGGCCAGACCGAGGCCCGAACGGCCGATAGCCCCGATCAAGCGGACCGCGGCGTAAAGCGCGTCGTCGTAGCCGTAGTAGCGGTCGGCGAAGAACAGGTGGGCGCTCATCTCCCCGGCGAAGGGTGAACCGGTCTCGGCCATCTTGGACTTGATCAGCGAATGGCCGGTCTTCCACATGAGCGGCCGGCCGCCGGCCTCGGCGATCCCGTCGAACAGGACTTGGCTCGCCTTGACGTCGGCGATGATCGTGGCCCCCGGGTGTTGCTTCAGCACGTCGCGGGCCAGGTAGAGCATGATCTGGTCGCCCCAGAGGATCCGGCCCTGGCTGTCGAGCGCGCCGATCCGGTCGCCGTCGCCGTCGAAGGCGATGCCCAGATCCGCGTCCGAGGCGCGCACGGCCTCCTGGAGTTGCACTAGGTTCTCGGGCACGGTCGGGTCCGGGTGATGGGACGGAAAGGTCCCATCGATCGCCTCGTTGAGCAGGGTGTGCTCGCCCGGCAAACGCGCGGTCAGCGCGGTCATGACTTCGCCCGCGGCGCCGTTGCCCGCGTCCCAGACCACCTTCAGCGGACGCGTGCCATCGTAGTCCGCCAACAGGCGTTCGACATAGGCATCGAAGACCGGATGTTCGGAGATCCGGCCGGCGCCCGCCGCGAAATTCCCCGCCGCGGCGATCCGGCCCAGCTCCTGGATGTCGGCGCCGAAGAAGGAGGCCCCGCCCAGGGTCATCTTGAAGCCGTTGTGGTCGGGCGGGTTGTGCGAGCCGGTCACCATGATGCCGCCACCGACCGGCAGGGTGCAGGCCGCGAAGTACAGCATCGGGGTCGGCCCACGGCCGATCCTGAGCACATCCAGCCCGGAGGCGGCCAGGCCCTCGGCCAGGGCGGCCTCGAGCTCCGGCGAGGACAGCCGGCCATCGTAGCCGACGGCGAGCGCCCCGGCGCCACGGTTTCGGGCCAGGGTGCCGAAAGCGCGGCCCAGGACACGGGCGTCGTCAAGCGACAGGGTGCGCCCGACGACGCCGCGGATGTCGTACTCGCGGAGAATCGTGGGATCGAAGCGATGCCCGCCGGTCATGCCCCCGACTCCGGCTCGAAGGTCGGGCGTCCGACGCAGCTGTAACGGATACCCGCCGCGGCGACGTCGCCGGGGGTGTAGATGTTGCGCAAGTCGACCATCATCGGAGTCCTCATGAGCGATCGAACGCGCGCCAGATCGAGCGCGCGAAACTGGTTCCATTCGGTGAGGATGATCAGTGCGTCCGCGCCTTCCATGGTCCGATAGGCGTCCTCGCACCAGACCACCCCGTCCAGAAGGGGCTTGGCGGCGGTCATGCCCTCCGGGTCGAAGGCATACACGCGCCCACCCGCCGTCAGCAGTGCCGGCAGAATGTCCAGGCTGGGCGCGGCGCGCATGTCGTCCGTGTTCGGCTTGAAGGTGACTCCCAGGACCGCGATCCGCTTGTTCTCGACCGAGCCGCCGCACTGGGCGATGACCCGCTCGGCCATGCGCGTCTTACGGTCCTCGTTGACCTCGATCACGGTCTCGACGATCCGGGCCGGCGCGCCGGCATCCCTGGCCGTTTGCGCGAGCGCCAGGGTGTCCTTGGGAAAGCACGACCCGCCGAAGCCCGGCCCGGCGTGCAGGAACTTGGCCCCGATCCGCCCGTCCAGCCCGATCCCCCTGGCCACGTCGTGCACGTCGCCGCCGACACATTCGCAGAGGTCGGCGATCTCGTTGATGAAGGTGACCTTGGTGGCCAGGAAGGCATTGGCCGCGTATTTGGTGAGCTCGGCGGTCTCCAGGCCCGTGAACAGGATCGGCGTCTCGTTGAGGTAGAGCGGCCGGTAGACCAGACGCATCAAGCCGTGCGGTCGCTCGCCCTGCGTGCCGATGACGACACGGTCGGGGCGCATGAAATCGTTGATCGCCGAGCCCTCGCGCAGGAATTCCGGGTTGGACACCACGTCGAACTCCGCCTCGGGGCGGGTCTCCGCGATGATCCGCCCGACCTCGCGCCCGGTGCCGACCGGCACGGTCGACTTGGTCACGACGACGGTATATCCGTCCAGCGCCGCGGCGACCTCGCGGGCCGCGGCGTAGACGTAGCCCAGGTCGGCGTGGCCGCCGTATTCGTCGCGCGGCGTGCCGACCGCGATGAACACGGCATCGGCCGGCTTGACCGCCGCCGCCAGATCGGTCGTGAAGGTCAGCCGGCCCGCGACCGTATTGCGCTTGACCATGTCGGCGAGCCCGGGTTCGTAGATCGGGATTTCGCCGCGCCCGAGGCGGGCGATCTTGTCCGCGTCCGTGTCGACACAGGCCACCTGGTAACCGAATTCGGAGAAACAGGCGCCGGACACGAGCCCGACATAGCCCGTTCCGATCATCGCGATACGCATCAGGCCTTCTCCAGTGCGTTGTTGTAGCGACCCAAAATCCCGGTCACCTCGGCCCGCAGGTCCGGGCGCTCGAGGGCGAAAGCGATGTTGGCCTCGAGGAAGCCCGCCTTGCTGCCGCAGTCGAAGCGCCGCCCTTCGAAGCGCAGGCCGTGGAAGGGGATCCTGCCGATCGTCCGGGCCATGGCGTCGGTCAGCTGGACCTCGCCGCCGGCGCCCTTCTCCCGGCGGTCGAGCTCGGCGAAGACCTCGGGCCGCAGGATGTAGCGGCCGATGATCGAAAGGGTCGAGGGGGCCTTCTCCGGCCTCGGCTTCTCCACCAGGCCCTTAGCCTCGGCCAGCCGGCCGTCGTCCTGGACCACGTCCAGGATGCCGTAGCGCCCGGTCTGCTCGCGCGGCACGTCCATCACGGCCACGAGGTTGCCGCCGACCCGGCCGTAGACCTCCGCCATCTGTGCGAGGCAGGGGGCGTCGGACAGCACCAGGTCGTCGGCCAGCAACACCGCGAAGGGCTCGTCGCCGACCAAGTGCCGGGCGCACCAGACCGCGTGGCCCAGGCCGAGCGGCTCCTGCTGGCGTGTATAGGCGACCTGGCCCGGCGCCGGCAGCCAAGCCTGGATCTCGGCCAGTTCCGCCTGCTTGCCGCGCGCCGTCAGGCTGTCCTGGAGCTCCCAGCTATGATCGAAGTGGTCCTCGATGGCGGACTTGCCGCGTCCGGTAACGAAGATGAACTCCTCGACGCCCGCGGCACGCGCCTCTTCGACCGCATATTGGATCAAGGGCTTGTCGACCACCGGAAGCATTTCCTTGGGCAGGGCCTTGGTCGCCGGCAGGAAGCGGGTGCCGAGGCCGCCGACCGGAAAGACCGCCTTGCGCACGGGGCTCTGTTTTGCTGGGCGTGGCATCGATTTCCGTGATGCGTTTGTCGGGGCTGTCGAGTCGTTCGGGGCGCGGAGCCGCAAGCGGCGGTGGTATGCCACAGGCCGGGCGCCGGGACAAGCGGCACACCGCGCTCTTCACCACTTCGATCATGTCCGTTGCGGGTTGGGAGAGAGACGGACCGGGAGTCTCCGAGGTCAGCTCGACAAGCCACTGCCTCCGCTGCGCCAACCGCTTTGCGATTTGCATTTCGTACAGACGCGTTCGCCGGCCCAAGCACTTTCAAACGCCCGGCGGCACATCAAGCACAAACGAACCTTGGGCTCGGGAAAGCGCTCCAAGGCCGGATCGTCCAACCCGTTTTCTACCTCAGCCATAAAATCACCTTTACCGCTCAATCTCACAAAGGTACATTTTTCGACCCCTGGTTTCGGCTTCGAAGCGGTGGCCTTGCCTGCTTCCCTTGCGAATCGGCGCCGCGCCGGACAAACGGAGGGCACAGGTTATATATGACCTTGGCGTACCCTGGCCGTTGCAGTCACGCCACGCCGCGCTACTCCCAGAAAGTGTGGACCCCTCAGATATCATGATACCGCGTGAAACGGCCCACGCCAATCGGATCATTCGAAAGGAGCAGCCATGGCTACTGGAACGGTGAAGTGGTTCAATCCGGTCAAGGGATACGGATTCATCCAGCCGAGCGATGGGTCCCAAGACGCCTTCGTCCATATTTCCGCCGTCGAGCGGGCGGGCTTGAAAGGCCTGAACGAGGGTCAGAAGGTCGAGTATGAGCTCGTACCCGGCCGGAACGGCAAGTCCTCCGCGGAAAACCTCGTCGTCCTAGACTGAAACCAAGCCCTCGGCGGCGTTCACATCGGGTGTTCGGCGCGCATACTGTCCCCAGCGCCTGGATCTGCCCAGACCCCGTGCCTCTACTGTATCTCCCAGACGAGGGGCACACCGCCGATCGAGGCCGAAGCCTCCTTGGTGAAGCCGTCCATCTGCCAGAGAACCGCGCTACCGGTCGTCGTGTTGCGCCACAGAATGTCGGTGCGGCCGTCGGCGTCGAGGTCCCCGAGCCCGCCACCCGCGCCCGCGTAGCGCTGGGCGAAGATGTCGGGCGCATCGAAACCGGCCGGATCGTCCTGGCCGTCGCTCGCTTCGAGGTCGAGAATCGCCGTCGGCGTCTTTGGCGCTTTCTTCGAAACTGTCGAATCCCTCGGGTGCGGCACCGCAAGCGGCGGTGTAATGCTAGTGGCGAAAGCCGGGGACGAGCCGTGCCAGTAGCGGCGCGAGGCCGTTACTTGTGGTCGGTGACGCAGTCGTAGATATAGAGATCGGTCAGCTGTTTGCCGCTCAGGCGCGTTCGGCCCCTGGCGACGGCCCGCTTGCCGTAGTCGGCGCAGTAGGCGTTCGCCAGCCCGTCGGTATTGCTCCACTGCCCGGCCTTGATGGAGACGGTCCTGTCGCCGCCCGCGATGATCTCGGGTTTGGAAAACGGCCGCGGCGCGCAGGCCACCAGGGCGAGAACGGCGGCCGTCAACGCCCACGCGCCGCATCCGCCCCGTCCGATTCCGCTGCTGCGTCCCATGCTTCCTCCCGCCGACCGCCGGCTTCGTGTACAAACATCCGACGGCACTGGCAAGGCGCCCGAGGGCCGGAGCTTCATCCGCATCCTGTCAGCAGGGGAACGAGGAACACGACGCAGGCGACGAAGAAAAGCGCAGAGAACATGATTGGCGCTCATCCCCACAAGCCGGACCTTCGCAGCCACCTCTCGTCCAGTCCATCGGCCCACGCGGAGGCCCCGACTTGTCGGCCTCCGCGGTACATCTGGTCCGTATCCAGGATCCAACCGGAATCGTCGGGGAAGCTACGCGCCCAGCAACAGGTCTTTCGCCTGGTTGATCTTGGCGGCCAGGTAATTCGAGCCGCCGTGGTCCGGATGTACCTTCTGCATCAGGCGGCGGTGCGCCTCGCGGACCTCGTCTTTGCTGGCACCGGGGTCCAGGCCCAGGATGCTGTAGGCCTCTTCCTGCGACATGGCGCCGCCGTCCCCGCCCGCCCCGGCGCCCTCGCCGCCCGCCGCCGCGCCCGCAGCTTCGCGCCAAGCCTCGCCTTGGCTGCGGTCCAGGTAGGCCTCGAGGACCGCCGCCGACTGCCGGTCAGCGGCCTGGCACTCGCGCCACAGCTCGACCAGCTCGTCCAGCTCCAGCTCGTCCAGGCGACGCCCGGCGAAGCGGCCCTCGAGCACATCGCCGCTCATCACGCCGCTGTCGTGGTCGAGCGTCATCTTCAGAAACCGGGTCGCGATCTCCGAGGTCTGGCCGGGTCTGGGACCGGCCGCTGCCTTGATCCGCTGGCGCAGGGCACGCGACTGCAGCAGCACGATGATCAGCATGGGCAGCAGGGCGATCAGCGCCTGGCGCCAAGAGAAGATCAAAAGGAGGACCAAGACCACACCGAGCGTGCCCAGGGTCCAGCGCAGGGCCCTAGCGACCACCTTCGGGTCGGCGCCGACGAACCAGCGACCGATCAGGATGAAACTGACCAGCAGCGCCAAGCCGAGGATGAAATACGCGATCAAGACCGGATCACTCCGCCTGGACCGTCATTTGATCTGGTGCGTCAGGCGGCGCACCACGCCGCCGTGCTTCTGCGAATAGTCCGCCAAGGCCTTGCGCCCGCCCGCGGCATAGACCGCGACCGCCGACAGCAGGTCGCGCAGCTGCTGCGGCGCGTTGGCGTCGAAGGGGCAGAAGGCGCCGCCCGAGAGGCGCGCGATCTGCTTGAACGCCTTGGCGGCGATGGCGTCCTGGCCCTCGTGGAACATGAAGCACGGCAGGCCCAAGAGGCCCAGCTCGCCGGCCAGGTGGCCGAGCCTGTCGATGTCCTCCTCCAGGCAGTCGCCGACGAAGACCAGCGCGCCGACCTTCCTGCGCCTGGTCTCCTCGACCGCGTGTTTCAGCACCTTGGCGATCTGGGTGTGGCCGGCCAGGCAGAACACCCCGGTCATGCGCCGCAGCATGGCGTCCGGATCGTTGATCCACGGCCCGGCGTCGAACTCGCCGAAGCCGCGGTAGTAGACCAGCTGGATGTCGAGCCCGCCGAGCGCCGCGGTCTCCTGGAACATGCGGGCCTGGATGTGGCTGGCCTGGTCCCAGGTCGGCTCGCGGCTCGCCGTGGCGTCCATGGCGAAGATCAGGCGCCCGCGCTCGCCCGGCGTCCGCACGCTGGGCGTGGCCGCCACCTTCTTGAGAAAGGCGTCGACCTCGGCGCCCGAGGAGGTGCTGGGCAGCTTCTTGTCAGCGGTCATTGGTCACCGTCTCGTACGCCAGGCGCATCGTTGGGTCCCGATCATCCTACTATATAGGTGAAAATTCGCCTTATGCCGCAATGCCGACGGGACGTCACGCCGGGCGCAGCCAGACCGCGGTGTCGTGGAACACCGCGCCGCCGCGCGGCGCCCCGGGATCGGCGCTGACCAGCGTGTTGATGCCCAGGCCCTCCTCGAAGGCGGCGTTGGGCCAGATGCTCTCCACGACGACCACCTCGGGCTGCAGGCCGTCGAAGGGCCGCAGGTGGAGCACCAGCGAGCCGAGGGCGTTGCCCACCCGGACACGCGCGCCCGCCCCAAGGCCCAGCCGCTGGCAGGTTTCGGGATGGACCATGATCTCCGGCCGGCCTTCGCGCCGGCGCGAGCCCGGGGTCTCCGTGAAGGAGGTATTGAGGTAGCTGCGCGCCGGCGCGGCGACCAGCCGGAAGGGATGCGTAGGGTCGGCCGTGTCGATGCTCTCCCAATGGTCGGCCAAGGCCGGCATGCCGGCGTGATCGCGCCCTACTCCCGCCCAATCGGCGCGGAAGCGGAAGCGCCCGCCGGGCTGCGCGAAGCCGTCCAGGAAGTGCGCCTTTTCGAAGGGTTCGGCGCAGTCGAGCCAGCGCTCGCGCCAAACCGCCCCGGCGGGCGGGTGGCCGGAGGCCTGGAAGGTCGCCTCGATCAGCTCCCAGGCGCTCATCTCGAAGCCGGGGTGCTCCGCCCCCAGACGTTTGGCCAGCGCACAGATCACCTCGTGGTTCGAGCGGCACTCGGGCAGCGGCTCGATCACGGGCTTGGTCGCCTGCAGGAAGGTGTGGCCCGAAGCCGTATAGTAGTCGTCGTGCTCCAGGAACGTGGTCGCCGGCAGCACGATGTCGGCCAGGGCCGCGGTCTCGGTCATGAACTGCTCGTGCACGCAGGTGAAGAGGTCGGCGCGGGAGAGGCCCTCGAGGCAGCGCCTCGTCTCAGGACAGACCACGGCGGGGTTGGTGTTCTGGACGAAGAGCGCGGTCACCGGCGGGCCCTCGCCCAGATCGCGCTTGTCGCCGGTCAGCACCGGGCCCAGGCGCGACTGGTCGAGCGCGCGCGCCGACTTGTCGAGGCGGTCGAGGCCCTCGATCAGGGTCTTGTCCAGGCGATAGATCGCGCCGTTGCCCCAGAGCGCGCCGCCGCCCTCCTCGGCCCAGGCCCCGGTCACCGCCGGCAGGCAGGAGACCGCGTGCAGGTTGGACGCCCCGTTGCGCGCGCGCGCGAAGCCGTAGCCGACGCGAACGAAGCTGCGCTTGGTCCCGCCGTAGAGCCGGGCGAAGTCCTGGATCTCGCCCGCATCGATCCCCGTGATCGCCGCCGCCCACTTCGGCGTTTTGTCCGCGAAGTGCGCCTCGGCGTCCGCGTCCCAGTCGGTGTACCGCGCCAGGTAGCCGCGGTCGGCGAAACCCTCCTTCAGGAGCACATGGATGACGGCGGCGGCCAGCGCCCCGTCGGTGCCGGGCTTGACCATGAGGTGCAGGTCGGCCTGCTCGGCCGTGCCGGTGCGGTAGGGGTCGACCACGACGAGCTTGGCGTTCCGCGCCTTCCGGGCCTTGGCGATGTGGGTCATGACGTTGACCTGGGTCGAGACCGGGTTGCCGCCCCAGACGACGATCAGGTCCGACTGCGCGATCTCGCGGGCGTCGACGCCGGCCTTGGCCCCGACCCCGGCCAGCCAGCCCGATTCCGGGAGCGTGGTGCAAATCGTCGAATGCTGGCGCGAGTACCCCATGACGTGGCGCAGACGTTGGATACCGTCGCGCTGTACGTGGCCCATGGTGCCGGCGAAGTAGTAGGGCCAGACGGTCTCCGGTCCGTGGCGCTGCTCGGCCTTCAGCAGCGCCTCTGCCACCTCGTCGAGCGCGGCTTCCCAGGAGATCGCCTGGAAGGACGCGCGTCCCCCGCCCTTCTCGCCGATCCGTTTGAGGGGGGTCGTCAGGCGCTCCGGGTGGTGCACGCGCTCGGCGTAGCGCGCCACCTTGGCGCAGATCACGCCGTCGGTATAGGGATTGTCGCGCGCGCCGCGCACCCGGCCGATGCGCGTGGCGCCCAGCCGTTCGACCTCCAGCGCGCAGGTGCTGGGGCAGTCGTGCGGACAGGCGGAATGCGCGGTCTGGGACTTGGAGTTGGAATCGAGCGGCATGGCTTCGGGCGGCGTCCCGGTCTTGTCTCGTGACCGGCCACTCTACCGCCCGGCGCGGAGGCCTTCAATCGAGCGGAATCAGGCACCGAACTCGGCGCGGTGCCACGGCACGGAGCGACAGGTTACACCCGACAATCCTCCAGGCTGTGCCGTTCGAGCCACGCCGCCACGTCGAGACCGTGGAAGGTCTCGTCGGGAAAGAAGGTCATAAGGCGGACGATCTCGATGTCCCCCTCGGGCCCGGTCATCGTCACCTCCTGGTTCGAGGTCCATGACCCGTCGGGGTTCCTGTCAAACGCGATGAGTATATTGTTCATCTGCCCGTCTCCTCAGAAGTCGAGATCCGAATTCCACATCTCGATCAAGCAAACACCCCACTCTATTTTCAAACGTAGCAGTCCACGTAATGAGGTGATTTGCCAAAGAGCGTACTTTTCATTAACATTTCCATCAAAATATCATACCATATTTTAAAGATAGTGCATATTCATTTGATTTCCAGCTCTTGATCTTACGGTACAAGTTATCAGGTACTTATCTGCCGGAAGATCGCCCCCCACGCGCGCGCCACGCCTGCGTCGAGACCGATACGGAGACCCTCAAAGACGATACCGCGTTCTTGAAGGAGCAAGGGGCTTGGCACGGGAGACGGTATCGAAGAGCTGAAGGAAAGTCTGGCCCTGCTCAAGGGTCTCGTGGAGCAGAATCGCGACCTCCTGCTGCCGCCGCAAGGCCGCAGGGACGAGTTTCCGCTCAAGTAAGGCGGTATGTGGGCGCGCCGGCCGTGCCCTTACGGCCGGCGCCCTCGCCTTGCCTCGCTCGGCGGCGGGCTAGGAATCGAATTCGAGGGACAGGAGAGCGCCGTCCGTCGTTCGTCCTTTGCCTTCGCCGTGCCCCGAGTCGTCGAACCGGTAGGCGCCCGCCGCCTTTACGTCCGCCGCACAGGCCACTTCCCAATCCAGGTCCGCCTGCCGGAACGTACTGTTCGCGCCCGCACGAGCTGTCCAACGGCCTTTGCACAATCCGTACGGCAACGGCAGCCGGAACTCGAGATCTCCTTCGCCGGCACCCTCCACAAAGAATAGCTTGCCGAAGTACAGGCCACTGGGCCGCCCTGGCCTTTCCAGCCAGATCTCGAGCGGCAAAGCCTGCCGAACCGCCGGCACGGCCCAACCCTTGATGCCGAGGTCCTTGATCACCGCCTGGCGCAGTTCCTTGGTGAGCGGCCGGCCGGGGTCGGCGCAGTAATAGCCGTTCAGAAGGTTCGTGCCGGCGTTCATCCCGTCGCCCCAGGACTCGCCCCAATATTGGGCGAAGCCCAGGCACTGGACATCGTCGAATCCAAAGCGCCGGGACTCGACGGTCCCGAGCCTGTTGCCGTTCCGCTTCAGCCCCCCGAACTCGAGGTCCCTGTCCTCGAAAGCGGGGAACCTCTCGATGAAGTCCTTCGGATCCTGCTTCGTTCGAAAATGGCGGTTGGGAGATAGCTCAACGAACTGGACGAGCGCCTTGTTGTGGTGTGCGGCATCGCCCCGCCAGAAGGCGATCTCGATCTTATAGTCGTGGTCCTGGGCAGCGCTGCTCAGATAACGTACCCGCTGATCTCTTAGGCCGGGAGCGACAAAGACGATCCTGCTCTGCTCCGCCGTTTGGGATTGCCACTCCTCTCCGGTGTCCTGTGCGTAGACCGCCTGTCCAAGCAGCGCCACTGCGAGGACCATCGCCCCACAGCTTGTCTCAACCCGTCCAGCCCGTCTCATTTGCACTGCTCCTCCCTCTGTAAAATGCCGCAGATACTCAGTTCCCCACCTTGTTTTCTCGAACGATCTGCCGGACGACCGGCAGCGCCAGATCGCGCGGCGCGCCGAGCTCGAGCCTGGGATTGTAGAGCACCTGGAACGCCAGCTCGTCCCATTCCGTCAGCTCGTCCTCGCCATGGGTCGGGCTCATGACCGAACGCACGATCCCGGAGTGGAAGCGAAACCCGAAGACATGCATAAGTTCGTGTGCCGCGCAGTCCTCGAATCCCTCGGGCTTGTCCATTCCGATGTAGACCTTGGCGCTGTCGACATGGTGTTCGCCCCCCTTCAGTTGCGCATAGCAGTCGGCGTACTCCCGGTTGACTAGGAAGTCGCGCTCCTCAACCAGCTCGACGACGACGTTGGCCTCGCCGTCGCCGGGTTCGACCATGCGCGCATCGACCCCGGAGAGTTCCGCCATCCTCGTCACCTGTTCGGCCAAAGCATCGCGGTAGTCCTCGGCGCGCGGCCCGGTGATGGCGACGCGCATGGCACCGCTCCACCGCGCTAGGCGCTTGTCCTGCTTGTGGTGCGCATCGTAGGGGCCGCCGAAGAACAGCTCGTCCATGAAGCGGACCAGCCGCTCGTTGCGCACCTCTGGCGTCGCGCAGCCGGTCAGCAGAGCCAAGGCGAGCAACGTCCAGCGGGCGGCCCTGGTCGCCGCCGCCGCGGTGTCCGTGAAGCCGGCTTCCGGTTTTCCTGGTTTCTCCCCAAACACCCCTTCGTCTCCCGACACCGGCGACAGCCCCGAGGGTCGCCGTCCTATTCGGCAGAGCCAAGGAGCCCCCTAGCCCACGAAATCCCACCGACAACCCCGCCGGGCAAAGACTTTATCGAAAACACACCAATGAATCGATACCTTGCGCGCTGAAACCGGCAGTTCAAAGGCCTGCGGAGTTCCCGGATTGGGCCGGGCGCGCGCGCCCAACGAGACGCGGCGCTGGAAGTTCATGCCTAATTTCCCTGGGGTACGGTATTCCGTGTTGGGAAGATCATGGTCGCTATCTTTGCCGTTTTGGAGATTTGTACACAGATAGCGCTATCCATTTGATCGATCGAGAGGTCGCCGCGCGGCTAGGAATCCGGCTTCCGCCTCCAACGGAGGATTGGAGTTCGCACGGCCACCGTTCTAGCGCACGATCATCACCGAGTTGTGGGCGTGCTCCATCACCTGGTAGGCGATGTCGGTTTCCAGCAGCCACCATTTGGGCCGTATCTCGGACGGCGCGATAACGATCACCGAGTAGCGCGCGCCGGCCTTGACGATCTCCTCCACCGTGTCGCCGACCCGCGGCAAGATCTCCTCGACCACGACGTCCTCGGCCTCGATAGCCTCGCGCGTGCGGGTCAGCGCCTCCATCGCCGTCGCCTCGCTCTCGCCTTCGGGAACCACCGAGATGAGCGAGATGGGACATTGGCAACGGCTCGCCAAGATCGCGTCCTTGCGCGCCACGTCGATGGCGTGCTCCGAGCCGTTGGTGCAGATCAAATGGCCGTAGTTCTCTTTCAGCTCGCGAGCCACGATCACGGAACAGGGCGCACGGGCCACCACCTTCTCCGCCACCGCGGGGTCCCAGAAGGATTTGCGCCGGCCGGGCCGCCAACGTTCCGAGGCCCCCAGGATCAGGAGGTCGTATTCGTTCGATTCGCACTCTTCCAGGATGCCCTCGACGATGTCCGGCGCCACGATCAGCTTGAGCACGATCTTCTTGCCCGCCCGATTGGTGTACTCGATCGAATTGTCGCCCAGCGGATCGCCTTGGCGGTCGACGTGAACGGCGCGCTCGGTCCAGTGGTCGCTCATGATGCCGAGCTCGGCGAGGTCTTCCCGTCCCTTCTTGAGGTACTTAATGCCCGGCAGGTCCAGCCCCCAGTCCAGCAGGTTCTCCCGGAATACCCGCGGCTGCAGGCCGCCGGAGCGCATGTCCTGATCGACGGCCCGGACGTAGAGCAGGATGATGTCGGCATCGACCCCGCCGCCGAGCCGGGCCGCGTAGTGCAGACCTCGGTAGGACTCATCCGAGCCGTCGATGCAGCTCAGGATGCGAAAGCGCTTATCCCCCGAAACTTCCATGGATGCCCCGCCCCTCCTCGCTCACAACAGCAGCGGCCAGTAGAGCCAGGCCGCCAGCAAGGTGATGATGGTCGAAACCACCATCATTTTCCAGCCGGCTTTGAGGAAATCCGTCGTGCGCAGATAGCCCGACGCGTAGACGATGGTGCAGGCCGGCGTGCCGACCACGGTGAGATAGGCGAAAGCCGAGGAGATCGCCGTGATGAAGCCGATCACCAGGGGCTCCTCGCCGGCCACGACGGCCAGGTTCAACGTGATCGGGCCGAGCACCGCGACCGCGGCGCCGTTCGACATGGTGTTGGTGACCACCGAGGTGAGCGCCGACACGGCGGCCCACAGACCGAACCCGGAGTCCACGCCGAGGGGCTGCAGCAGCGACAGGAAGCTCTGAGCGACCCAGAGCGCCGCGCCGGTTACCTTCATCTCGACGCCGAGCGAGATGACCGCCGCGTAGAGCAGGACGACGCCCCAGTTGACGCCGTTGTTCAGCTCCTCCCAGCGGACCAGCCCGATCACCAGGAATGCCGCGGCGCCCAGCACCGCCACGGTGCCGAGCCCGATGCCGTCGGACAGCAGGATCCAGCCGAGCAGGATCAGGACGAATAAACCGATCGTCGCCCAGTCCGCGGGCTTCATCGGGCCCTGGTCGGCGAGTTGCGCACGCAGGCGCACGACCGCGCGCGCGATGCTCTTCTGTTTGGGACGGAAGGTCCATAACAGGATCGAGGTGACCAAGGGAATCTGGATCAGGAAGATCGGGTAGGCGAAAGTGATCCATTTCAGGTAATCGACTGCGTAGCGGAAGGTTTCCGGGTTGCCCGGATCGAAGAAGAACTCGCGCCAGTAGCCGATCATGATGGCGTTGCGCGCGCCGCCCGAGGGCGTGCCGATGCCCGCGATCGACGCGCCGTAGCTGATCGAGAGCAGAACCACGATGGCGAGCCGACGGACCCTGGCCGGGTCGTCCGAAGTCAGCGAGATCAGGGTGACCCCGACCGGCAGCATCATCGCCGCCACGGTGTGCTCGCCGATGAACGACGCCAGCACGCCGGAGACCAGCGCGATGCCCATGCAAACGTTCGAAGTCTTGGTACCGGTGAAGCGCACGATGAGGAACGCCAGGCGCTTGTCGAGCTTCTGCTTGACCACGGCGACGGCGATCATCAGCGAGCCCATGATGAACAGCACCGAATCGCTCATCAGGCTGCGCGCCACCTCGGAGGAATCGAGCCCCAGCAGCAGGACCTGGCCGACCACGATCAAAAGCGCTACGGCAGGCAGCGGGATCGGCTCGGTGACGAATAGGATGGTGGCGACGACCGACATAGTGAGAACGATCCGTCCCGCCTCGGTCAGTCCCTCCGGCAAGGGCAGGTCGAGCAGCGCGATGCCGACCAGAACCGCGAAGAACAGCCATTTTTTGGCCAGGAGGTAAGCGAGCAGGGTCCGGTAGGGCGAGGCATTGAATCGCCGCCATCCCAGGCCCAGCTTCCCCTGCCCCCTGGTCAGGGCCGCTCGGGCCGTCCGGGCCAGGCTGTGGTCGATTCGATGCTCCATGGCGGGTCTTCGCGCGGTTGTTCGATCTCTGTCCGGTAATGTCCAGATGAAATATACGGTTTTTCATATGTATGTTTCGGTGGCTTGCGGAGGCCGGCCCGGTCATCGGGTTGGTCCATGGTCCGGACTTGCCGGCTCTTGCGCGCGTCGCATATCGTCTGCGCTCTGCTTCGCGCCGCGGGCCCGGATTGGCCGCTCGAGGCGCCGCCGCGACGAGGAGCCAGGGGAACACGTATGACGCATGAGCCATCCAGCATCGCCCCGGGCAAGGATCGACTCGGCGTCGGGATCGCGAGCATCCTGCTGGCCGTCCTGTTCTTCGCCATCGTCGACGCCACGGCGAAGTGGCTGGGCCGGGACTACGAGCCTGCGCAGATCGTCTTTCTGCGCTACGTCTTCGGGCTTCTGCCCGTCGTGGCCTTCGTGTGGCGGGGCGGCGGGCTGAGCGCGCTCAGGACCCGCAGGCCCGGCCTCCACGCCCTGCGCGCGCTTCTCGTCTTCGTCGCGCTGTTCACCTTCTTCTCGGGCCTGCGCCGGATGCCGCTTGCCGAGGCGATCGCCATCGCCTTCACCGCGCCGCTCTTCATCACCGCGCTTTCGGCCCCGCTTCTCGCCGAGCCGGTCGGCGTGCGGCGCTGGGCCGCGGTCCTGATCGGGTTCATGGGCGCGCTGGTCATGGTCCGGCCGGGCGCAGCCGGATTCCGTGTCGAGGCCTTGTGGATCCTGGCGGCGGCGCTCAGCTTCGCGCTCGCCATGCTGCTCACCCGGCGCATGACGCGCAGTGAGACCAACGTCGCCATGCTGGCCTACACCACGCTGGGCGCCGGGCTCGCCGGCCTTCCGCTCATGCCCTTCTTGTGGCGGGCGCCGGCCGGTGGCGACATCTGGCTGTTCGGCCTGATCGGCCTGGTCGGCGGCACGGCCGCCTACTTCGTCATCGCGGCCTACCGGAATGCGCCGGCGGCCGTCGTGGCCCCCTTCGAGTATACGGCCCTGGTCTGGGGCGCCATCCTAGGCTGGATCCTGTGGCGCGAGCAGCCCGAGCCGCTCGTCTGGACCGGCGCCGCCATCATCATGCTCTCCGGCCTCTACATCACGCACCGCGAGGCGATGCGCGCCGCGCGGGCGGGAGCTTAAGCTGCCTGTCAACAGCGCCATCTGGCAGGTTGGCCGCCCCGCCTTCCCGGCTCATGGCACCGCCCATGCGCGGGATCAATGACGGCCGGGCTGACGCCTACCATCACGCTTACCGGAAAGGACTGTAGGTGGCCGCCCGGGAGCATCTGTGACCGTCGTCACATCTTTTTCGTGTCGATCGTCGCTAGAAGCGGCCGAGGGGCGGTCGAGACCGTTGTCCCGGAACCGCCCGGTCGAAGACAGCCAACGCAAGGAGACCTTGGATATGAAGATATCGCTGATCATTGCCACCGCCGGACTGGTGATCGGAACGGCAGCCGTGGCCCTTGGACCGAGTTCCGCCTGGGCCGGCCAGGAGAAGGCCGAGAAGGAATACAAGGCCGATCTGAAAGACTGCAAGAAGATCGCCGAGCCGGGCCAGAAGGATGACTGCGTCAGGAACGCCCAATCGAACTACGAAAATCGCAAGCAGGCCGATGGCAAATCCATGATCGGAACGGAGAAGGCCAAGAAAGGCGCGACGAAGAAGACCGCCGCCAAGGACAAGAACGTCGCTACCGGTGGCGAGCAGTTCAAGAAGAAAGCCGGCAAGGCGAAAAAGCAGTAGGACCAGAAGTCATCGCCGACGACTCTCGGCGTTGCGTCGGGCAAGGGCAACCGGCGCCGAAACCCGCGTCCCCCCTTTGCATGGGCTCGTTCCGATTTTCCGGCCCGCCGCGCTCAGCCGCTCTTTTTCTCGGGCCGCATGGCCGCCCAATCCTCGTCGCTCAGATGCTCCAGAAGGGCGAACTGGGCGGCGCCCTTGACCCACTCGCCGCCGTCTATGGTGACCACCTCGCCGTTGATGTAGCCGGACTGGTCGGCAGCCAGAAAGGCCGCCAGATCGGCCAGCTCCTGGTGCTCGCCGACCCGGCCGAGCGGAATGCGGTTCAGCCAGGCCTTCTCGAAGCCGCCGCCGGGGACCAGGCGG
This sequence comes from uncultured Kiloniellales bacterium, assembly GCA_947258885.1. Taxonomy (GTDB): domain Bacteria; phylum Pseudomonadota; class Alphaproteobacteria; order Kiloniellales; family JAKSDN01; genus CAMYKD01. Next base: position 820 of record CAMYKD010000075.1, on the reverse strand, counting down.
TCCCAGGCGCCCTTGGTCGGAAACGGCCCCGGCGCAATCGCGTTGAGGCGGATCCCCCTGCCGCCCCACTCGGCCGCCAGAGAGCGGGTCAGGGCGAGCACGCCGGCCTTGGCCATGGCCGAGGGCACGACGTAAGGCGAGCCGGTCCAGGCATAGGTCGTGACGATCGAGAGCACGTTGCCGCGGCGCCCGTCCGCCATCCAGCGCCGGCCGCAGGACAGCGTCGCGTAGGCGGTGCCATGCAGCACGATGCCCAGGACCGCGTCGACCGCGCGCGGCGACAGGGTCTCGCTCTTGGCGATGAAGTTGCCGGCGGCGTTGTTGACCAGGATGTCGAGCGGCCGCTCGCGCCAGATCTCGTCCATCATGGCCTCGATCGCCGCGGGGTCGCGCACGTCGCAGGCGTAGCGTCCGGTCTTGCCGGGATAGGCGGCATCGAACTCGGCTGCGGTCTCGGCCAGCACCTCCTCGCGCCGCCCGCAGATCACCAGCTCGGCGCCGAGCTCCAGATAGCGCCGGCCCATGGACTTGCCGAGCCCCGTGCCGCCGCCGGTGATCAGCACCTTCTTGCCCTTCAGGAGATCGTCCTGGAACATCCCGTCCTCCCCAAATGTCGCCGTTCCGCGCGCAGGTATACCGCTTCGCCGCGGCAATGGCTAATCTAGTCGAAGGGCCGGCGAGCGAGGGGAGGAGCCATGCTCGAGAAGGTCGAGAGCTACAGGGCGCTGACCCAGGGTTTCCGCTGGCGGGTGCCCGAGCGCTACAACATCGGAGTCGACGTCTGCGACAAGTGGGCGGGCGACGAAGACCGCCTGGCGCT
>CAMYKD010000074.1 GCA_947258885.1 uncultured Kiloniellales bacterium | reverse complement strand
TCCGAAGCCGCAAGCAAAACGTGATTCGGGAATGGACGGGCCGCAGCCGGCCATCCTCCCGTGGCGCATTGGCGACGTGCAGATGCACTGAGCCAGGCGAAATTCGCCAAGCGAGACGGGGGCCATATGGCCCCCGTCTTTGTATCGGGACACAGTGAACCGGAATCGAGACCGCCGATTCCCACGGTCCGCCACCGCGCGCACAGCAATGACGGCCTTCCCCCTTGGCTACACCTCCCAAATCACGTCTCTGGCTCCTCGGTTTTCCACTCGAGCGCATGCCAGCCCTCGCCCGCGGTAACGACGCAGCTCATGCCCCGCGGCGAGGTAACAACGATCGTCCAGGTTGAACCATCCGCCGCGGCGAATACCTCAACCAGACCGCCGCTGTTGGTGACGCCGATGGCGACTTGAGCCTCCTTGTACTCCTCGGCCAGCAAAGCGACCACCCTGTCGCGCGTACGGCACTGGTCCTGCGCCCCGGCGGCGCGAAGCGGGACCGTCAGAAACGCCGCCGCGAGCGCGGCGGCCATCAAAAAGGGCGCATGGTCTGCTCCAGGAAAGAGCCGCCCGGAGGCGGCGATGCGGCCGTGGCGGTTCGACGTCAGGGGTCTCAGCGGCCGTCACGACCCCCACGTGGTCGAGCTTGCCTTGCCGCAGCGAATGGCCCAGCATTGAGGTCGCGCGGGCTGCAATTCTCAGCTGTGACGATTGCTCGAGAGGACACAGGTACAGGGTATGGTTTCGATCCGACAAATCGGACGCGCAATAGCGCCAATGTTGCCGTCCCGCCTCGAATGGATGCTCAAGGGACTTTATTTAAAGCTGTATCATCGTGGCTATCTACCGCTGACTTACGCGAAAGCCGCCAAGATGGACCGAGCAGTTCAGGAGGAATTCGGCGTCGATGTCGTTCCACCACCTCATCTGCGTCACAGGGTGTGCGGCACACCTGATTTGCGAGCATATCTCGAGGGCGGACGTAATTCCGTTGAGACGATCAAAACCGCTCTTACCAAGCATGGCGTGAAGTTATGTGACCCTAGCTCGGTGCTAGATTTCGGATGCGGTTGCGGTCGGCTTACACTCTGGTGGACCCGCGATTTTCCCCACCACGCATACTTTGGTCTCGATGTGGATCCCGATGCGATCGCTTGGGATAGGGAACACCTTTGGTCGGGAACGTTTGAGGTCAATGGCGGCGTTCCACCTACGGAGTTCAATGCCGAAACCTTCGGTCTAATCATCGGTGTCTCCGTCTTCACGCATATCGATGAGAGCCTTCAGACGGCATGGCTTAAAGAACTACGGAGGTTGGCTCGGCCCGGTGCGGTGGTCTTGGCGACAGTACACGCGGAGAAACTTGTTGAGCAGCTGGCGCCGCCTTGGCAGCGTGAAATATGGGAGAAGGGCTTTGGTTTCTTTCGGCAGGACATCATGCCCAAAGGTTTCCCATCGTTCTATCAGGCAGCATTTCACACGCGGGCGTACGTGGACTCTCACTGGTCCCGCTATTTCGACGTTGTCGATCATGTGGAAATGGACTTTCACGATCTTATTGTTATGCGCAAAAGCGAAGGGGTGCGTTAGCGCACTTTCCAGAGAAAAAGTTCCGCAAAGACCTCAGTAACCCCAAAGTTCGCACCTGAACCCAGGCCATCGATGTTCCGCGTCACCTCCGCCCGGTGCTGGAGCTCGAAGGCCTTACTCGCCCCGATCACGCTGAAACGACCCGAGATATTGCCGTGGGTTTCTATGGCGGTGTTGCTTTGGGTGACGCTCGTGGTTCCATGGACAATGTCGGTACCGTCGGTCACGTTGCGCCAACGCATCTTGTGCTTGCTCACGGAGCGGGCGGGGGCTCGGGCGATTATGAAATAGTTGCCGACGGGGAGGGTGATTTGATTTGTCGTCAGGCTGGCCCCGGTTATTTCGTTCGTCTTGACCATGTTTAGGTCGCGGGTCACCCACGACCCCGACGTAAAACTACCGCCGTTAGTTCCCGCCGCCTTCTCGTCGCGCACATGCAACAGCTGCGCCCCAAACGCGTCGGGACGCCACACCGGGTTCGCGCCGGCGCCTTGGGTCGTCAGGACTTGCCCTGCCGTGCCGGCGCCGAGCACCGCCGGGGCGCCGCCGGCGGCCCAATAGAGCAGGTCGCCCTGGGTCGCGTGGGCGATCTTGGCGAGGTCCACCGCGTCGTTGGCGATCTTGGCCTTCGTGACCTGGCCGTCGCGCAGGCGCTCCGAGCCCCGGACGAACCATTCCGCGGCGCCGGAGACGAAGGTGACGGCGTCGCGTTGCTCGCCGATCGACAGGCTCGCCGCCCCGTCGATCGGCCGGCCGCCGGCCGAGACGACCGTGAGCGCGTTGCCGCCGCCCGAGAGCGTCCGCTTCAAGGTGACCACGAAGGCCGTCCCGACGACGGCCGGGTCCGGCAGGGTCGCCGTGAAGGGTCCGCCCGCGGTATTGCACAGGATCAGCTTGCCGTGATCCGCGAGCTGCACCGTGTAGGCCGCGGCCTTGAACAGGGGCGCGTGGTCCTGCGCGGCGGCGTTGCCCAAGCCGACGCGGTTCAAGGTGCGTTCGTCCGTGATCTCCTGGTTGGTGATCTCGCTCATGCCGACCGAAAGCGCGACCTTGGCGCAGGGCAGCTCGTCGACGGGTATGCCGGGCGCGGGCGGCGTGGCCGATTCGGGCCCCTGGTGATGCACGATCGTGCCGGTCTTCGGATCGATCGCCAGCCGATCTATGCGCGGGTTCGTGGTCGGCGCAACGAAGCCGACCGTGACCGGGCCGGGCCCGAAGAACGACGGTGCCTGGTAGGGGTCGTAGACCCGGCCCTTGTCGACCACGACGGACATGCCGGGCGGGCTGGTCTCGTGGGGCGCGAACCACTTGCCCGCGATCGCCGAGACCGAGATCGCGTTGTCGAGGTTCGTCTTGTAGCCGGTGCCGGTCTGGGTTTGGAAATTTGGCTGGACGTAGGTGCCGACGGCCATGGCCTAAAGCTCCTGGAAGCGCCGGAACTGCGGCACCAGCTCCGGCATGGGCTCGGTCTCGCGGCCGTCGTAGCGGGTCCGCACGCCCAGGTGGACCTGGATGTCGCGTCCGCGCAGCTGGCCCACCAGCGCGTTCAACTCCGCCGCCTTGTCGCGGATCGCCTGGGCCAGCACTTCGGCGCTCGGCGCCGGGCTCGTGGTCTTGACTTTCTTCCTAGCCATACTCGTCACTCCTTGCTTGTTGCCCGGCGCCAGAAGACAGAGGACAGAACTCCCCTGTCCCCTGTCCTCTGTCCCCTATCTTCTGGATCAAACCCCTCTTGCCGAGTAGGTGACCGTGCCGCCGACGTCGGTGTTGGCGCTGTCCACCACGGTGGCGTCGAAGCCGCTCGCGGTGACGTTCGATTTGCGCGCGAAGCGCAGTGCGCCGGCCGCGGCTTCGGCGTCGGCGATCACCTGCGGCCTGTTGTGGAACCGCTCGGGGAAGACGATCGTCTGCCCGCCGCGGCCGACGGCGACCGTGCCGCGCACCTCGTTCTCCAGCAGATCGACCGTCGGCTTGAAGCCCTTCAGGACGACCAGGCCGGCCGTAAAGTCGAAACCGACCCGAAACTTGAAGAACCGGGCCTCCAGTTCGCCGATGGTCCAGGGCTCGAAGCCGTCGTAGCCGCCGCCGCTATGCGCGTCGAGATCGACCGCCGGCACCGCCAGACCGGTCTCGCCAGGGCCGAGCACGCTCCGCACGTCGGCCCAGGCCCGCACCTGGTCGGCGAAGCCGAGCGCGATCTCCGGCGCCTCGTAGCTGCCCGCGGCGACCGGGTCCCGGACGTAGCTGTCGAACACGTCCTGCGCGGCGTCCGCCGAGGCCAGCGCGTTCGACTCCGGGTTGAGGTCTCCGGTCAACGGATTGCGCAGGAAGCCGCTGGTCGCGCCGCTCCAAGCCGGGTGCTGCTCGCGCTGTTCGATGATGTCGAGCGCGGAGGTCACGGTAAGCGCAACGACCAAGGAGTTGGCCGAGAAATTGCCGCCCTCCGGCGTGCCCGGCTTGGCGTTGTCCTTGGCCCGGATGTGGAAGTCGAAGGTGCCGGGCGGCACCGAGGCCGTGGTGATCCGCGTGCCCCGCGTCACCTGGGTCAGCGGGTCGGCGTCCTCCCAGGCGATGCCCGGCGGCCCGAAGCGGATCTCGTAGCCCTGCAGGTCCAGATCCGGTACCTGGTCCCACGAAAAGGTCACGACCGGCCCGTTCTGCTGCGCGCTGAAGCCGGTCACGTCGGCCGGCGGCGCGGACTTGCCCAGCACAATGTGCGTGACCGTCGGCCCCCACGGACCCGGCGTGCCGTCCAGCGCCACATAGCGCAGCCGGAAGTCGTAGGTCTCGCCGTCCTCGACCGGCGCGATAGAAACCTCGCGGACTTCGGCCGGGATCGCCGGACAGCGGCCATAGGGCGCGTCGGTGCCGCTGGCCCGGAACTGGCACTCGATGGAGGCCAGGTCTTCGCGCAGTCCGACCACGGGCAGCAGCGTCGCGAGGATGCGGCTGGTATAGGATCCGTCCGGCTGGCGTTCCAGGACGGAGCCGTCGGACAGCACCTGGCCGACCGCCGGCGCCGCGATGCCCGCGGGCAGGGTCATTCCGCTGTCGAAAGGCGGGATCAGGCGTGTCGCCGTGTGGTTGCCGGTGCCGCCATCGATCAAGTCCACCGCCGGCGCGCTCGGCGTCGCGGCGAGCTGAAAATCGCCGGCCGTGGCGCCGGTCACGACGAAGGAGGTCTCCAGAGCGTGCGTCCCGCTTCCGCCGTCGCCGAGGCCGACCGGCGACCCGTCCTTCGTCGCGCCGACCCGCACGTCGCCCGCAGTCGCCTCGATGACGAAATACGTCCGACCGGGCCGGAGGCCGCCGGGCAGCCTGCCGTCCGTGGCGAACAGAACGACCTGGCCGTTCGCGAGGCCGTGGCCGGCCATGGCGATGCGGTCGGTCGCCGGGTCCACGTCGCCCGGGACGAAGCTCCGCGGGTTGGCGGGAAGCCCGCCCGGCAGCGTCCCCTCCGAGGTGACCGAGACCAGGTCGCCGTCGGCGAACCCATGGTCCGCCTTGACGATCCGGTCGCCTCCGGTGTTCACGTCGGCGGGCAGGAAGGCGAGCGGCAGGACGTCGGCCCGGTGCACGGCGGGCGCCGCCGGGATCGCCGTGATCCTGAAGGTCAATCCGTCGCCCGGTTCGATCGCCTTGATCAGGACCTCCAGCGTCTCCCGCCCGGTCTCGCCGAAGCCGAAGAGGTCGCCCGCCGACGGCGCCTGCGCCGCCGGGATCGGCGTCGTCATGGTCACGCGCGTTTGCTCGCCTGGGGTCGTGTCGACGGTGGCGGTCAGTGCGTTGTCGCCGGGCCGGCGAATCGACAGGCCATAGCTCTTGCCGGCTTCCATCGGCACCGCCTCGTCGAGCACGAGCTGCGTCGCGTTTCCGCCGCCGTCGACCGCGACCGACTTGATCCGCCCAGCGGCCAAGCCGACCAGGATCACGTCGTGGGTCAACAGCACCAGATCGCCGCGCGTGCAGACGATGGCTTCGAGGTCGGTTAGAAAGGTCCAGCTCTCGGGCCTGAGCCGCGCCTGGGCGATGTGGAAGCGGGCGTGACGCCAGACCAGTTCCGGGTCGGTCACGCCCGGCAATTCCAAGGCCTCGAACTCGCCGGCGTTGGCCGGTCCGAAGCCGTCGTCGTAGACGATGCGCTCGTCCTGCCGCCATCCCTCCAGCTCGTTGACGAAGCGCACGCGAAAGCCGTGCGGCAGCTTCAGGTACGTCTTCTCGCCCGAGAACCCCCAGGTGTTGCGCGGCGTGAAGTGCTGCACCGGCACGCTCTGCGGCTCGTCCACGACCACGCCCCACTTGCCGTCTCTCAAGGTCGGCGCGGCACGCCCCGCCGCCGCCACCTCGGCCAGTGTCCCGAGCACCGTGGCGGGGAAATCGACCGCCTGGTTGTAGGCGAAGCGCTGGCTCGTGTTCTTCTCGTGCCAGTCCTGCAGGCTCGCGAGGTCGGTGCGCGAGTCGGCGAGGCCCCGGGCGTTGGCCGGTCCCTGCAGAACCTCGCGGTAGATCGCTGCCGGGTTTTGGGTCGGCTCCGGGATCCAGTCGGTGCCGTTCCACTCGGGCAGGATCGATTCGACCACGCCGTTGATCGCCTCGATCTGGCCCTCCAGCTGGTCTGTCCTCTTGATCCTCAGCGCGGTCAAGGCCAAGCCGCCCATCTTGACGGGGTTGCGCTGCGTGATGCTCCTGAGCGCCGTCCAGACCACCTGGTCGACGATGCGGCCGCCCGGCGCGGCCTCCGGCGTGGTGCGCCGCAAACGCACGTCGTACTGGCCGCGCTGCGGCGGCGCGAAGCGCAGGGACCGGCGGATCGCCGAAGCCTTGCGCGCCACGGTCCGGACCCCGGCGAAGGTGAGCGTGCCGCTCCCGATGTCGAGCGAGCGGCCCTGGAGGGTGCTCTCGGCCGGCACGAAGTCGGCAGGTCCGAACTCGGGGTCCGTGGAGTCGGGGGCCCGCTCGTCGGTGATCAGGCTGTCGTTGACCACGGTCTCGCCGGAGCTGCGCAGGACCTGCGCAATGCCCATTTGGTGGGCCGGCAGCGCCATGGGCCGGCCGGTGAACCCGCTGGTCGGCGGCGGCACCGGATCCGAGGGTTCGAACGCAAAGTTCGTGCCGGCGGTCAGCGCGGTCTCGACGGTCCGGCCCCGAAGCACGGTCAGCGCCCCCGAATATCGGTCCATGACGACACGGTCGATGCGTTGGCGCTGAACCGTGTAGGATTCGCCCTGTGCCTCCCGATAGACCCGGGCGCTCGGCGGCGCGGCCAGCGCCACGGTCCGCGCCGCGAAGACCTTGCCCAGCGCGCCCACGCTCCAGTCGTCCTGGCCGGTCAGCGAATACTCGGCCTCGACGATCACGCTGTGGTCCCGTTTGTCGCCATCGTCTTCGAAGCGCACCAGTCCGGCCGGGAAAGTGATGTCGAGGGAGATCTCGTCCGCCTCCGGCTGGGTGGTCTGGACCTGGAAGGTTTCGTCCAGCGCAACCGTGAGCCCCTGCTCGAAGACGTCCTCGGTGAAGAGGGTGATCCGTTCGACCATCCGGCTGACCGTGTGGGTCCCGCTGCCCTGGCTGGTCAGGTCGAGCGCGCCGCCGTCCTGGGTGGTTTCGAGTTGGAAGTCGTTCGCCATGGCGTCCAGGACGAAATGGCCGGCGCGCAAGCCGTGGCTGCCGGCACCGCCGTCGGCGAGGTCGACGGGCGCGCCGCCGGGCGCGGAGGACACCTGGAAGTCGTTCTGGGCGCTCCCCACGACGAAGTACCTGGCCTCGCTCCTCAACCCGCCCGGCAGGGCGTCGTCGGTCTCGAATTCGACCGGCTGGCCGTCGGCGAGGCCGTGGCCCGCGATGGAGATCCGGTCGGCGGTTGTGTTCACGTCGGCCGGCACAAAGGTCTGCGGGCTCGCCGCCAAGCCGCCCGGCAGGGCGGTGTCGCTGGTAACCTCGACGATCTGGCCCTCTAGAAAGCCGTGGGCCGGCACCGCGATCCTGTTTCCGACCGGGTCGACGTCGGCGGGCGCGAAGGCGCGCGGGTCCGGGCCGAAGCCCTGGACGTGCTCGACTTCCACCTCTTCGAACTCCTCGACCGCCGTCTCGCCGATCTTGAGCGCCGCCGGCTGGGTGAGCGGGCCATAGCCCCAGCACAGCAGGATGCGCAGGAACTGATCGTCGCCAGCCACCTCTGTGAAGGGCCGCGCCGCGAAGGGCGGCGTCATGCGGTGCCTTCCGAGCACCCGCGGCACCACGCCGAACAGGTTGAGCCGATTGCGGCTGCCCGACAGGAACCCCGAGCTGCGCGGGTCGCCCGACAGGTCGGACAGTTGCGGCTTGGGCAGCGGCACCAAGGCGTTGATCGCGAGGGTGCCCGCGATGCTGACGGCCGCCTGTGCGAGGCCGCCGAGGAGCGCGCTGCTGCCCTCCAATCCCGCCACGTAATTGCCGGTGTAGACGCTGGCGGCGATGACGACGATGGTCAGGACCGTGCGCAGCACCTTGGCGTTGTCGCCGCCTTGCGGGACCACGGTGACCGTCACTTGCGTGCCCGGCTTGGGCCGGACGCGGCGCCAGCTCTCGCGCGGCACGAAGTGGTCTCCGAGATAGACGGCGGCATGGCGCCTCAGCACCGGGTCGGCCTGGGCAACCTCCAGCATCTCGGCGATCGTCAGCCCGGCCTCGACCGCCATGTCCGCGCGCCCCGCGCCGAAGGGATGCGGGCGGGCCGTCAGCCGCACCCCAGAGGACGGAGAACAGAGAACAGAGGGTAGTTGGTGTCTTGTCATCTGTCCTTTGTCCTCTGTCTCCTTGCGCGGAGCGCAACGTGCCTGTAGATCCCCAATACCCGCCGCTGCCACTCCAGCCCGTCGAAGCGCTCGAGGACCGAATCCACCTTGGCCTCGGCGTGCAGCATCCAGCCGAGCGCCACGACAAGGCCGACATGGATCGGCAAGCCGCTGAGGCGCAAGAGCACAACGTCGCCGGGCGCGGACGACAGAGGACAGAGGCCAGATGACAGAGGCGACCACACCTCGAACCACTGGTCGTGCCTGCTCCGCCCTATAAGCCCTGCGATTCGTCCATGGTCCTTGACCGTGTCGTAGTCGCAGGCGTGGCTCGGCAGCTCGATTCCGAAGCGCTCGGCCAGGACCAGGCGCACCAGCCCCCAGCAGTCGCAGCCTTCCCGGTCGCGCCCCTTCTCGAGGAACGGAATCCCGATGTAGTCTGCGGCCCAGGCCGGCGGCTTGCTCATCTGTCTTCTAACCTCAGAACAACCCCGGGAACCCCGCGGGCGTGAACTGCGCCGCCGGGTAGGGCTCGCGCAGGAAGGACTCCAGCGTCAAGTCGCCCTGCACCGTCAACACGTCGTAGGTGGCGTTGGAGAGTTCGAAGTCCGGGAAGGCGGCCTCGACGGTATCCGGGTCGGCGCCGCGCACCACCTCGATAAGGACCCTCGGCGCCGAGGCGATCGATCTCAGCGTCTGGACGACCGTCCGGTCCACGTTGTCGATTGTGAGCCGCGCCCTCGGCGGCCGGCCGTCCGTATCGTCGGGCAGCGACAGCTGGAACGGAAAGGCGAAAAAGGTGTCGCCCCGGCTCACCGTATCGACCGCGTCCGAACTCACGCGGATCGGCGCACCCAGGTCCGCGTGATCTATCGTCAACAGCACCAGGAAGGCCTCGCCCGTCTCCTGGGCATAGAGCGCCTGGCGGGTGGTCAGGGTGACGCTACGCGACATGGGGGCGCTCCGCTCCAGATGTCAGAAGACAGGGATCAGGTATCAGCCGGCTTTCCGACACCTGATCCCTGGTCCCTGTCTTCCGGCTCATGGCAGGATCTCCAGCTGCAGGACGGCCTGCCAGGCCGCGTCGCTGGCCAGCGGGCGGTAGGCCGGCGGCCGGACGAAGCGCAGGGTCGCCGCCGCCTGCGTCCTGGGATGGACCCAGTCGAAGGCGAGCGCGCCGCCCAGCAGAGTGGCCTCGAAGAAACCGTCCAGGGTCTCGACCTGCGCGCCGTCCAGGTCGAGCTGCAGCGAGAGCGGCCGGACCCCGGCGGTGAAGCGCCGGCGCACCTTGGCCGGGCCCGCGTCCATCCGGCTCCGCACCGTGGTGTCGGGCGGACCCTCGCCGTAGCCGTCGACGGCGACCCGTTGGGGCAGACTCGCAGGCCAGGTCGGGTTCGCCATGGCTCAGCGCCCCGTGGGACGAGCGCCCGCATCGGCAGGCCGGCGAAGCGATGGATAGAGACCGGTGAGAGTCCGGATGGCGCGCTGCACCGACAGGACAACGAGACCGTCCGGACCGTATCCGCCAATGTCTTTTCGGGGTGCCGGCAGCCCGATCGCGGGTCCTTTATCGAAGCGTCGATGGCGTCTCGCCATTTCCATCCCCTTCTTGAACAGGCTGTCGTTACCCGGCCTTGGCGGCGGAATTAACCTTCACTCAACTATATCGGACTAGGCTCACCGCACGTTTGTTCCGCCGACCGAAACCCGGAGCCTCCGATGTTGCGAAATGCCTTTGCCGCGGCCCTCTTCGTCGCGTTGCTGCCCTGCCAGGCACTGGCCGAGGAGCCGCCGGGCGCCTACATCGAAACGCGCATCGGCATGTTCCAGACGGAAGACAACACCGGCGATTATTTGGGGGATGCCGTCGACTTGGATTTCGACCCCGGTTGGGCCGTCGAGGTCGCAACAGGCTGGTACCTCAACGACTACTTCCGGGGTGAGCTTGCGTTCGGCTGGCGCCAAGCCGAAATCGACGATTTCGAGATGTTGGGCGTCGCCGAGGAGCTCGACGAGAGCTATGTCGGGCTCTTTACCACGATGATGAACGGATACGTCGAGCTACCCCTGGTTCTGGGCGGGCGGGGCGTGCGGCCGTTCGTCGGGGGCGGCGTCGGGTTTGGCTTCTTCGACGCTGATATAGAGACGACCAGCGGCAGCGTAGCGGTCGACACCGGCAATTTCGTCTTTGCCTTCCAGGCCATCGCCGGCGTCGCCTTTCAGATCACGCCGAGCATCGCCATTACTGGGACTTACAGTTATTTGGGAACGTCCGACACCAAGGACAAAGACTTCTTCGGGGGCGACTTTACCATGGACGGCCTTGTCTTCAAGGATTACAGGGCCCACACTCTGTTGGCCGGGGTCAGGTATTTCTTCTGATGCCCGCGGCCGGCGGCAAAGGCGCCATACCGGGCCTCCCGCCTCCAATACGGATCACATGAAGTCGTCGAGCCGGGCGACTGCGCCCCGCCGGCCGGCCCCGGTCTGGCGGTCCGCTTCGCGCAGCCGCGCAGAGACTTCCAGATAGGCCGCATCCATCGCCTGGACGACCTCGACCAGGTCGCCGGTCTCCTCGGGATCGCTCCAGCCGAACAGCCGGCAGTAGCTCTCGATCTCGGAAAGCGGGATCGGAAGCGGCCCGCCGAAGCCCGCGCCCCGCGCACCCGAGAGCCGGTCGAAGGCCTCGATGTAGCGGCCCAGTCCCGGCGGGAGCACCGGCCGGGCCTCGAGCGCCGGCGGCGGCGCGCCGGCGATCTCGGCGACCCGCTCCAGAAAGGCTTCTTTCGCGCCCCACTCTAGCTGCCAGCGGAGCGCCTTCGCGAGTTTCCCTTGGCGTCCTCCAACTCCTTCGCCCGGAACAGGGCGATGCGGCCGGCCTGATCCTGGATGTCGCGGAACAGCTCCGGCAGATCGGAGAGCAGCTGGAGCACGTTGTCGCGGGTGAACGCCATCGGCTTGCCCGCGGCATCGCTCACGCCCTGCCAGCCGAGGATCACGTGGTCGGCATAGACCTCGCGCAGGATGCGCTCGGCCACCTGCTCGTCCAGGGTCTCGGTCTGCAGTTGGCGCCGGTAGGGCTTGAGCCTGGCCTCGAGCGCCCGGACGAAGCCGCGGTTGGCGCCGCCGGCCCGCGCGATGCGGATCTGGAAGTCGCCGTAGTCGAGGGTGAGGCCTTCGGTCTCGATCCCCGGGTCGGTCTTGAAGAGGTCGTAGGGACTCGTCATGTCGATCGCCTTTACGTTTGCGCCGCCTGGCCGGCGACAGTCGTGCACCGGAGCACTATCCCCGGGCAGTTTTTCGGTTCAGCGGCCGACCGGACGGACGCCCGCGCCGAAAGTCTGGCCGATCGCCCGGCCGATCCGTCCGCCGCTCAGGATGTCCTGCTCCACGTCGCGGCGGACCAGCACCAGCAGGTCGAGCCCGCCCTGGGCGTTGGGCTGCTCGCGGGTCTCGACCTCGGCGCCGGCCTGGTTGATCACCGTGACGTTGACCACGGCGCCGGACGCCGGCGCCCCGCGCGGCGTCACCGTGACACGCTCGCCGGGCGTGGCGCGAAAGGCAACGAGCCGGCTGTCCGGCCCGCCGCTGCCGGCCACCGTAAAGGCGCCGCCGTGCTGAAAGCTGCCCGCCGCCTGCAGCCCATCGAAGCCGGTTCCCGTGAACTGGGGACCGAGGCCTCCGCCGCCGAAAGCGGCCCCCAAGGCTTGCGCCAGCGGCCCCAGGATCTGCGAGCGGATGAACAGGCGGATCAAATCCGCGACCATGGCGTCGACCAGCGACTTCCATTCCAGCTTTCCGGTCTGCACGAAGCCGACCAGCGCGGTCTCCAGGCCGCCCAAGGCGCCCCCGATCGCCCGCTCGATCTGCGCCCCGGCGTCGGTCGCCGCCTCGGAATAGGCCGCGAAGGCGCGCCTGGCCCCCTCGCTCAGCTCCCGTCCGCTGCGCAGGACCTCCTCCTGGGCCGCCTGCAGGTTCGGCATCGCCTCGAGCAGTCGGTCGCCGGCCTCGGCGACCGCCTCGCCGTGCCGCCGGCTCGCTTCGGTCGCGGATTCGGTTTCCCGTGACAGTGCCTCGACGCGCGTCGTCTGGGCCTCCAGCGCCGCGCCGAGCATGTCGCTGCTTTGGGTGACACCCCCGTTGCGGCTCTCGATGGTCTCGAGAAGCTGGTCCAACAGACCAAGAACGCCCGTCAGCTTTTCCAGCTTGCCCTCTAGTTCGGCGATATTGCCTCGCCTCTCGGCGATGCGTGGCCCTTTGTTCGGCTCGACAAGCATTTGGACTGCGGCCGGATCAGGAAGCGACCCTGCGAATATGTCCCTTTCCGCGAGTTCCTGGGCGAGAAGGTCCCGTTCCGTCCTCAGATGCCCGAGTTCCTCCGTCATTTTCCGCTGCACCGCGCCGCGGAGCGCCTCGACGGCATTCTTGGTCACCTCGCCCCGGCTTTTCATCAACGTGTTCACCTGCTCAAGCAGAGCAACGTAGTCCCGGTCGACGCCGTCCAGCTGCTTTATACTTCGCGCCAGTTCGAGAATCTCGAGCGCCAAGGTCCCAATCAGCCCGACTGCGGTGAACGAACGGGCGATCGTCAGGAGCCTTCCGATGACAGGCAGCGCCGCACGGAGCCGCTCGAACGAGTTCGCCAACTCCAGCACCGTCTCCACGGTCAGTGACATGCCGGTCAACTCGGTGAAAACGTCCTTGAGATCAGCCAACTCGGAGCCGGATTCCGGTATGGCGCTTACAACGTCCGAACCTGCCATACTTTGCAGATCTCGGGTCTCGTCGGCCAGCGAGGCCATCGCTTGGCGCAGGTGCCCGATCCTGTCTTCCAGAGCGCCGAGCCAGGTATTGGCGCTCCGGGACAGCTGTTCCAACCGTCGCAGGCTGCTCTCGACGCGCCCGATGGCCTCGGCGGCCTCCCCGCTCTTGCGGGCGATCGCATCGAGCGAGCGCACGACCCGGCGCGCGCCGGCTTCGGCGGCAGTGCTGTCGATGACGATGCGGATGACACGCTCGGCCATGGCCCGCTCCAAAGAAAAAGGGCGGCCATTAAGCCGCCGGTGTTGCAGAATTGGGCGATGCCCCGACTAGAATGGTATCTTGTCGTCGGTTGGTGGCCGATAGAGCAGTAGTATTTCGCAATATTTCATCTTAGGTGTTACATGCATGCTGCCATCGATCTTGATATAGGCGCCTTTTGCAAAATTGAACAACAAAAGATCAAATGCGGCATAATCTTTTATGCTTCTTGGGTAATAAACATCTTTCTCTCCAAAATACATCAGAGGGATCTTGTTATATTTCTCCCGGATCAGGCCAGCAATTACCAGAATCTTCGCACGGCAGCCATGTAGAGATTCCGGGGCGCCTTTTGGCGTGGCGTATGAAATCACGGCCTCGGCTGCTTGACCGTCGTAGAACGACTGCCGGGCTTCCAACGTGATTGTGCCACGGTCGATCGGATAGTCGTACACGAGGACCCTGTCCGACTTCCACTCCCCCTTGCCGTCGATTGCGGCCCAGGCTTCCTCCTTGGTCATGCCGAACTTGATCGGCCCGAAGCCTTCGAGTTCCGCGGCCCGGGCGGCCGTCGCGGCCAGACCGACGCAAACGAGCGCAAAGATCCAAGTGTAACGTTGCATCCTGCCCTCCCTCTACGACCGTTGACGGAGCAGACCTGATCCCGGCCGCCCTCCGCTTCACATGAGCTGACGCCCGTGCCGGATCAACTATGTTCTTGTTTTGTACTTTAACCGCTGCTTTGCCGGTTTGGCAAGGCCGTTTGTTCCTGCCCGGCCTAGGGGCGCTCTTACCGGTCCCGTTCCCTCACGCACCGAGGTAGTCGAACTGGATGATCGCGTTGGTCGCCGGGTCGCCCTCGGCCTGAAAGTCGAAGGACTGCTCGACGTCCTGGCTGGGGCCGCCGGTCGGCGCGCCGAAGCTCGACAGCCGCACCCGAGGCAAGGTGATGACTAGGGCGTTGCCAGCCGTGCCCGGACAGAGCCTTCGGCCCCCGGTTCCGATCATCGGTTCACCGGGGCGGCGCGCAGGCCGAAGCCGGCGGCGATGGCCCTGTTGATGCGGCCGCCATCGAGGATGTCGCGCTCGACGTCGCGCTTGAGCACACGGATCACGGTGTCGAGCCCCCCGCTGGCGTTGGGGCGCTCCTCGGTCTCCACCTCCCCGCCGGACGCGTTCACGACCGTGATGCTGTTGACCGCCGGCGCGTCCCGACCAAACGGGGTCACCGTGACCCGCTCGCCCGGCGTGGCGCGGAATGCGACCACACGGCTGTCGGGAGCGCCGCTGCCGGACACGGTGAAGGAACCGCCTTGGGCGAAACTCCCGGCGGACAACAGGCCCTCGGTGCCGGTGCCGGCGAACTGCGGGCCCAGGCTCCCGCCGCCGAACAGGCCGCCGAGCCCCTGGGCCAGCGGCCCCAGGATCTGCGAGCGGATGAACAGGCGGATCAAATCCGCGATCATGGCGTCGACCAGCGACTTCCATTCCAGCTTGCCGGTCCGCACGAAGCCGGCCAGCGCGTCCTCGAGGCCGACCAGCGCGTTGCCGATCGTCTGTTCGATCTGCGCCCCGGCGTCGGTCGCCGCATCCGCGAAGTCCGCGAAGGCGCGCCTGGCTCCCTCTCCCAGCTCGCGGCCGCTGCGCAGAACTTCCTCCTGGGCCGCCTGCAGGTTCGGCATCGCCTCGAGCAGGCGGTCACCGGTCTCTGCGACCGCCTCGCCGTGCCGCCGGCTCGCTTCCGTCGCGGATTCGGTTTCTCGTGACAGCGCCTCGACGCGCGTCCTCTGGGTCTCCAGCGCCGCGCCGAGCGCTTCGCTGCTCTGGGTGACTCCCGCGCTACGGCTCTCGACGGTTTCGAGAAGTTGGTCCAGCAGACCAAAAACGCCCGTCAGCTTTTCGAGCTTTCCCTCGATTTCGGCGATATTAGCGTTCGCAATCGAGATTTCGGGGTCGAATATCAGCGGTGCCTGCATTCGCGCGAATTCCGGATCGGGAGGTGACCTCAGATAAATATCCCTTTTCTGAATGACATCGGCGAGCAGGTCCCGCTCGTTCTTCAGATAGCCGAGTTCCTGCGCTATGTTCCGCTGCACCGCGCCGCGCACCGCCTCGACGGCATCCTTGGTCACCTCGCCTCGGCTTTTCATCAGATCGTTCACCTGCTCGAGCAAAGCGAGGTAGTCCCGGTCGACGCCGTCCAGCTGCTTTATGCTTCGCACGAGTTCCACGATCTCGATCGCCACGGTTCCGATCAGCCCGACCGCGGTAAACGAACGGGCGACGGTCAGAAGCCTGCCGATGACGGGCAAGGCCGTACTGAGCCGTTCGAACGAGTTCGCCAACTCCAGCACAGTCTCCACGGCCAGCGACATGCCTGTCAGCTCGGCGAAAAACTCCTTTAGATCTGCAAGGTCGGAACCCGATTTCGGGAAAGCACTTACCACGCCCGAACCTGCCATACTTTGCAGGTCACGGGTCTCCTCGGCCAACGAGTCCATCGCTTGGCGCAGGTGCCCGATTTTGTCCGCCAAATCGCCGAGCCAGGTATCGGCGCTCCGGGACAGCTGCTCCAACCGCTGCAGGCTGCTTTCGACATGCCCGATGGCCTCGGCGGCCTCCCGGCTCTTCCCGGCGATCGCATCGAGCGAGCGCACGACGCGGCGCGCGCCGGCCTCGGCCGGCGCACTGTCGATCGCGATGCGGATGACACGTTCGGCCATGGCCCGCTCCTGTGCTCAAAGAAAGAAAGGCGGTCATACGAACGCCAGCGTCGCAGATTTGGGCGATGTCGCGACTAGAATGGAATCTCGGCGTCGGTCGGCGGTCTATAAATCGTGAGAATAAGACAATCTTTTCTCTCGCGCATAACATTCAATCTGCTATTAATTTTGATATAGGCGCCCTCGCTAAAATTAAATATAAATATATCGGTTATAGATATAATGGTCTTATTAGGTCTGCCTGCTCTAGTTTCTATTCCATATTGCACTAGAGGGTCCTTGTTGTATTTTTCTCTTATCAGACCGGCCATTATTAACGTCCTCTCCCGGCAAGAATCTGACGTTTCGGGGCCGCCCTTTGGTGTCTGGTAAACGACGGTGGCTTCAACCGCTCGACCCTTGGTGATACCAGATTCACCGAAACCTTGGTACACCTTCAGCGGAATAGTCCCGCGGTCGAACGCAGACTCGTAGATTAACAAACTTTCTATCGGCCATTCCCCCTTGCCACCCATGGCGGCCCGGGCCTCTTCCGTGGTCATGCCGAACTTGATCGGCCCGAAGCCTTCGAGCTCCGCGGTCTGGGCGGCGGTTGCCGGAAGGACGAAACAGAAGATCAGGATAATCCAAGCAAAACGGTGCATTTCCCCCCTCCTTAGACTATCTTGGCAGCCGCCCCGGTCGTTCATGTTCTTGTTTTGTACTTTAACAGATACCGCCCCGGGTGGCAAGTCAGTTCTGCGCCTGCCCGGCCCTGGTGCGCCCTTTCCGACCTCCCGCCTCACGCCGCGAAGTAGTCGAACTGGATGGTCGCGTTGGTCGCCGGGTCGACCTCGGCCTCGAAGTCGAAGGCTTGTTCCACGTCCTGGTTTGGGCCGCCGATCGGCGCGCCGAAGCTGGAGAGCCGCACGCGCGGCAGGGTGATGACCAGCGCATTGCCGGCGGCGTCGGTCACCCGCCAGTCGATCTGGGTCGGCGTGTGCGCCTTGTATCTCGCGATCAGCGCGCCGTCGATGAAATAGGCGGCGAGCCTACCGGTCACGTCGGCGTCGCCCAGGCCGATGCCGGCCGCGCCCGGCCCGTTGCCGATCGCCCGCTGGACCCTCAGGCCGTTGTCCAGGGTGAAGTCGAGGGCGCGGATGAAGACCGAAGGGGTCGCCCCCGCCTCGCGGATGAAGCCCACGTCGGTCACCGTGTTGACCACGTCGCCGGCGGCGGCCGGGTTCGGGCTACCGTCGCCGACCGAGCCGGCCGAGGGGTCGTTCATGTCCTTGCCCAGCACCGAGAGCGTGCCGGTGACGATGGCGTCGGTTTCGAAGCTCATGGCGAGGCTGGCGAACATATTGCCGAGGAAGGCCAGGTGCTGCGGCGTGGCCAAGCCGCCGAACAAAAGCTCGAAGACGTAGGAGTGGGCCGTCGTGCCGTCGCGCAGCATGCGGCCGTTGACCGTCTCGTCGCCGCCGCCGATCTCGCTCACCAGGCCGGCGTCGACGATCACCTTGTCGGCGCTCGGCTTGGAGGTGACCTGGAAGATGCCGTTGTTGGCCGGATCGGCGAAGCCGGCGGTCTTGATCCACTGGCCGGCCTGCACGGCCGCGAAGGCGCCGGCCGCCGGCACGTCGGTGAAGGAGTTGTCGACCGCCGAGACGTCGATCGCCTCCGGCCCGATCGCCAGGTCCGCCGTCCAGCTGCCGAACAGCGCGCCGTCGAAGAGATCGGCGAGCCCGCCCGCCCCGGGCGTGTCGAGCGAGAGCTCGAATCCGATGTCGCCGCCGACCTCGAAAGCGGTCAGGATCCGATTGCGGATCTTGCGCCCGGCGCTCACCTCGTTGGATCGCTGGGTCGTCTTGTTGAGCGTCAAGCTCTCGCTCGTGATCCGCGCGGTGTCGAGCTTGGGCGGCCCGGCGGGCACCTGGCCCCAGTTGGTCTCCTTGACGAAGAAAAGCTGCGCCTGCGAGCTGTCCGCGCCTGCGCGGAAATCGGTGACCGGCATTGATCCGTGCTCCTCTATCCTCTGACTTCTGATTTCTGATTTCCGATTTATGGCTCAGGCCGCCAGGTCCGACTGATAGGGCCGTCGGCGCCGATGCGGGTCAGCGAGGGGGCGCGAAGGATCACGCCGCCCAAGGTAATGCCGCGGAACACCGTGGCGACGTCGTCGGCCAGCTCGTTGGCCAGGCCGTCGCCCGCGCCCAGCGGCGCGAAGATCTGGACCATCGCCACCCCGGTGCTGCGCCAGACCTTGGGCGTGCCCAGGCTGGCCTGGAACCCGTCGCCGGGCAGGACCGTGAAGCGCACCCAGGGCGCCGGGTTGCCGTCGGGATCCAGCGCGTCCAATGCCGGGTCGAAGGCGGCGTTGTCGTAGGCGATCGGCACCGTCGGACGCTGCTGGAGCCATTCCGCGGTGAAGTGCGCCCGGATGGCGTTGGCGGTTTCGGCGAAGCTCATCGTCTATCTCCGTCGCGCTGCCAGCGAAGCCAGCGTGGCCGCCACGATGCCGCGCGGCGCCTGTTTCGAGCTGCCGTGCTCGAGCACCCCGATGTAGGGCAGGTTGTTGGCGATCCAGATCGCCTCGAAAGGACGCGCCAGGGCGATCGCCGCCGCACCGCGCGCGACCGTCGCCCGCCCCTCCCGGTCGGTCGCATCCAAGGTGCCTTCGGAAGGCCGCGCCAGGCCGACCCGCCAGTTGGCCCGCGCCCGGCCGGTCCTGACCGGCGTGCGCGCGACCACGCCCTCGAGGACCTCGCGCGCGAGCCCGCGGCTCGCCTCGGCTACCGCCGCGGGGATCTCGCGCTCGGCGAGGCGCAGGAGCGCCGCCTCGAAATCGCGCAGGGTGCTCGCCATCACGACCTCAGGTGCAGGGTATAGAACGCGGTCTGCTCGCCGCTCACGACCGGATCGACGCGCAGCAGGCTCCAGGGCTTGCCGTCGATTAGGATCCGGTCGCGGGCCGGCTCCGGCACGAGGTCGAGCCCCTCGGCCGGAAGATGCGCCCGCAGGTCGCCGGCCTTCACCAGGGTGCCGTCGATCAGGGCCTCGCGGAAGCGCTCGGGCGGGCTCACCTTGGCCGCGAACTCTTCGACCGTATCGGCGGTCTTGCCGGTCGCGGGATCGTAGGCCCGCGTCACCCGCAGGAGCGTGACCGATTTGCCGAAATCCCGGATCAGGCGCTCGGCCGTGGCCCGCGCCGTCGCATCGAAGGTCATGCCCGCACCAGCGCGGGCGCGTTGCCGTCGCCGCGGACCAGCCCTTTGAGCAGCAGCGTCACGAAGGGATAGCTTCGGCCGCCGGGCGCACCGCCCAGGTATTCGACCTCGAGCGGCCCGACCTTCTCGCGCCGCGTCCGGCCGCCGCGTACCGCGGCCGGGGCCAGGGGCTCGCCCAGGGCCTGCAGGGCGAGTTCCGCCGTGGCCTCGGCGACCTTCTGAGGAATGCCGGTCAAGGGCCGCCCCTCGTGGTCGAGGGCGCCCGCGCGCGGCCAGCCGAGCGGCTGACCGGCGCCCGGGTGGTCGCCGACCCAGTCGTAGCGGCCGTCGAGGTACTGAGTCGCCTCGCGCAGCGCCGCCTCCTTGTCGGCCGGAAGCGCGGCCGCCCAGCGGGCGTTGTTGCGCTCGGCCCAATAGGCGTCCGCCTCGACGACGCTCAGGTAGCTGTCGGACCCAACGGTGAGTGCCATGGCGTGTCCTGCGAAATCAGCTTGCGCGAGGGGTGCGTGATCCAGTCGTCCTCCCGCCAGCTCAGCCCAGCACCCGGGTGATCAGCCGCGGGTCCTGGACCTTGGCGCCGGCCAGGATGTCGAGCGAGACGACGTCGGACTTGGCGTCCTTGTCGTAGTCCCAGACGACCCGGATGCCGAGGCCGCGGCTCTGCACGAACTCGGCCCGGCCCGCGCCCTGCGGCAGGGCCAGCGGCACCGCGGCCAGCACGATGGCGTTCGGGTGGAAGGCCAGGTTGGCGACATGGTCGCCGAGCGCCAGGCTGACGACCTCGCCGCCGGCAAGCGCCAGCCGCAAGGCCGGCTCGATCGCCACGGCCCCGGACGAAGATGCACCGACGCTCATGGCCGCGCCGACCACGTAGCCCTGCGGATCGCCGGCAAACGTGACGATGTCGCCCGCGACCAGGTCGATCGCCTCGCCTGCGTCGGTCGCCAGCGCCACCGACGTGACGCCGGCCGCGTGCGCGCCCGAGACCGCGATGGTGCCGGTCAGCGAGCCGGCGGTGTGGCTCTTGACGTTCTGGTTCATGAAGTGGTCGAAGCCCATGAAGCGGCCCATCGAGGCCTCGCGCAGCGCCGTGCCGTCGTCGCCGCGCTTGTCGGCCTCGGCGAAGGAAGGAATCGCGAAGAGGTCGGCCTTGGCCTGGGGGTTCATCACGGTGACCCGGCCGCCCAGCGGCACGCGCGCCTCGTTCAGCGCCTGGTCGATCGCCGCGACCTGGGCCAGGGTGGACGGCGGCGCGCCGGCGGTGCCGACGGTCTGGTAGACCTCGGCGTACTTGGAGGCGACGTAGCCGTCGACCGCCTCGGCGATCGCCACCATGGCGGGATTGAGCAGCTGCTGGCCGAAATCCTCGATCGACAGGGTCATCTCCCGGTCGGAGACCTTGAAGGAGACGTCGAAGTGCTTCTCCAGGGTCACGGGAACGCTCGATTCGGTGGCGTCCTGTATCGTCAGGACCGCGCCGTCGTACTCGTCCGCCGTGAAGGTCGCGGGGCCGCGCACCTGGATCGTGTCGCCGGCCTTGGCGCCGGCGAACTCGGCCTGATGGCCGCGGAACACCAGGTTGCCGAAGACCATGTTGCTCTCGAGCAGCATCAAGGCCTCCCGCGCGATCACGCTCGGGGTCAGGATCGTGTTTGCCATGTCTTAGGGTCCTCTCGTTGGAAGGGGGTGTTTCAGGAGTCAGAGGACAGAAGACAGATGACAGATGACGGTTGGTGTTCTGTCCTCTGTCCTCTGTCATCTGATTCGGCGCTCGCGCCGGAGCCGGGCGTAGTGTTCGGGCGAGAGCTCGCCGGCCTGCTCGTAGCTCAGCGAGCCCTCGCCGCCGCGCGCGCCGGCGCCCGGCGCCCCGGCGCCGCTGGAGGGCGGCCACCAGTGCGGCGCAGCGTCTTTCATGGTTTCCAGCCATTCGGCCGGCGTCAGCGGGCTCTTACCGTCGGCGCCCGGGACGACCGCGCCCTCGGCGTCGCGGGCGACCGGCCGTCCGTCCTCGTCCAGCGTAAAGACCCGGCGCCCGCGGCCGAGCGCGTCGTCGATCGCCGCCGGCACCAGGCCCACGCGGCCGGCCGCGTCGCGAACCGCGCCGTCGACCGCCAGGCGCGCGAGCTGTTCGTCGCGCCCCTGCACGAGCCGTTCGAGCTCGGCGGCCCGCCCCTCCCCGGCTTTCAGCCGCTCGGCGAGCCGTCGTTTCTCGTCCTTCAGTTCGGCGTTGGTCTGCTCGAGGCCCGCGATCGCGCGCGCGACCGCCGCGTCGATCAAGTCCCGGACCTCCGGCGCCTCCGGATCGAGCGATGCTTTGTCGTCACCGCCGCCCGCGCGGGCGGCCGCGTTGTCCTTGGCCATCGATATCTCCTGGTTGGTTGGATGCCCGCGACCGCGGTCCCGGTGATGCGGCCCGAACAGGTCCCCCGCCCGGGCAGCAAAAAGCCGCCCGGAGGCGGCTTTCAGTTCGCTGTCGTCCTCAACCAACGGCTCGCGTTT
>CAMYKD010000073.1 GCA_947258885.1 uncultured Kiloniellales bacterium | reverse complement strand
TCCCAGAAGGCGGCCTCGATCTTGTGCCCGTCAAGATCGCGCAGAAAGCAGCCGTAGTAGGGCTGGCCATAGTCGGGCCGGGGCCCCGGCGCGCCGTCGTCGCTCGCGCCGGCGGCCAGGCCGGCTTCGTGAAAGGCGTGGACCGCCTCTTTCGACGGCGCGATGAAACCGATATGAACGCCGTTGGCGGTTCCGGCGGGCCGGCCGTCGATCGGGGTCTGGACCCAGAATTCCGGGAACATCTTGCCGTACGCGACGGCGCCGGGGTGTTCCATGATGCGCCTGCAGCCGAGCGTCGGCATGACTTTGTCGTAAAAAACCACCGCCCGCTCGAAGTCGTTCGTGCCGATCGAGACATGTGAAAGGATGCTCGGAATCTCGTCGCTCATCGCCGGTGCCCCTCGCCGAAGTCATTTATGCGCAAACAGTGTTTCTATACGCAGATTCGCGCAGGAATGGCACCGGAATTCTGCGGAAGGTCTCGCGGAGTTCATCTCTCTCCAATACGGGTGTCAGGATACCGGTGGTTCCTGGCACCTTTTCTACGGCCGCGCGGCCGCTAATCCGGAAGCAGCTTCCAGTCTGTGGTGACCTCGACCTCGGCCGAGCGGAACAGGTTCATCACCGGGCAGCGGTATTCGACGTTCTTGATCAGCTTGGCGAAGCGTTCCGGGCTCTCGTTGCTGCGCACCCGGATCTCGAGCCGCACCCAATTGAAATAGGGACGCACCCCGGGCACGCCGCGCGAGCCGCGCCGGTCGACCTCGCCCTCGCCGTCGATCTCGACCGCGCTGTAGGCAAAGCGCATGACCTTCGCGCAGCGATTGATGATCACGCCTTCGCAGCCCATGAGCGAGGCGAGCGCCATCTCGAGCGGCGTCGGCCCGGTGTCGGACTCCGGCTCGTCGGTGATCAACTCGTGGCCGCGTACCCTCATGGCCGAGCGCGTCGTGGCCTGGTTGCTCATGGCGACCCGGCGGATGCCGATCGCCGCCTTCTTCGGATCGATGCTCGGCGGCAGCAGGTCCTTATCGGTCATGGTTTCCCCCGTGATGCAGTGCCTGTGGCGGTGCGTGCCCGGTTTGCCCGGACTGCCCGGACATGATAGGCGTTTTGCGAAACCCCCGTCCGGCAGGGAGCCTGGAGAGGAGAGACCCGGCATGGCCGTTTCGGCCGAGCGCAAGCGATATGCCGCGATCATGGGCATGATCGGCTCTGGCCATGCCGTGAGCCACTTCTACCTGCTCGCCCTGCCGCCACTCTTCCCGCTCCTGAAGGCGGAGTTCGGCGTCGGCTACGCGGCGCTCGGCCTCCTGGTGACCGTGTTCAACGTCGCCACCGGCCTGGTCCAGGTGCCGGCCGGGGTCCTGGTCGACCGGATCGGCGCCCGGCCCGTGCTGCTCGCAGGCCTCCTGCTGAGCGGCCTGGGCATCGGCCTGATCGGTCTCGCCGGCCAGTACTGGGTGGTGCTCGGCCTGGTCGCCGTCGCCGGCATCGGCAACAGTGTCTTCCATCCGGCCGACTACGCCATTCTTAACGCCTCGGTCGATCCGAAGCGGATCGGCCGCGCCTTCGCCCTGCACACCTTCACCGGCAACGTCGGCTTCACGCTGGCGCCGGCGACCATGATCCTGCTGTCCTCGCTCTGGGGCTGGCGGTGGGCGCTCGGCCTGGCCGGCCTGGCGGCCCTGGCGGTGGTCGCCGGCCTGCTCGCCTACGGCCATCTGCTGAAGGACGATGCGCCGGCGCCGGGCGGCGCGGCCGGCAGGCAGAGCGAAGCCCCGGCCGGCCTCCGTCCGCTGCTGACGCCGGGGGTGCTGACGATGTTCGCGTTCTTCGTCTGCATGGCCATGGTGACGGCCGGCGTGCAGAGCTTCTCGGTGACCGCCCTGGTCGCCTTCCAGGGCACCGGCCTCGGCCCGGCCAACACGGTGCTGACCGCCTTCCTGATGGCGAGCGCCGCCGGGGTTCTGCTGGGCGGCCCGATCGCGGACCGGACCGCGCGCCACGGCCTGATCGCCGCGGCGGCCATGGCGGGTTCGGCGGTGCTGTTCTTCCTGGTCGGCAACGCGCAGCTGCCGGTGCTGGCGCTGATCGCCGTCTTCGCCGCGGTCGGGCTGCTGCAGGGCTCGGTCCGCCCATCGCGCGACATGATGGTGCGGGCGGTCACGCCCAAGGGCGCCACGGGCCGGGTCTTCGCCTTCGTCAGCGCCGGGCTCAACCTCGGCGCCGCGGTCACGCCGGTGCTGTTCGGGCTGCTGATCGACCTGGGTCATGCAGACTGGGTCTTCTTCCTGCTGGCCGCGATCCTGCTCTTGGCGATCGCCACGGTCGGCGTCGCCCGCACGCGGCACAGGTCGGCGCCGGCGCCCGCGGAATGACCGTCAGGCCGTGAATTCCAGCACATCGAAGCCGGCGTCGCGGTCGATCAGGTAGATCAGGCCGTTGTCGTCGACGTCGACGTCGTTGCTCTGTGGGCTCGCTGCGCCCATCACCGGCTCGGGAATGAAATGGCCGACTTCCTTCGGGCGGAAGGGGTCGGCCACGTCGACGATCCTGAGGCCGCCCGAGAACCAGGTCAGATAGACCAGGGTGCCGTCCAGCTTCTCGCGGAACTGATGGGCGCCGAAGCGGCCGGGCGCGCGGCTCCAGGGGCTCTCCAGCTCGCTCACGTCGAAGGCCGAGAGCGCCTGGATCCGCTCGAAGTCCGTGACGTCGAAGACCCACATGAAGCCGTGCAGGCGGCCCTGGCCGCGCTCGTGCTCGTGCTCCTCGTCGACGACGACCGCGATGCGCCGGCCGTCGATCCGCTGCTCGAGCGGCAGGACGGTGTGGGTCGGCTCGGGGAAGGGCGGGTGATAGTCGTGCGCCGCCACGGTACGCGGTTGGGCGATGTCGCCGACGTCGATCACCCGGAAGCCGGCGTGCCAGACCGAGGCCCAGAGCTCGTCGCCGACCCGCAGGGCGTGGTGCAGGCGGTTCTTGTAACCCTGCCAGCTCGGCGTCTCGCCGCCGGCCAGGTGCTGGCCCGGCATCCACCAGCGCGATACCTCTTCCAGTCGCGCCGGATCGCCAATGTCGTAGATCACCAGGATGTTGCCGATGTAGCCCTCCATCTCGGTCGAGATGTAGGCGTAGTTCTCGTCCACATCGAAGCGGTGTACGCCGAAGCCGAAGGTCTTGTGGTCGGCGATCAGCTTCGGGTGCGCCTTGTCGGAGACGTCGTAGATCCGGAAGCCGCCGTCGGCGTAGCCGCGCTCGCGCGCGGCGTCCAAGACGGGCATGTCGTCGGTCTCCACGCCCAGCTCGGCGGCCAGCTCGGCGTCGCTCGGCGGACGTCCGAGTCCGCCCGCGAGCCGCGCCCGGAGCTCCGGCAGCCGCGCGCCCTTGCGCAGGAAGTGCCGGTTGTTCTGCTCCACGTTCGTGAACATCAGGTCGCCGACGACGCGGACCTTGTGGGTGTGGGAATAGCCGTCGGCCAGCTCGACCGCCCCGACCAGCTTGGGCTGCGCCGGGTCGGAGACGTCGATGATCGAAGTGCCGTGCGGCGGCTTCATGTGGCCGATGTAGGCATGGGAGCCCTGGACCACGACTTGGCCGCCCCCGGGGATGTCCAGGTGGCCGATTCGCTTGACGTTCCGCGCCAGCTGGAATTCGCCGTTCTGGGTCATGTCCTTGCTCTCCTTCGCAGCGGTGTTTCACAGGCCCTAGAGGTTCAGGCGCTTGAGGCCGCCGGGGGGATAGCGTTCTCCGGCGGCCGCGCCGGGCGGGAAGGCTTCGTCCAGCCGGGCGATCTCCTCGTCGCTCAGCACGAGGTCGACGGCGGCGGCATTCTGCTCCAGGTGGACGCGGTACTTGGCGCCCGGGATCGGCACGATATCGTCGCCCTTGGCGAGCAGCCAGGCAAGCGCGACCTGGGCGGGCGTGCGGGCCTTCGCCGCGGCAAGCTCGCGCAGCGGCGCCAGCAGGGTCTGGTTGCGCGCCAGATTGTCTGCCTGGAAGCGCGGGTGGTCGCGCCGCCGGTCCTTTTCCTCGAGCCGGTCGAGGCTGTCGATCGCCGCGGTCAGGAACCCGCGGCCCAGGGGCGAATAGGCCAGGTAGCCGACGCCGAGCTCGCGGCAGGCCGGCAGGATCTCCGCTTCCGCGTCGCGGCTCCACAGCGAATACTCGGTCTGCAGCGCGGCGATCGGATGAACCGCGTGGGCCCGGCGCAGGGTGGCGGGCGCGGCCTCGGAAAGGCCCAGGAACCGCACCTTGCCCTGCTCGACCAGGCGGGCCATGGCGCCGATGGTCTCCTCGATCGGCGTGTCGGGATCGACGCGGTGCTGGAAATAGAGGTCGATCGTCTCGATGCCCAGCCGCTTCAGGCTCGCCTCGCAGGCCTCGATCACGTAGTCCGGCCGGCCGTTGACGCCCTGGCGGCCGTCCGGATGGCGGATGTTGCCGAACTTGGTGAGCACGAGGTACCGGTCGCGCCGGTCGCCGATGGCGCGGCCGACGAGTTCCTCGTTCTTGCCCCGGCCATAGGCGTCGGAGGTGTCGAGCAGGTCGATGCCCAGCTCGGCGGCGCGGTGGATCGTGGCGGTCGCCTGGGCATCGTCGCTGGCCCCGTAGAGGCCGGTCATGGTCATGCAGCCCAGGCCGATGGCCGAGACCTCGAGCGGGCGGCTTCCCAGATGGCGGTGTTTCATGGCGTCCGCGCCTTTCTAGCCATGGGCGGCGCGCCGCCGGCGCTTGTAGTCGAGCGCGAAGGGCGTCAGCACGGTGACGAAGAGGGCGACCCACAGGACATTGCCCAAGCTGGACGAGAACAGCACCGAGATATCCCCCTCGGACATCTTGAGCGCGCGCAGGAAATACTGCTCGAGCAGCGGCCCCAGGATGACGCCGATCAGGATCGCGGCCACGTGGTAGCCCGTCTTGCGGGCGATGTAGCCGATCACCCCGAAGACCAAGCCGAGCGCCATGTCGAACATGTACTCGCGCGGCACGAAGGAGCCGACCAGGGTGAACGCGATGATGATCGGCGCCATGTAGGCGGTCGAGACCAGGGTCACCTTGGACATGTAGCGGGACAGCGGCAGAATCGTGAAACTCATGATCAGGTAGGTCACCGCCATGGCCATGAACACGCCGTAGCCGAGGTCCGGCCGGTCGGAGAACAGGTGGGGTCCCATGATTACGCCGTGGTACTGCATCACGACGAGCATGATCGCGGCCGTGGCGCCGCCCGGAATGCCCAGGATCAGGAGCGGAATCAGCGTACCGGCGGTCACCCCGTTGTTGGCGGACTCGGGCGCGATCAGTCCTTCCGGGTGGCCCGTGCCGTAGGCCTCCGGGGTCTTGGAGTAGGTGCGGGACTGCTGATAGGCGACGAAGGACGCAATGCTGGCGCCGGCGCCCGGGATGACGCCGATCACCAGGCCAATGATGCTGTTCCAGGTGATGTGCCACCAGCGTGCGAGCGCGATGCGGGCGCCCTCCAGAGTGGCCGACCAGCCGGCCGTCTTGAGCAGGTCGCGGCTGTGCCGCGACAGGATCGACTGAGCCTCGATGATCAGGAAGGCCTCGGAGACCGCGAACAGGCCGACCAGCGCCGGGATCAGGGGAACGCCGTCGTAGAGCTCGAGGAAGCCCATGGTGCCGCGCGGCGTGGCATAGACGTGGTCGGCGCCGATCGAGCCGATCATCAGGCCGAAGAAGCCGGCGATCAGGCCCTTCAGGGTGTCGCGCGCGGCGATCGAGGCGATCAGCGAGATGCCGAACAGCATCACCACGATCATCTCGACGCTGTGCATGTAGTAGCCGACCTGCGCCAGCCACGGCATGGTCATCAGCGCCAGCACCGTGGTCAGCAGGCCGCCGAGGCTGGAGGCGACGAAGGACATGGCGAGCGCTTGCTGGCCGCGCCCGGCCTTGGTCATGGGATAGCCGTCGAGCGGCGTCGCCGCCGCGCCCGCAGTGCCGGGAATGTTGACCAGGATGGCCGGGATGCCCGCGCCCATGCGCGACGAACAGTAGAGCGCGACCATGAAGATCAGGCCGACCTCGACGTCCATCACCAGGGTCAGCGGCAGCAGGATGATGATGGTGTTGGCGGCGCTGAAGCCTGGAATCGCGCCGACCAGCAGGCCCAGGAAGATCGACGGAACGATCACCCACCAGTAGGAGAGCGTGTGCAGGAACAGCGGGCCGTAGAGGTCGAGCTGGAGCTCCATGCTATATCCCCGCCTGCATGGCCGCTTGGATGAGCTCTTCGAAGGGCCCTCTGGGAAAGCGCGTCTCGAAAGCGAGGATGAAGATCAGGTAGCCGCCGAGCGAGACGGCGAGCGCGAACAGCGTGATGAAGCCCGCCCTCTGCCCGCGGTTGAGCAGCAGCATGGCCGCCAGCAGGAAGCCGAAGGTCGTAAGCGTGAAGCCGCCCCATTCGATCAGCACCAGATAGGCGGCCGTGATCGCCAGCAGGCCGAGGCGTGTCGCCAGCAGGCCGGTCGGCGCGATCACGGCGTTCATCCCGAGGTCCGCTTGGCCGCGGCCGATCGCGATCGCCGACTTCACGAGGAACAGCAGGGTCAGGGCGATCAGGATGGCGCCGATGAAGAACGCGGCCACCTGCGCCGTCCAGGGCGATTCGATGATGGTCGAGAAGTAGTAGAGAGTGAAGACCAGGGCCGCGACGGGAATGACGAAATCGCCGCCAATGGATTTCTTGCCGCCAGTTTCGTTCATGGGGCCCTGGCCGTGGGATCGTAACCGGATGCCGTGCGCGGAGAGACCGCCCGCCGCTGTCGTTCGGAGGTCGCGGCGCCCGGGCCCGGCGGCCGATGCGCCGCCTTGCCCGGAAAACCGCGGCCGGCGATCAGGATTTGCCCGTCAGGTAGGGCTTGAAACGCTCGCCGATCTCGAAGATGTCCTTGGCGTAGGCCTTGCACTCCTCGATCCCGCCGTAGTTGATGTATTCCCAGTTGCCCTTGGCCTTGACCACGACGGGCTTGTACTCGGGGTCGGTGAACACCTGCTTAAAGGTGTCCGCGAGGACCTTGAACCGGTCCGGATACTTCTCGATCGCCGCGGTATGGATCGCGAAGGCGCGCGACGAGAGCATCGGCGGCAGGCTGGTGCCGAAATGGTCGTTCATCGTGGGCGCGTTGTCGAGCCGCTCGCCCAGCAGGTTCTTGTCGTTGAAGACCAGCAGGGTGCGCACCGCGTCGCCTCTCGCCGCGACCGTGCCCGAGGTCAGCACGCTGAAGTCCATCTCGCCGGTCACCGCGCCGGCGACCGTGTTCTTGCCGCCGGACAGCGGGATCAGGTTGAACTGCGCGCCGGTGTGCTCGCCAAGCGCCAGGATGCCGATCGAGGCCGGGTGCGCCAGCCGGCTGGTGCCCACGTTGAGCTTGCGCTTCTTGCCTTCGGCGACGATGTCGTCGATGGATTTGAACGGGCTCTTGGCGCCGACGAAGACACAGCCGGGGTCCGTGTCCACACGGCCGAAGTAGACGTAGTCGTTGATGTCGAAAGTCGGCTTCTGGACCACCCAGTTCAGCAGCTCCGGGCCCATGTTGCCGAAGATCAGGTTGTAGCAGTCGGCCTTGCGCTTGCCCATATAGACCTCGTAGCCGACGCGCCCCGACGCGCCCGGATAGAATCCGGGCTCGAAGTTGGTCTTCAGATACTTCTTCCAGACGCCCGTGAAGGCCCGCAGGTTGCGGTCCGCGCCGCCGCCTTCGCGGGTCGGCACGACAACGTTGACATTGCGCGACGGAAAGGCCTCCGCGAGGGCGAAGGCCAGCGGGTGCGATGCCAAGCCGGCCGCGCCGGCGGCCGCCGCCGAGCCCTTCAGAAACGCGCGGCGGGTCGGTGTTCCAGGAATTGCCATGCTATTCCTCCCTATGGTACGGCGCTTTCCAAGGAGCGCCCGAATTGTTCGACGGGCACGGGCCCGCCGTAATTTTCGCGGGCATGTTAGCCACGAGGATGATCAAGTGTCAAATTAAAGAAGTGGAACAGCGATGATCTAGTAATTCGATTACGGAAAGGCGTATCATCGCCTGAATTCTATGGAATGTCAGTATTACGCGCAATATTTTCAAATGAAATTCCTTGAAAAACCTTGAGTGTTTATCCCGCCAGCGCGGCGATGAGCCGCGCGGTCATCA
The DNA here is from genome assembly GCA_947258885.1 of uncultured Kiloniellales bacterium. Classification (GTDB taxonomy): domain Bacteria; phylum Pseudomonadota; class Alphaproteobacteria; order Kiloniellales; family JAKSDN01; genus CAMYKD01. Next base: position 27,817 of record CAMYKD010000073.1, on the reverse strand, counting down.
GGTCGAGGTGCGCGCCGCCGGCGTTCTTGTAGAGCGTGATCTCCTCCGGGCTCCGCCGGCCCGGGCGTTCGCCGCGGCAGAGCTCGAACAGGTCGCCCAGCACGTCCTGTTCCGCGATCGCGCCGCTCGCGATCGGCGCCGTGAGGTCGCCGACGCAGCCGAGCGTGAACCAGCGCGAGTCGACATGGATCCGGGCGCGGCGGCAGGCCTCGTCGTCCGCCTCGCGCATCTCCGGCGTGAAGCCGCCGACCAAATCCAGATGCGTGCCCGGCTGGAGCCAGGCGCCCTGGATCAGCGGGGCCGTGGCCCCGGTGGCGCAGGAGATCACCTCGGCGCTCCGCACCGCCGTCTCGAGGTCGTCGCCGAGCGCGATCTCGACGCCCTCCAGGGCAAGCGTTTCCACTAGGCGCGCGGCCTTGTCGCGCGTGCGGTTCCAGAGCGTGACCCGCCGGAGCGAGGGCCGCGCCGTCAGGTGCGCGCGGATCAGGTGCGGCGCCATGACCCCTGCGCCGACCATGAGCAGGTGGCCCGCGTCCTCGCGCGCCAGGTACCTGGCGCCCAGGGCCGAATCCGCCGCCGTCTTCCAGGGCGTCATGGCGGTGCCGTCGATCAGAGCGGAGGCTGTGCCGTTCCCGCCGTCGAACAGCACGTAGACCGCCTGCACCGTGGGCAGCCCCTTGTCCGGGTTGTCCGGAAAGCTGGTCACCAGCTTGATGCCGAGCGCCTCGCCGTGCTGCCAGGCGGGCCAGATGAGAAAGTGGCGCGCGGCGCCGTCCGGGCCGGGTTGCTCGAGCAGCAGCCGTTCGGCCTCGTCCACGCCGGCCCGGTGCCCGGCCTCGAGCGCGGCGAGCAGGGCGGGGTAGTCGAGCAGGGCGTCGACCTGGGCCGCGTCGATGAAGTTCATCGCCGTCTCCGCCGGCCCCCGGTCACGGCCGCCGGGCCTTCAGCTGCTTGTAGACGACCGGCAGCAGGGCCAGGACCGCCAGGCCGAACAGCGCCAGCTTGATCTCGAGGGTGAGCACGCTCGCCACGGTGAAATCCTCGCCCGAGTCGAGGATGCTGCCCAGGCCCGCACCGGCCAGGTTGTACACGAAGGTGCCCGGGATGATGCCGAAGAAGGTGGCGAGCACGTAGTCGCGGAGGCGCACGCCGAGAAAGGCCGGCACCAGGTTGACGACGAAGAAGGGGAACAGCGGCACCAGGCGCAGGACCAGCAGGTAGCTCAGCTCGTTCTCCTGGAAGCCCTTGGCCAGCTTGTCCATCCAGGGACCGGCCCGGACGCGGAGCGCATCGCCCAGGGCCGACTTGGCGATGACGAAGAGGATGGTCGCCCCGAGGGTGGCCGAAACGACGACCAGGCCGGTGCTGAGCACGGCGCCGAACAGAAAACCGCCGATCAGGCTGAGCACCGTGCCGCCGGGCAGCGACATGGCCACCGCCACGACGTAGACGGCCATGAACAACAGCGCGGCCTGCAGGCTGTGCTCGTCGACGAAGGCAAGCAGGTCCCCCCGGTGCTGGCGCAGCGCGTCGAATGTAACGTACTGGTCCAGGCCGAGCGCGAAAAAGCCGACCAATCCCCCCAACAGGACCACGAGCGGCAGCAGGCGCTTCACCGAAAACGCCGGGACGTCCGCCCGGCCGCCGGCCCCCTCGACGCCGGGCCGGGCGTCCTTGTCCTGATCGCTCATTCGGTTCTCCAAGGCGGTCGTTGTGCCTGTCGTGGTCTGCCGACAGGCTAGCATAAGCCCGAGGGGCGTGTTCTGTCGCGTCCCCAAATGCGAGACACTCGCACTCGGCCCTCCCGGCCCTTCGCCGGGCGTATGGGAGGCCAATACAGCCTCATTAACCATACTATGTGGAATTTTACTTTATTGTATTTGAATTATTCCTGTATCGCATCGATTTATCATTGAAAAATTATCAAAAACATGGAAATATTCAATTCCTAGTGCGTATTTTATTCATATAATTGAATTAACCATGGCGATTTTGCGTCGAATTTCACGCAACAGTATTTTAACAATGCATTTTTTATTTGACAACTTGGGAAATAGTTTATAAAGTGTTAACTCAATCGCTGCGTCGGGATGGGCCAAGGATCTGGTCGGGGGAAGGGCGCAAGCTTAACGGAAACGACCCGAACATCAGTCAGGTAGACAGATGATAGAAAACGTCGCAAAGCAGCTGATCGGTTCCAAGAAGGCCATTGCGCGAAGCGCCTCGGCGCTGGGCGGCGGGCGGATGGTCCTGCCGGCCGGTTTTTTGGCCTGCGCCACCGCCTTGGGCTTGCTTGTCGAAGCGGGATCGGGGTCCGCCGAGGCACGTTACAGCGACGGGGTTTGGGCCACGGCGGACATCCGTCCGATCAGCGCGGCGCTATATTGGGACGAGCCGCGCTATCCCCGGACGAGCGCGACCCAAAGCGTGAACCGGGTCGAGATGGACTTGGCCGAGCTTGACCTGGGGGTCGGGGAAAAGCTGGGTCGAAGCGACATCGACGGGACCCTCGCGCACTTGCCCGGGCCGGCCGTGACCGCGCTCGGGCTCGAGGAGGCCAAGCTGGCGCCGGTTCGGCAGTTGGAGAAGGAACTCGACTGCCTCGCGCTCAATATCTACTTCGAGGCGCGAAACGAGCCGAGCAAGGGTCAGGCGGCGGTTGCTCACGTTGTCCTGAACCGCGTCTCGGACCCGCGCTTTCCCGATACCGTTTGCAAGGTGGTTCGCCAGGGCGGCGAGCGGGTCAGGCACCGGTGCCAGTTCTCCTGGTGGTGCGACGGCCTCAGCGACCGCCCGAGGAACCGGAAGGTCTGGGAGGCGTCCAAGGCGATGGCCGGAGACGTCTATTGGGGTCGGTCCGAGGATCCGACCAACGGTGCCATGTGGTACCACGCGGATTACGTTATGCCTTACTGGGGGCGGGTATTCGAGAGAGGTCCGAAAATCGGCCGGCACATCTTCTATCACGGCCGCAAGCAACGGACCCAGGTCGCCGCCAACCAGGAGGCCGAGTAGCCGGAGCCCCGGTTCTAGGGGAGTCGAGGCGCTTAGCCCCCCGCTTGACCGCGCCTCGCTAAGGGGCTCCGGCGCCGCTCGGCCAGCAGACGGACGAGCGGCAAAGCCGACGCGGCATTTCATACCCTTGATATCAATGCGCCACGACCCGAACGGCCGAAAGGCGGTCGCTCCATCGGGCCTCGGAGCCCGAACCGCCGCGGCAAGGCGCCGCAGGTCAGAGCTCCTTGCCCTCGAAGGGATGCCAACCGTCGCGGTGTTCGATCTCGATGACCCAGAGGTCCGGGTCGCGCTGGACCGACCGCGCGATGTAGCCGTCGGCCGCGTCCTCCGCGACCAGCTCGCCCTTGAGCGCCGGCAGCCAGGCGATCCGGCCGTCCATGTCCCGGCTCTGGTTGAGCACCCGGCAGCCCTTTTCGAGCTGATTGAGCTTGAGGAGCACGATGCCGCCGCTACGCTCGCCCCGGCGCGCGACGGTCGCCGGGACGCCCTCGGCCAGGCAGCGCCGGATGTGCGCCTTGACCCATATTTCCGTCGGCAGGCGCGCGTCGCTCATGGCTCTCGTCCTTCAGGGCCAGTCGATTTGTCGGCACCCGAATGTGCCGGCGGATCTACGCTATCTAAGAAATTATGAGGCCCAGGCCAAGCCGGTCTCGCCGGCGGCGCCCCCGGCACCCGCCTGGGCCACCGCGATCAGTTGATCGAGTTCGCCCCGCGCCGCGTCTTCGCCGCCGCGGACCTCATACAGGTAGCCGGCTGTCGACCTGCGCTTCGAATCGAGGAAGGTCAGCACCGCGGCGGCCTCCTCGTTGCTGGCTCCGGCGTCGTACAGCCCGAACGTGTCGGACTCGTGGCCGCACCGGTTCTGCAGGCCAGGATGGCGCTTGGCGTTCGAGTGGAAGCGGATCTCGTACCAGGCCTCGACCCGGCTCCCTGTCTCCAGCGCGCCAACCGGCCCCTGGCCTATCGGCGCCGGGCTGTTGTAGGCGAGCGAGAACAGCGCGATCGTTTCGCGGCTGCCTTCGGGATTGCCGTACCGCCGCCCTCCCAGCCTCTGCTCGACGATCCTTTCGCAATCGGGCCGTACCAGGTCGAACAGCGCCTGGCCGTAGTCGTCCTCGACGGGCCGTGGCGCGATGGTCATGATCCTGTCCTCTGGCCGTTCGTGGGCCCGACCGCTTCCAAACCTAGCCGCCCGTCCCGCTGGCGACACGCTTGCCCTTGTCGTCCGGCGTCACGGCCGTCGGCGCCGCCTTGTCCACCGGCTTGATCGCGGTCGACTTGGTTTCCGGCGTCTTTGTGTCCGGTGTCTTTGTGTCCGGTGTCTTGGTCTCCGGCGCCTCGGCCTCCGGCGCAGGCGCCTTGGCGGCCGGACGCTCCCTCGACACGGCGGCCAGGGTGACGTCGGCCCCGATGTGATCGGCGAGAATCCGCGAGAGGTGCTGCCGTATTTCCTCCGATTTGGCGCCATCCGAGAGCCGCTGTTGGAGCGCGATCAGGCGGGCGCCGGTCTCCATGCGGATCCTTGCGCTCTGCTCGGCCAGCCGCGCCTTGCTCGCCTGCTCCTGGGCGCTCACGATCTCCCTGGTATCGCCGCGCACAATGGTGTCGACCGCGGCGACCAGGCGATTGAGGACGCGGTAGACCACGGCGGCCGAGAAGCCGCCCAAGAGTGCGAGCAGCGGCTTGGCAAAGAAGCTGCCGGCCCCTTCCAGTCCACTTGCCGAACCCGCCGCAGCGTCGGCCGCCTGTCCGGCCGCCGATACGCCGGCGTCGCCTATCGGGACCAGCTGGGCGAGGATCATTCCGGCAATCAGGCCGAGAGTGAACCGGATCCAATACGACGGCTCATACTTCGGGTCGTAGTTGCCGTCCACAATGAACCTGTTGGCCTGAAACAGCGCGGCGAAGGAAGCTCCCAGCCCGGCCGATGAAAGCAGAAGGGTCAAATTGAGCAGCAGAGCGACACCGTGTCCCGACCCGAAGGAATCATCGCCCGTGACTTTCGAGCTCAGGCTGACCACGATGAACACGAGGAGCGACAGAATCGCGGCCAGCATCATGCGCCTGACCAGGGGGACCGGGCCCAGGAAATTCCAGGAACCGGTGCCCGCCTTGTGTTGTGCGAACAGCAGAATTGCTTGGGGTGTGGCGGGGGCAACGATCTGGGACAGCTTCTCGTGCGCCGTGACCAGCTCGTTGATCGCAACGCGCCGAACGGCCGCCGCCCTATTTTGACCGTTGACCGCCGCCTCCGTCGCGCCGGCCCCTTCGCCATCGGGCTCCTGCTTCGCCGCTTCGTCTTGGTCCAAGGCCGCGCCGGCGGCCTGCTCCAAGACCTGTGCCACGGTCGCGGGGATCGCCTTGCCGGCGGCAAGGGCGTATTTCGCCATGGCGATGCTTTCGCGCAGCAGCGAGGCGTAGAGGTTCAATTCGGCCGGCACCGTGGATCTCGATAGGGATCTCGACATCTGTTGCAGCCCTCCCCGGGCTTAGTAAGAGACGTGCCCGACGACCGGTACCCCGTCGCTTTCATGCCAGCCGGACGACTGGATGAGGGGACCGCGTTACGGGCTAGGGGCGGCGAACGTGCCGCACCCGCAGGTCCGACAGCCACGGACATCAAAAGGCGTTCAACTCGATCAGGATGTACCAAACCGTCCTATAACCCTTTATAGGATCGTTCAATACCCGAGCCGTGGGGACCGGTTTGTGAGTTTTCGCACCCGCCCGGCCTGAATCCAGTGAACCGCGGCCTTCTTATGCCCAAGGCAGCGGCTGGACAACCGGCCCCGACTACACCTTAAACTGTAACCGACGTTTCGACTACTACTTTACCACTGGACTCGGGTAAAATTTCCGGTAGAATTTTAATTAGAACAACATGCAAGGGCTGCCCGCGGGTTTACCCGCGCTGCGGCAAACCCTGCGCACCTATGTACGAGGGAGGTCAGCCCATGAATGCTTCCAATGTTATCCGTCTCAGCCTTCCGCAAAACAACCCCTTGTGTCCCAGGGGGCTGCAAGGCCAGTTGGTGACCACGGCTAACGCTTTGGCCGTTATGCAGACGTTTACCTCCCTGGTCCTGCGGCAGGCGGATATGGACATCAAGTCGTTTCAGGACGACGACGATGGCAATATCGCCCCCGCCTACCGCCATCACCAGCAGGCCGCACGAGATCTGGCGCAGCATTTTCAGGACGAGCTGGATCCGAGGGTCATCGGTTTGTTGACTAGTGTATCCGGCACATCCGCCATGTTCACAGCCTTCCTCGCGGAGGTCGAAAAGCTGCTTCCGCGGCTTTTGGATGCCGACGACAGTAGCGTTCGAAACGATCTGGAAGCGCTGTTTGAGGAAATGGCTCGCGTCGCCGACCGGGAAGAGAAGCGTGTCACTGACCTCCGCACGGACCTAGAGGTGTTCAACCAGCAACTCAAGGTCACGAACGACAAGTTGAAGGAGGATCAGGCGGAGATCGAGCGGCAAGTGGGAGCGGAGGGCGGAAAGTTGGATGAGTTGCAGCAAGAGATCGATGATGCCCAGGGGGCGATCCGCATGGCTATCGGCACGATTGCGGTGTCCGCTATCTCCATCACCGGTGGGGCGGCGGTCGTCGTCATCGGGGCGGTTGGAACTTTCGCTAGCGCCGGGACTTCCACTTCCGTCATTCTCGCCGGCGTCGGGTTTATCGCCACGGGGGTCACGGGTACCGTGGCGGCCGCAATCACTCTGGACAACAACAACAAGAAGCTGCTCAAGCTCTTTCAAGACTACAGCGAGGTCAGCATGACCCTAGCGGTGCTCAAAGTCTGGCAGGGGCAGGCGCTGTCGCTGGCTGAGGCAGCCTCCGAACAGGTCGCGGCGGTACATGCCGTGGAGGCGACCTGGAATGGTATCTCCAATGGTATCGCCGAGATGGTCGCACTGATGCGAGGGGCTGGAGCGGTCGACAATGTCACCCAACTCGAAAGCATCATCCGGACCGCTCGCGGTGACTGGACGGGCATGCTCGCTCAGATAGATAAAATCGAGGAGCGCCTGACAAGCTTCGACGTGCAGCGCAGCGACGCGTTGCCCCAGCCCATGGCCGGTTGAGACCGGCAGCCGCCCCCTGCAATCATACGAACAATCCGGAACCGGGAGAAAGGCCATGCATAACACATTTAGGGTGATTACCGGGACTGTGCGCTCCGACGAAACGGCCGCTGTCATGGCGGGTAACGCTCTCAAGGGCACCGGGGCCACGGCTACTGCAACCAGAGATTGAAGCAACCGGACATCGATCTGTCGCAGCTTCCCGAAGCGGTGCGCAACAAGCTGCCGCCGATCAACGACAACCTGATCCTGGCCCGCAGCCACGCCAAGGACTATCTGGACCGTATTCAACCACGGATGATTGCGGTCATCACCGATATTCACGGTTACTCGCAGCAGTTCACCTCGTTTTACAGGTTGATCAACGAGAAGCTGGACGAGTGGAACAGTGGCAGCCAACAGGCGAAAAAGGATGCTCTAGACCTGCTGACGGCCCTGCAGGGGGACATCGTCACGCATAAACAGTCCGCCTCGGAGGTGTTGGCGGATTTGCGCGGCTTCCGAACCGACATCACCCAGGATGCCAAGAACTTCAACGAGGCGAGCACCAAGGCGGATATCGTCATTGGCGGCGATGAGGGTTATCTGAAGACTCTGGACAAGACCATTGACGACCTGGACAGCAAGATCGGCGGCGCGATCGCCGGAGTCGCGCTTGGCGGGCTGGCGATTGTCGGCGGCGCCCTGATGATAGCGGTCGGCTCCATCGCCACCTTTGTAACCGCGGGGACCAGTAGCGTCCTCGTGGGAGTTGGCGTGGTGGTTCTGGTCGGAGGAGCTGCCGCCACCATTGCGTCCGGCATTGCCCTGGGCAATCTGGTGCAAGAGAAAGGCAGCTTGATGGAAGAGCGGGAGGACATCAAGGCCCAGCTCAAGATCCTCAAGGGCGTGAAGAGCTCGGTCTTGAACCTGAACGGCGCGATCACCCCCGCCATCGAAGCCACGACCAATATGGTCAATGCCTGGAACATTCTCGAAGGAAACATGGGCAACGTCATCACGTCCATCGATAGCGCCCGTAGTTCCAGCACGCTCCCGATCGTGGTGCGTGGCTATCTGAACACCGCCAACGAACAGTGGGGCACGGTACAGAAGAACGCCGGTACCATCGAACAGCAGCTATCCGGGGTGAAGACCAAGGAGGTCGGCAAATTGACCAAGGACGTGATCCTCACCGGCAAGGCGGCATAGTGCCAGCCGGCAGGGGTCGACCGGCCGCGCAGTCGTGGGATTTCACCGGCCAGTGCTATGATCGAACTCATCACCCAGCTCAAGGAACTGGCGGAGGCTATGGCCGCCGATCGGCACCTGCCCGCGCAGGCGTCGGAGGTCAGGGATCATGCCCGGCATTTCGTCTCCGATCTGGTTCCGCGTCTCGAACAGGTGGTAACCGGAACCCGGGATTTCTGTGGCGACTACCAGCAGCGCAAACCTGGTCTCGACCGCTTGTTGGCCCGGATGCAGAGCGGCGAGGTGCAGGACAAGAGCGGCATCAAGGCCGAACTCGAGAGTCTTTACCAACGGCTCTCCGGCATCGTGGCTGTCGCGGATGACGCCACGCAGGGCCTGGCCGTGTACCGCACCCAGGTGCTTGAGGACGACCGTAAGCTGGAGGAGATAAAGGCGGAGCTGAACCGAAGGCTGGCCGCGCACAACAGGACGGTGATGCAAAAGCGGCGCGAGCTGCAGGATCTGCTCAACAAGCTGAGAAACCCCCTGTACGCCTTCGGGGAAACGTTGGCACGGGCGTTGACGCAGCAGAAGTCCCTGCAGCGGGAGATCGGCGACCGTCAGCGGGAGATCATGACGTTGCAGCGCGAGGCCCAGAACGCCGGCCACGGAGCCCGCGCGATACGACAGATTAGCCATTCCCTGGACCTGGTCGAGACCTTGAACCAGAACCTGTTCAACACCCTGAATATCGCGGCCGGCAAGATGAACCAGATTGCCGGGACCATCGAGAAGTCCGAAACCCGGCAACTAGCCATCTTGCTGGAGGCCTACCTGGCCACCCTCGACGATCAGGTCCGCTCCATGTCGGTGGACAGCGACTGTGTCAGGGACTATGCGGCCACTGCTTGATGGGGGGATCTCCCGAATCCGGGAGCGATGGGCGCGAGTAGGCGGCGAAGTGGGGGGCGAATACTGGAACGGACTGCGTTGCTGGCCACGTCTCAGGTAAGTGTCCCGATCCGGGGATGTGTCGCAGCCAGCGGTGAATCGTCGCCCGGGTCTCGCCCACCGGGGAAGTCGTCTAGCAGGACGTTGTCGCGGCAAGAAGGGGTAGAGAGATGACTCGGGCTTTGAGAGCGTTCCTGAGATGCCTCGCCGTTGTCTTCCTGGCCGCCCCGGTGCAGGCGTTTTCGGCGGAAACCGACGCACCCTGCCCGGATATGAAGATCGGCGGCAAGCTGCCGCTCGCCTGCTCGATGCCGCTCGGCGACTACGAGCGGGTGCTCTATACCTGGATAAACGACCGCGAGTACGCCAAGCTCGGATGGGCCCGGGACAAGCACGTCCGCGACACCGGCCCTTTCGTACTGGGCGCCAACTACGGCACCCACCCGGCGGTGCGCGTCTACTACTCGGACGAGGTCTACGCGTGGCTGAAAGGAGGCCGCAAGGGCGATCTGCCCGTGGGCTCGATGATCGTCAAGGAGATGTTCGAGCCGCCGGCGGCTCGCCTCGAGGAGCAGCGCGCGGCCTATGCCAACCCGGACGGCTTCGAGGCGCTGGTCGAGGCGGCGGTGACCGGCTGGACGATCATGATCCGCGACGACCGGACCCTCGACGGCTGGTTCTGGGCCAGTCCGACGCTGGTTTCGCCCAAGGGCAAGACCGCCGAGGCGTACGCGGCCGCGATCGCCGCGACGGTCGACACCGACGACTTCCCCTTCACCTTCCGCGACTCGAACTACGGCCTGGCGCCCTGCCTGCGCTGCCACGCCTCGGCGAATCGCGAGTCGACTTTCTCCTCGCTCGACAACATTGAGGGCGATGGGCTGCGCTTCAGGGTCGATGAGTCCTGGCGAACCGGGTTGGCGTCCGAGCAGCGGCCGCCTGGCGGCGAAGGCAAGGCGCGGCTCTTCCTGAACGCGTTCCACGGCAATTCGAGCGCGGTGACGGTGACACCGGACGGCCGCAACCTGGTCAGCAATCCGCTGCCGGCGCCCAACCCCGAATTTGTCAAGTACTTTCAGCTTTCCGGCGTCAGGCCACCGGAGTCGGAAGGGCAGGTCAAGACCTTCCCCGGACAGTGGGCCGACCACGTCCCCGCCGGCCACGACGGTCCTCAGCAATTCCTGACCTCGGACAACTGCCTCGGCTGTCACGGCGGCCTCGGCGGCGCGCCCTCCGGCGTCAACATGTTTCTCCAGACCGGCGTCAACTACGGCGAGGGCTACAACATCTCGCCCTTCGGCGAGTGGCGCTGGTCGCCTATGGGGCTCGCCGGCCGCGATCCGGCCTTCTTCTCGCAGCTGGCGACCGAGGTGGCGATCCTGGAGGAGGAGTTCAAGGCGACTCCGAAGAAGCTCGCAGCGGCGAAGAACGCCCTGGTCAACACCTGTCTCAGCTGCCACGGCGCCATGGGTCAGCGCCAGCTGCTAATCGATGCCGTCAACGACCGAAGTTTGGACCCCAATTTCCGGCGCGAGTACGTGTACGCCCACGACCAGCTCGAGAGAGGGGAAGAGACGCCGCCGCACCAGCGCTACAGCAAGTACGGCAATCTGGCGCGCGAGGGAATATCCTGCGCCGTCTGCCACCACATTGAGGCGCCGCCAAGCTTCACCTCTAAGACGCTGAGCGAGCAGGAAAAGCTTGAAGACTTCCTCTTCAACTACACGACCGGCAACTTCCTCTACTCCCCGCCCGACGTCCTCGACGGCCCCTTCGAGAAGGTCAAGGTCAAGCCCATGGAACAGTCGCTGGGAATCACCCCGAAAGGCAGTGCTTTCATCCGTGACTCGCAGATGTGCGGCACTTGTCACGTCATCAACTTGCCGAACGTCGACTGCCCCAAGAACGGGGATGCAACCGACTCCGGCCGTTGCACGCCCCACCCGAAGCTCGATGCGTCGGCCCGCGTCCAGGCGGATGCCATCAAGAAGAAGTACGGCGTCGACTATGCGAGCTTCCTGGCCGACAATTTCCCCCACAGTATTGAGCAGGCTACCTTCCTCGAGTGGCAGAACAGCTTCTTTGCCACCGACCCGGAACAGTTCCGGAGCTGTCAGGACTGCCACATGCCGGACGACTTCCACAGCCTCGATGGAGAGGTCGCGATCGACCGGCTGGTCAGCCAGATTGCCTCGATACAGGACCGCACCTATCCGGAGGTTGAGCACGACCTGCCGAACGAGGATATCGACATCCCGTTCCGCGACGACTACCGCCGCCATGAGTTGGTCGGCCTCAACGCCTTCCTGCTCGAGATGTTCGACCAGTTCGACCCGCTCCTCGGCGTCGCCGTCACCGATTACATGACATCGGCCGCGACTGGCAACCGGCTGGCGATCGAGAACATGGTGCGCCAGGCGCGGGAGGCCACGGTCGAGCTCGACGTCGACATCGTCTCGACCGAGGGCGGCAAGTTGACGGCCGACGTGACGGTGACCAACCTCGTCGGCCACCGCTTCCCCAGCGGCGTCGCCTTCCGTCGCGCGTGGCTCGAGTTCCTGGTCCTAGACGACGCGAAGGGCGGCGAGGTGATTTGGAGCTCGGGGCGCACCAACGCGGTCGGTTTGATCGTCGACGAGAAGAACCAGCCGCTACCGACCGAGTTCTTCGAAGGCAACCGCTGGCAGCCGCACTATCACGGCATCCCGGGCCCGGACGGCACGCCTTCCGAGGATCATCCGCCGGTGACCGGCCAGTCGCAGGTCCAGATCTACGAGGAGGTGACTCTCAACGGCGACGGCGACGTGACCTTCAGCTTTATCCACCGCGACAAGCACGTCAAAGACAACCGCTTGCTGCCCCGAGGCTGGCAGGTGTCGAGCACCTTCCCGAGCGAAGTCCTCCGCGAGTTCATGGAGTCGACCGACCCCGTCGCCGTTGGCGGCGACCCGGACTATGACGGCGTCCCCGACTTCAAGGGCGTCGATCGGGTACGCTACATCGTGACCCTTCCCCCGGGCAGCAGCGATCCGGCCAACCTCTCGGTGCAGGTAACGATGTACTATCAGGCCTTCCAGCCCTTCTGGCTGCAGCGGAAGTTCCGCCTCTCCCCCCACTCCCCCGACACCCAGCGCCTCTACTACATGGCCAGCCGCCTCAACACCCAAGGCACTGTGATCGACAGCTGGAAGCTGCGGCTGGTAACAGTGACGGAGCCGGTGACCGGGGCACAGTAGCCCTGTTGTGGGGCAATTCCCGGCCGCGCTCCGCGGCTGCCCGTCGATCCTGGTTCCCGTCTCTCGGCATGCCGCGGTAGCCCGTATGCCTTGTAAATGGCGGAGGCGTTAGCGATATATCAACCGCTTCCTGCGACTTGATTCGCGAGCGGCGGCCGTCCTGCGGCTGGCTGCGGAGCAGCACAGAAGGATAACCGACTTGACGACGGCACTATTGGCCCCCGCGGCCGGCGCGGCGGGCGAGGCGGCGGCCAAGCGCCGCACCTTCGCCATCATCTCGCATCCGGACGCCGGCAAGACGACGCTGACCGAGAAGCTGCTGCTGCTCGGCGGCGCGATCCATCTGGCGGGCGCCGTCAAGGCGCGCGGCGAGGGCCGGCGCGCGCGCTCCGACTGGATGAAGATCGAGCAGGCGCGCGGCATCTCCGTGACCACCTCGGTGATGACTTTCGAGTACCGCGGCATCACCTTCAACCTGCTCGACACGCCGGGCCACGAGGACTTCAGCGAGGATACCTACAGGACCCTGACCGCCGTCGATTCCGCGGTCATGGTGATCGACGCGGCCAAGGGCATCGAGGCCCAGACCCGCAAGCTGTTCGAGGTCTGCCGGCTGCGCGACGTGCCGATCATCACCTTCGTCAACAAGATCGACCGCGAAGGCCGGGACCCCTTCGAGCTGCTCGACGAAATCGGCGAGCTGCTGGCCCTCGACACCGCGCCCTTGAGCTGGCCCGCCGGCATGGGCGGGCTGTTCCACGGCTGCTACGATCTGTCGCACCGGCGATTCCTGCCGTTCGGCGGCCGCGACGGGGCGGCCGGGCCGGCGGTCGAGGCCGCCATCGACGACGACCGCCTGGCCGCTTGCCTGCCAGACGACCGCTTGGCCGCGCTGCGCGAGGAGGTCGAGCTGGTCAAGGAGGCCTGCCCGGCCTTCGACCTCGAGGCCTATCGGGAAGGCCACCTGAGCCCGGTCTATTTCGGCAGCGCGCTGAAGAGCTTCGGCGTGCGCGAGCTGCTCGACGGCTTGGCCGATTTCGCGCCGCCGCCGCGCCCGCAGCCCGCCGAGCCGCGCCCGGTCGAGCCCGCGGAGGCCAAGGTGACGGGCTTCGTGTTCAAGGTGCAGGCGAACATGGACCCCAATCACCGCGACCGGATCGCCTTCCTGCGCCTGTGTTCCGGGCGCTTCCGGCGCGGCATGAAGCTGCGCCACGCCCGCAGCGGCAAGACCATGGCCATACACAACCCGATCCTGTTCTTCGCCCAGGACCGGGAGCTGGCCGAGGAGGCCTGGCCCGGCGACATCATCGGCGTGCCCAATCACGGCACGCTCAGGGTCGGCGACACGCTGAGCGAGGACGACGGCCTGCGCTTTACCGGGATCCCGAATTTCGCTCCGGAGATCCTGCGCCGCGTGCGCCTCGACGAACCGATGCGCGCCAAGCAGCTGCGCCGCGCGCTCGAGGACCTGGCCGAGGAGGGGGTGACCCAGGTGTTCCGGCCGGTTCAGGGCAGCAGCTGGATCGTCGGCGTGGTCGGGCAGCTGCAGCTCGACGTCCTGGCGACGCGCATCGACGGCGAGTACAACATCAGGGTCGGCTTCGAGGCCGCGCCCTTCGAGACGGCGCGCTGGGTCGAGGCCGACGACGAGGCGGAGCTGAAGCGCTTCCGCGAGGCCAACGGCGCCGCCCTGGCCGAGGACCGCGACGGCGCCCCGGTGTTCCTCGCCCGCAATGCCTGGGAGCTCAACTACACCCAGGAGAAATGGCCGGCCATCCGTTTCGTCGCGACCCGCGAACGGTCGTGAGGGGGCGGCGAGTCCGGCCGCCGCGTCTCGATCTTGTCATTGGAACTGATCTACCGGCCTCTCGAGTATTGCTCTACGAATTTGCGGGGTGGCTTATAGTTTAGCGCTGTTAGAACATTTGTGATATTTTGCGATCAAACCGGCGCGGCATTCACGAACTCGGATCAAGACCGTCTGCCGGAAAAACAACTTTGGCGGCGAAGAGAAAAGGCGGGGCCGGCTTCTGATGCCATACCCCGGCTTTAGCTATTGTCTTCGACCGAAGGGGAAGCTTATGGAATCGACAATGAATGAAGTTCAGGCGCTCGTCGCGACCTATGGCGTGAGCGTCATCGGGGCGATCGCCGTCCTCGTCGTCGGCTGGATCCTGGCCGGCTGGGCGTCGCGAGCCGTGGGCACGGGGCTCGGCAAGGTCGAAAAGGTGGATGAGACCTTGCGCGGCTTCCTGGCAAACCTGACTCGCTATATCGTGCTGATCTTTACGGTGGTGGCGGTGCTCAACCGCTTCGGCGTGCAGACCACCAGCATCATCGCGGTCCTCGGCGCCGCCAGCTTGGCCATCGGCTTGGCCTTGCAGGGTACGCTGAGCAACGTGGCCGCCGGCGTGATGCTGTTGTTCTTCCGGCCCTTCAAGGTGGGCGACTACGTGGAGGCGGGCGGCTTGGCGGGCACCGTCAAGGAGATCGGCCTCTTCGTCACCGAACTGAGCACGCCGGACAACGTTCAGATTCTGGCACCGAACAGCAAAATCTGGGGATCGGCGGTCAAGAACTACAGCTTCCACGAGACGCGACGCGTCGATCTCGTGCTGGGCATTGCCTACGAGGACGACCTCGACAAGGCAATCGGCGTGGTCGAGGCCCTGGCCCAGGGCGACAGCCGCGTGCTGGACGATCCGGCGCCCATGGTGGTGGTCGGCGAGCTGGCGGACAATTCCGTCAACTTGGTGATCCGCCTGTGGTGCCGGTCCGGGGATTACTGGCCGCTCAAGTTCGACATGACAAAGGCGTTGAAGCAACGCATGGATGCCGAGGGCATTTCCATTCCCTATCCGCAGCGCACGCTCCACGTCGTGGGTCCGGCCGCGGCATCGGCGGTGGCGGCAGAGTAGGGATCGAATGGCTTCGGCGTATGCGGGATGAGACGGTCGGCACTCCGTCCCGCAACGCCGAAGATGGACTGAGTCCTCCAACCATGAAGCGGAATTGAGCGGCGGAGACGGCGAGTTCGTCCGTGCAGGGAAATGATCAGTAGTCCCACTTGAACTTGATGCCGACGTTGCTCTCGCCGGTCTGCCCGATGTCGCTCTCGATCGAGATGTTGGGGGTCACTTCGATCTCGATGCCCACCGAACCCGAATCCGCTTCGAGGCCCTGCTTGAGATCGATGAAGACCTCGTCGGTCACGTACTTGCCGGCGCTGAGGCCGGGCTGTTCGTCGTCGCCGACCCCGATCGTCTCGACCCGCAGCACGTCGATGCCCAGCGCGCCGCGCGTGATATCCAGGACGTTCCCGCCGCCGGCGCCGGACAGCTCGGAGAGCGCGGCGGCCAGCTGAACGGCCTCGACCGCGCTCAACTGACCGGTCTGCTTGCCGAACAGCAGACGCGAAACGATCTCGTCCTCGGGCAGCTCCGGAACAGAGCTGATCTCCATGCTCGGGTCCGTCGCCTGGCCCCAGACGCGCGCGGTGACCGTGAGGTCGTCGTCCGTGTTGACCGCCTTGACGTCGATCTGCGGATCGATTGTTTCCTTGTCGGCGAAGTGCACGCTGCCGTCCGAAAGCTTGAAAGGCTGTCCGACGACAGACAGCTGCCCGCGTACGAGATTGAGCTGCCCGCCAATCTTGGGCGCGTCCAGCGTTCCCTGCACCTCCAGCATGCCGGACCATTCGGAATCCAGGCCGCGACCGCGCACGAAGACCCGCCTTGGCATGTCGACCGCAAGATCCAATCGGAGCGTCAAGGCGCCCGTCCTGCCGGCGCCCGGTTCGCTCTGTTGCGCGGTCCCGGCGGCGGTGTCGATCTCTACGACGTCGAGGTCGACGATATCGAGCGGCAACTGATCGAGAATCCGGATTTCCGCGGATTCGGTCTTCAATTGGCCGGTCAGGGCGGCGGCGGCCAAGGATCCTTCCAGCGACAGTCGGCCGTTCGACGATGCCGTGACGTCGTCCCGGCGGACCAGGGTGAATTTATTCAGTTCGGCCTCCAGTACGAAGGGGAAGGCCTGTTCCGGAAGCAGGTCTAGAGTTCCCTCGCCGGTCAGCCGGCCGTCGCCACCGTCCTTGGCGCTAAGGCTCGAGATCGCGAATCGCCGCCCCTCCAAGGCGACGGTCAGTTGAAGGTCGTCGAGCAAGGTGCCGGTCTGGAGATTCTCGTATTCGCCCTCGACCAGCGTCAGGCGGCCACTTGTTTGCGGCTCGGCGAGGGTACCGGCGAGCTCGAGCCGCAACTCGCTTGCGCCCTCCAGACGATGCGTCGGAAACGGCAGAAACGGCCAGATCTCGCCGACCTGTCCGGCCCAGGACAGGCTACCGTCTATCTCCTGGTCGGAGGCCAACACGAACGCCAGGGCCTTCGGATCGAGGTGCAGGGGAAGATCGGCCGAGAGAACCAACGGGCGCTGCTTCCCGTCCGCCAAAGTGCCGGTCATGGCGAGCCGGCCGTCCCGCCAATCGCCGTCGAGCGACAGGAGCAGCGGCGGGCTGGCGTCGATCGTGCCGATCCTCAGATCGGGGACCATCACCGCGACGCCGCCCACCGGGTCATCCAAAGGGCCGGCCAGCCAAGCCTGCCCTGAAAGGTTCCCGGTCATGCCAACGGTGTGCCAGATCGGCTTGAACAGGCCCATCGGCACCTCATCTGCCTCCACCAAGGCGGCGACTTGATCGGTATCCAGCTGTGCCTCGGCCGTCAAGCGGGCGCCGCCGAAATCGAGTTCCAGCTCTGTCAGCTCGAGGGTTTCCCGGCCCCGGGCGAGTCGTGCACTGCGCGCCAGTTTGAAGGTTTGACCGAAGCCGTACCCTTCCAGGCTGGCCAGGTCGAGGGAGAAACCCCCGTTCTCGAGAGCGACTTGTCCGGCCGCGTCGAGCGAGAGAGCTTCGAACCAGCGGCCCGCCATCGCCAACTGCAGCGTGCCGCTGGATGTGTTGCCCGTGCCGTCCAGCGAGAATTCGCTCAGCCGGAGATCGCCCCGCCGAATACTCTTGGCCGTAAGGCCCGCGCTGCCGTCCCGGCCCTCGGCCAGGTCGTCGCTGTCGAGATCCGCCCGGACCTCCTTGATCTGGAGTGGCGGGCCGCTCCCCAGATCTACCGAGAGGTCCTTGACGATGGCGCTCCCATGGGCGGCTTGGCGGCCCCTGCGCTCCGAGAGGCTGAGCCGGGCTTCGCCGCCGCCGCCGCCGGCGACGCCGGCCAGGGCGAGCCACGGCGCGAGATCCGCCGCCTCTCCCGTCAATTCCGCCACGATCGGAGCGCCCCTGAGAGAGAACGCGGCGGTGCCCTGCACCGCGGTGCCCTCGGCGCCCAGGCTCAGGTCGTTCAGACGCAACAGCGGGCCGTCGAACCGATAGTCCGTGCGGCCGGTCAGGCCTTCCACTGGGGCCGTCGCCCGGGCCTCGAGGTGACCGCCCGGCTTGCGCGGCAGGTCTTGGATGCTGTAGCCGATCCCCAGCTGGCCGAACTCCAGGCCCGCGACCGCGGCGTCCGCGACCGAAAGCGTGCCGGCCAACCGGGGGTCGACGGTGCGGCCCTCGACCCGCCCCTCGAACAGGCCGGAACCGGCGAGCTCGGCACCCAGAGCGGAAGACAGAACGCCGACATTGGTTGCCGCCAGACGATAGTCGGCCGCGATCTGGTCGAACCGCTCTGTGAAGCCCACCTTCCCGGTGAGCTTGGCGGACGTGGAGTCGACCGCGACATCGGTGATCCAGAAGTTGCCGTCGGGATCGACGGAGAGGGCCGCCTCGACGCTGGAATCGCCATTGAGGAGCGCATGAGAGATCGCTTCGCCGAGCACCACGTTCTCGAGCCGCCCGGCCAGCGGCGCATAGAGCGTCCGACCGAAATCGCGCAGCTCCAGGGTGCCGGCCAGACGGGCGTTCGCCTGCACGTCGATGCCGAGCAGCGGTGCGAGACCGCCAAGGTCGTGTACTGCGATCTCGAGCTCGGCAAGAGCCGTGCCCTCCGTGAGGTCGAAGGTGCTGGAGCCGGACACCTCGGCCAGGTCTGATCGGATCGAAAGTTGATCCGCCCAGAGGTCGTTTTGCGCGAGATCGAGCTGCCCCTCGATCCGCCAGTCGAAGCTTCGGCCGAAGATCGGTCCGAGCTCGGGAACATCGTCGAAGGTCAGGGTTCCGACACGGCCCGCGCCGGACAAGGCACCCCGCAGCGGTCCCTGACCGAACGGACGATCCGGCTGGAAGGTAAGTCGGGCCAGGGCCGTCTCGGTCGTCAGGCCGGGCAGCTTGAAATGCAGGGCCGTGGCCTCGAGATCAATCTCCGGTCGAAGGAGATGTCCCCGGAGTCCCGCGCGGAACGAGAGGCCTTGACCTTCGGCGCCCGGTATCAAATCGGCAACGATCGCATCATCCTCGACGACGGCGCTGGCGCGGGCGTCGATTTGAAGCAGGGCGGGCTCGAACTCGCCGCTGATCTCCAGATCCGCCACGGCGCCGTCCAGCCGGACGCGATCGAACACCAGGCGCCGCGTTTGCGAATAGCGCCACTCGCCCGCCGCTTGGAACAAGGTCTTTCCCGTCAACAGGCGCCAAGGCAGCTTGTCGGTGGAGATCTTGTTCTCTGCCGTGCCCGAGACCCGGAACACCACCGGCGATTCGCCTCGCAGTTCGATGTCCGCTTCCAACAGCGCGAGACCGGCGAGCGAACCGGTCAACCGGCCGCGCCAACCGTCGAGCGGGCCGTCGCCGCTCAGGTTCACGACGACCGGCGGCAGGTCGCGGATCTCGAGCAGCCGGGCAATCAGGCCGCCCGCCGGCTCGTCCACGTAGGAGTCCAGCGCCAGGCGACGATCGGACAGGTCGTAGAGGGCCTTTAGCGCCGCGCTGCCGACTATGCCGTCGGTGCGCTCGAAGACAAACGAGAGCAGCAGTCTGTCGACGCCCTCGGCCGCCGCCACGCCGGCAATCCGAAATGTCGCGGGAACGCCCAGCACCTCGGGTGCCAGCGCGACGTCCTCGACCGACAGACGTTCGACGACCGTGTCGAACGGCAGGTAGTCGAAGCTGGCCTTGTCCGATTCCACCTTCCTTTCGGTGGTGAAGGGGGGAATACGTCGGACCTCGAGGTCCTCGACCTTCAGGGCGCTCACCCTGAAGATTCCCGTAATTAGGTCGAGGGGCCGCCAATCGAGCGTGACTTTCCTGGCGCTCAGCCAGGTTCCGGCGGAATCGCTGGCCGAGACATTTATAAGCCGGATGGCGTCCGGCAGCACGCCCTCCAGCCTGCCAACCGCAATAACGCTCTCGCCCGGCAGGCTGAGGGCCTCAGCGACGCTGTGCGCGATCCAGGCACGCCCGGATTCGCTATGGGCCCAGCCATAGACCGCGACAAACGCAAGCGCGGCGGTGCCGAGAGCGACCCCGAGAACCTCCGCAAACCACCGGCTTATGCGCTTGATTCTGCTCATAGATCTCTTTCAGAACGCCTGGCCGAAACTTACGTAGAGCTGGAAGTCGTCATCCACGTCCTTCCGCTTGTCGAGCGGCAGGGCGATGTCGAGGCGGAGCGGGCCGAATCCGGCAAAGTAGCGAACTCCAAGACCGGCGGCCCAGCGAAAGGCCTCCTCGAAATCAGGATATGAGGAGTCGTAGACCGAACCGCCGTCGACGAAAGGCACTAGGCCGATGCTCTCCGTGGCCCGGATGCGCAACTCTGCGCCCACCTCCAGAAGGGACCGGCCGCCCAGCGGGTCGTCGCTGGCATCGAGCGGGCCGACGCTCTGGAATTCGTAACCCCGGATCGATCCGCCTCCGCCGGCGTAGAAGCGCTTGTTGGCGGGTATCTTCTCGGTCGGTTCCCCTAGAGCCGAACCGATCCTGGTGCGGCCGGCCAGGACGAACCGGCTTTCGGAGTCCAGGGCGATGTAGGCCGATCCACCCGCTATGGTGGTAACAAACGTCGGACTTTCGTCTCCTACACCGAAATAGGGCGTCAGGGAGAGGCTCAGCCGGGTGCCGCGCGTCGGGTTCAGCCGGTTGTCGGTGCTGCTGCGTTCGCCGGTCAGGGGAAGGCCAAGCAGCAGCAATCGCTGTGTGCCGTCGTCGTCCTTGAGGACATCGTAACTGGTCGAGAGTCCCGCTGCCGTCAACCAGTGTGGGCCCAGAGGGATTTCCAGGCCGAGGTAGCCGGTCGCGCTCTGTTCCTCGAAGGCGTCGGTGTTCCGCCTGACGATCGCGCCGTCGCTCAACAGGGCCTGGCCCGGCCGCCAGAAGTCCGGTTTGCGGAAGCCGGCCAGCGCGCTTTGCTCGATCTCGGCCGCGGTCCCGGACAGCCGCAGCTGTTCGGCCCGGCCGAGCAGATTGCGGTGCTCCCAGAAGATCTCGCCCCTTGCCCCCACGTCGGTGGAGTAGCTGGCGCCCAATCCGAAAGAGCGGTGGACGCTCTCCGTCAGTTCCAGCATGATCGGCAGGCGGCCCTCGGCGTCGAGCTCGGTCCCCGGCTCGATAGCCACCGAAGAGAACAGGCCGGTACCCGTGAGGTTCGCGCGCGCGGCAGCCATTTTGCCGATATCGTAGGTTTCTCCCTCCCGCCAGGTCAGGAGATTCAGCACGTAGTCCTGCTCAACGCGATCCAGCCCCTCGATGGTCACCGGGCCAAAGCGTCCCCGGGGTCCGCTGTCGACCTCGAGGGCCACCGCCATGCCACTGGTCGCGCGGTCGACCACGGCCTCGCGGTCCAGGACCTTGGCGAAAGGATAACCGTGCTCCGCCAGGTACCTCAGCAACTTGCGCTGCGACTCCTGGATCCTCGGAGCACGGGCCGGCATGCCGATCTCATACCCCAGATCGGCCGGGGTGGGTCGCTCGGCCTGCTCGGGAACCGTCCCGCCCTGGTAGGTGACCTCGTACTGGGCCAGACGGTATTGTGTCCCTGTGGCGACCGAGAGTCGCACGATGATCGGCCGGCCGCTGCTGTCTATTTCGTGGTCGATACTGGAGGCGTAGAAGCCTTCGGAGCGCAAGGTCGCCATCAGCCGTTCCAGGTCCTCCTGGGCGCGCCGCTGCAGGCCGGCCTGCGTCTGGGGCGGGCGTGCGCGCAGGGCGATCAGCTGTGACGATCCTTCGAGCATGTCCATCAGTGCGCTATCCTTCACGCCGGTGATCCGGACGTCGTACCAGAAGTCGGAGCCGGCACCAGGCGAGGATGGGCGCCAATCCTGGGGTTTGTCGCCAGGTTCGTCGGCCTGGGCCATCGGCAAGATGGCAGCACTCCAGACCAGCAGTACCGCGGCAATGCGGCAAAACACGCCGATCCGGCGCCCAGCCCTGCCGGGCCATGGCGCGCGGGCCGCCGGCTTGCGCAAACTGGTCGCCAAGACGCCCTGCACGATCCTGTTCTCTACCCCTCAAGATGTGTCAGGCCGCCGTGCCGATCACCCGACCCCGGTTGCCGTTCGGCGAGGTCCGGCTTGGCTCGATGTGCCTCCACCAGCCGGCGCGACATCGCCTTGGACGACTGCCGCAAGGGTCCGGCTGCCTTATTGTCCGCCCCGGCCGTGAAGAAACCGCGAACATCCGGACAAGTTTTATGCGCTTTCACGCAGTCTCGCCGGCTCGGAGGGGTTGTCCTGGCCGCCTTGTTTGGGCGCAAGCGGCAAGTCCATCGAATTTGTCTCGAATTTTAGACAAAAACAAACTTAAAATAATAAAGCGTTAACCATAAATAAAAGCGGTTATCTATTGCATTTGGTTAAATGTTCGTTTATATATCGTTAAGTTTACGAAGCGTTAACCAAGTAAGACGACATGGCATCCGAAAATCGACAACAAGCGTTCGATAAGAGCTCCGACCAGGGCCCTCGCAATGCCCGGATGCCGGACGGCCGGGGACCGTCGTGCGTCACAGGGAAGGTCGAGGTACATGTTGGGTCGACGCAGAAGCCGGAGCGCACCGGAAGCGGTTGACATCACCGAGCGGATCCGCCGGCGCGCGCTTGATCTCAAGCCCGTCGGGACCGGCGTACCCGCGAACAGCGGAAACCGGTTCCCCCCGCCGCGGCCCGCCGAGGCCGACGCGCCCGGGGGCCGGTCGGCAAAGCTTCTGTCCTTTGCCCAGACACCGGTCTACCGGTTATACGACTCCGCTCCGGTCGAGCGCGCGGAACTCCACCAAGTGCTCGCCGTCCTGAGCGACCGGCTGGAGGCTCAAGGGCCATTGGGCGATTCGCGTCGCGACCTGGAAAGTCGGATCGGCGCGCTGATCGACGAAGTCCTCGTCGATTTGAACCTGCGGCTCAATAGCCGGGAGCGAGTCGACTTGGTCGATATTCTGGTCGGCGAGTTGATCGGCCTTGGACCGCTCGAAAGACTTCTCGCAGACGAAACGGTCAGCGAAATCATGGTCAACGGGCCCGCCGCGGTTTTCGTGGAGAGGCGCGGCCGGCTGCAGTCCACGGACGTGGCATTCCGCGGCGCCATCCACCTGACGAGCGTTGTGGAACGGATCGCCGAGCGCGCCGGCCGCCGGATTCACGAGCTGCAGCCCATCATGGACGCCCGGATCGACGATCACGTCTGGGCCAACATCGTGATGCCGCCGTTGGCGGCCGGCGGGCCTACGATGACCATCCGCAAGTTCGCGCGCGAAGCGATCTTGCTCGATCGCATGGTCAGGCAGGGCAACCTCTCGGCGGACATGGCCGCGGTCCTCAAGATCGCGGTGCGCTGCCGACTGAATGTCGTGATCTCCGGCGCTTCGGGAAGCGGCAAGACCACGCTTTTGGGTGCCCTGTCGGAGACGATCGCGCCGGACGAACGCATCGTGACCGTAGAGGATACCGGCGAGCTGCGGCTGCAGCAGGCCCACGTGGTGTCGCTCGAGACCCGGCGCTTGAACGGGATCGGCCGGGGCGAGATCACCCAGCGTCAGCTGCTCACAAACGCCCTGCGCATGCGCCCGGACCGGATCATCGTCGGCGAACTGCGCGGCAGCGAGGCGATCG
Source organism: uncultured Kiloniellales bacterium (assembly GCA_947258885.1). GTDB lineage: Bacteria > Pseudomonadota > Alphaproteobacteria > Kiloniellales > JAKSDN01 > CAMYKD01. Next base: position 4,359 of record CAMYKD010000073.1, on the reverse strand, counting down.
ACCTGATCACGGCCATGAGCAGCGGCCACGACGGCGTGCTCACCACGCTCCACGCCGGGCGGCCGCGCGAGGCGCTGGGCCGGCTCGAAATCCTGGTTTCGGAGGCCTCGCCCGACGTGTCGGCGCGAAGCTACCGGGCGCAGGTGGCCCAGGCCGTCGATCTGATCGTTCATGTCGAGCGGATGGACGACGGCCGGCGGCGCGTGACCCGCGTCACCGAGGTGGTTGGCCTGGAGGACGACACGATCGTGACCCAGGACCTCTTCGCCTTCGCGTATACCGGCGTGGACGACCTGGGCCGCGTGCAGGGCGCCTTCAAGACAACGGGCCTGAAGCCGCGGTTCATGGAACGCGTCGCCCTGTTCGGTCTCGAGGATACGCTGCGGCACGCCTTGGCATCGGGGAGGGAGTCGTGACGATGGAACCGAGCCGGATGTCCCTTGCCCGGTCCGCAGACCGGGCGTCGGCCCGCCGGTTTGGCCGCCGCCAGGGCAGGATCCCGCTCCGCGGCGGTTCTTGGACGTGAGGCGGGCCATGGTCAGCCCCTATCTGCTCCGCCCGGTTCGATCGCTCAAGGATGTCGAAGGCACGCGGCCGAAGGCCCATCCGCTCGAGGCCGTGATAAAGCGGGCCCTGCGTGAGGCCAAGGCGGCCGGAAAGGGGCCGCACGACCAGATCGACCGCGCCGCCATGGCGGTGCTCAAGCGGCACCCGGATATGAGCGCCCTGGACGCGTTGGCGGCGGTCCAGCAGGTGCGCAGGAGCCTCCGCGCGCCAAGGCCGCGATAGCGGCAGAGGCCCGGCAACCGGCTAAGCCTATCCGGCCAGGGCGCGCTGTGCGAAATACCACAGCGGCGATCGCGAACATCGCAAAGACTGCAGGCCGAAGCGGGGCGACCCCCTCGGTGCCCCCGGTCAAGCGACGTCAAGGCGATGATGGTCAGCCCCTACCTGCAACGTCCCGTTCGATCGCTCGATGAGGTCCAAGGTGCCGGTCCGGCCGAGGAGCGGGTCGAAGAAGTGATCAGGCGGACCCTGGCCGAGGCGGCCGGCCAGGCGCCGGGCGATCGCGTCAGCCGGGCCGTCGCGGCGGTGCTGAGGCTGTGCCCCGAGATGACGACCCGCGAGATCCTCGCGCTGGTTAGGCAGGTGCGGGGCGCGGGAGATCAAACCGAAATCTAATGGACAACGGGACCGGCCGGCGCGACCGCCGAGATCTCGATGCGGGATACGCGGCCGTCGAGGCCGTTGCGGCGGACGTAGGTGACCCTGGCATCGGCGGTGTCGATGTTGATCTCGAAGGATTCGAAGCGCCGCGAGGCAAGGAAGCGCTTGGGGAGGATCTCCGTCCAGTCGGTGTCGCGGCTTTCGCGCGGCCCGTTATAGAAGCGGATCACCCGCCCCGCCGGGACGTCGCGCAGTCTGAACGAGCGGGCCCGGGCGCCGCCGCAGTCCGGGTGTGTCCCGAGATCGACCTGACGGGCCTCTTCGAGCGACACGTTGCAGACGAAGTCGCGCCGCGCGTTGTCGCCGTCGAAGAATTCGACGAAGGGGAAGGTCCCGGGGCCGGGTGGCCGGGAGACGGGGGCGAAGACGAAGTGCCCGTGCACCGCGAAGTGGTCCGAAAGCGGCCGTCCCCGGGCGGCGACCGGACGCACCCTATTGAACGCGCGGGTCGGCCGCAGGTGGGCACGGGAGTAGAGTACATAGTCGAGATACTGCGGGCGCTTGTCGTCGGCCAGACCGTTCAGTGCCGGATCGATGGTCGGCCGGTAGGCGCCGTCGGCGGCCGGCGGCGGATGGCCGGCGTCCAGGGTGCGCATCATCGCGCCGAACGCGCCGGTCCCGGCGTCCGTCAGGCGGTCGACGTTGAGGTCGCCGCCGATCAGGACCGGTTCGTCGGCCGGCAGCCGCATCCGGTCGATCAACGCCTTGATGGCGGCGAGCTGCCGGGCGCGCAGCTCCGCGTTGTCGGCCCCGGACTGTAGGTGGGTGGCGAAGAGGTGGAAGCGCCGCCCCTGCTTGTTGATCCGGGCGTAGAGCACGCCCTTTTCGGCGAAGCAGTCCTTGCCCGCGCAGAGCGCGCCGAAGGTCCGTTGGAATTCCAGTTCGATCGGCCATTTGCTGGCGATGACGACGCCGCCGTCCTGGCCGAGGCCGCGGTCGTGCCCCAGCACGCGCGACTGATGGGGGTAGTCGTCCTCGAGAGAGCGCAGCAGCTTCCTGCGGTGCCAGTTGCTGAACAGCTCCTGCAGCAGCAGCACGTCGTAGCCGGCGAGTTCGCCGGCCATCAACGGCATGCGCTTGTCCTGGTTTTCGGGCAGGAAGGGGCGCAGGTAGGCATTGAACGTGAGCACGTCCAGCGTGGTCCCGGCTGCAGCAACGCCGCGCAACGTCGGCTTGGCGGAGAGCCCGGCCGGCCCGAGCGCGACGAGCAGGGCGACGACCGCTGCGATCAGGGCTCTTGGCGCAAGAGGTCTCATATCGTGATTGGTCCAAACGAGTGGCGGCACCGGATCGAAAGCCCCGACGTTCGGTCCTTTACGGGAGCGGTTCCACGAGGGGCAGGTGTGCCCGTTCCATCGATTTTCGCTATGCGGGCTTAAGGGCGGCTTAACACCTGCCGGAAACAGCTATTTGCTGAACTCCTGCGTCTGATTGACCGCCTGCGGCTGACTCCAATGTCGTCATGATGGGCACCGATTCAGAATCGTCTCGGCCTCCCGACGGTCGAACAACGTGCCCTAAGTGCCAAGGTGTGTTCACTCGTCACGAGATTGGCGGCGCACCGGCCTTTGAACAGCGGAATTACTCAGCAAAGCGAGGAGATCGCCGTGCAGACCCCGAGCCAAGATCTGAATCGCCTTCGATATCTAATTGTGCTAATGTTCTTGGCGTTAACCATAAATAGCAAAGCGAGGCACCTAATGACCCGCATCCTTGCTTTCTTGAGTGAGAATTCCGAGTGGTTGTTCGGAGGAAGCAGTGTCACTGCCATCATAGTTGGATTAGTACGACATTATTCCAAAAAGTTTGGGTCTTCCGATCCTGGAGCACCGCCGGAACCAGGGACCGTATCCACCACAACCATCGCTGGGCGGGACATCATTTATAACAATGATGCCTCATTGAAAGGAATACAATATGCCTTTGCGCTGGTTGCTTTGGTAATGGGCGCAATTTTTCTGTCCTCCCACTTATTTGGCGGGGATTCTTCTGTAACAAATCAGATAAATGGTGGGGACAATAGTACTAATATCATTTCAAGTGGAGGATCCAATGTTTCGACGGATTAAGAAATATCTAACGCTTTTAATTTTCCCGGTTTTATACTGTGAGGCATCTGATATCAGCGCGTTCGCGGCGCCGTCTAGTCGCGATGTCGAAAGAAATCAAATTAATGGTGGAAATGACAGCATAAATGTCATTGCCACAGGGGGATCGAGAGTCCTGATCTTTCGGGAAAACGAAAACAAAATACGCGTCATGGCGGCCGACATTGTGCGTGAAATTAGAAAAACCAGTCCGGAACTTTTGGCGGAAGCCAAGAATACCATCCCAGAACAATCGTCGAAACTCGTGGAAGACTTAGCGTTGGCTAAATATGTTTTCGAGCAAGGGCAATATTCATTGTCGGCATCCCTTTTCGAAGAAGTCGTGAGCAAGTTCAAGAAGGAAGATACAGGTTATAATGCGGTCGAAGGCCTGGTGAACGCGAGTTATTTTGGCTCCGGACGACATGTACAGGGCCTCCAGTTCATATGCCGCCAGTATTCGTCACGGCCGAGCTGGAGTTTCCGATTTCGGCACGATATTCACGCCCATCTACGAGCGCTGACACACAAATTCGGTCATGACTACGCACGAAAGGTCCTGCACAACATAAGAAAGGACAAGAAGTGTCGACGCGACGATTTTTCAGAGGTTTGGATTCCCATTCATCTCCATGACATGAGGGCGTTGGAGCAAAGCTCCGTTCCGGAGCATACGCGATACGGCTTTAGCACGGATGAAGACGTGGAGTTCGCAAAACGGCTCTTGCGGGAGAGGCGTCATGGATTTATTGACTACATCTACTTTATTTTCAAAGATTACGACGAGATCATCTATAAGTTTCCGAATTCATACATCTATGACCTTGCTCTTCTCGGCAAGGGAGCAGCGGCGGAAGGCAAGGAGGCGATCTATGCGATCGAAACCTTTATTGATCGCTATCAAGAATCGGACCACCGCGATTATGCAGTCAAACTTCTCTTGAGAAAGGCAGTCGAAAGCAAAAATAAAAACGAAACTGATCGAATTCTTGACAGATATCAGCGCATAATCTTCAAAGAACCATCATGGCCGCCCCGGACATTG
>CAMYKD010000072.1:9271-34795 GCA_947258885.1 uncultured Kiloniellales bacterium | reverse complement strand
ACCGAGCGCGACGATCTCGCCGCGCCGCTCCGGCGCGATGGTGCCCAGGCCGCCGATCATGATCCCGAGGCTGCCGAAATTGGCGAAGCCGCAGAGCCCGTAGGTCATGATCAGGCGGCTGCGCTCGGTGAGGGTCTCCTCGGGCAAAGCCGCCAGCTCCAGATAGGCGATGAACTCGTTGAGCACGATCTTGGTTCCCAGCAGCCCGCCGCCGCTCGCCGCCTCGGCCCACGGCAGACCCATCAGCCAGGCGACCGGCGCCAGCAGCCAGCCCAGCAGCCGCTGCAGGGAGAGCGGCGCGTCGGCGACCGCCGGGCCCAGCCCCAGGATCTGGTTGACCAGATGGACCAGGGCGACCAGGACGATCAGCATGGCGCAGACGTTGAGCAGCAGGCCGACGCCGCTCAAGGTGCCGCGCGCGATCGCGTCCATGGCGCCCTGCGGCGCTTCCCCCAGGTCGAGCTTGGCCGCGGTCGGCTTGCCGGCGTCCGGAACCATCAGGCGGGCCACGGTGATGGCGGCCGGTGCGCTGATCAGCGAGGCGGCCAGCAGGTGGCCGAGCGCGTCGGGGATCACCGGCCCCAGGATCGTCGCGTAGAGCACCATGACCGTGCCGGCGATGGTCGCCATGCCGCAGGTCATCACCATGAAGAGCTCGGCGCGCGACAGCCTGGCGACGAAGGGGCGGATCAGCAGCGGCGCCTCGACCATGCCGACGAAGACGTTGGCCGCGGCGCCGAGGCCGACCGCACCGCCGATGCCGAGGCTCTTCTCCAGCGCCCGGGAAAAGCCCCGCACGATCCAGGGCAGGATCCGCCAGTGAAACAGCAGGGCCGACAGCGCGCTCATCACCAGGATCAGCGGCAGCGCCCTGAAGGCCAGGATGAAGCTGGCCCCGGGCTGGCTCTCCTCGAAGGGCAGCGGTCCGCCGCCGAGATAGCCGAAGACGAAGCCGGTTCCGGCGTCGGTCGCCGCCTGCAGGGCCGAGACCGCGCCGTTCAGCCAGACGAAGACCTGCTGCACCGGCGGCAGCTCGAGCAGGACCAGGGCGAGCAGGATCTGGGCCGCGAGACCGATCCCGGCGATCCGCAGCCGGCGGACCAGGGGTACCCCGCTGCCCCGCTCCGCCGAGACCAGCGCCAAGGCGGTCAAGACGATCAGGCCGAAGGCGCTTTGAACCGACACGTCTGGGAGTCCTCGGGGGTGCGCGGCCCGGCTTCGGCGCCGGTCACTGCACGCTGGCCGGCTGCTTGACCGCCTGCCGCTCGGCAGAGCGCGCGACGATGCCCTTGTAGGCGATGTGGTACTTGTAGATGTTGCTGACGTACTGAACCGTCTCGCGCCCGATCGCCTTGGCCGCGACAAGCTCGACGTTGCGAAACCAGACATTCGGGTCGCGCCCTTCCCGGGCGGCGCGCCTGCGCAGGCGGCTGATCTTCGCGGGCCCCGCATTGTAGGCGGCGAAAGCGAAGAGGAGCCTGTTCAAGGGATCCATGCCCTCGTCGGCGAAGTACCGGTCCGCGATGAAACGCAGATACTTGACGCCGGCAAGAATGTTGTTCTCGGTCTCCTCGATTCCGGGAACATCGACGTTGGGGTCCGCGGCCGTACTGGGTAGGATCTGCATTATGCCGATGGCCCCTCGCGGGCTGCGCTTGCTCTGGTCGATGCGGGATTCCTGGTAGGCCTGGGCCGCGATCATGAGCGAGTCGAAGCCGAACTCTTCGGCGTGTTTCTTGAAGAGCCCGAGGGTCTCCTGGAACCGCTTGATCTCCCCACCCGAAAGCGCGTTTCGGACCCAGTTCGTATCCTTCAGGTATCGCTTGAACAGGATGTTTCCGACGAGCGTGCCCTTCTTGTGCTTCTTTACGAAGACGTTGATCTCCTTCACGAGCTCCGGGCTGCCCTTGCGGACCGCCCAGGCGATCCGGCCGCCCCTGTTCACGGCGAGGTCCGGACGCAGCTCGATATCCTCGAAGATCCGCTCCCAGAACTCGGCCTTGTGGCTGTCCATCACGATCATCGGAATGAGGCCCGCGTTGACCATCTCGAGCAGGTCCTCGTCCTCGAGATTCTCGTCGGCGGGGATCAGGGAGATCTCGGTCTTGCCCGAGGCGCGGAAGGTCCGGTTCAGCCTCGCAAGGCTCTCGTAGTAGCTGCTGGACCGCCGCACATGTATCTCCCGGCCGACCAGGTCCTCGAGGCTTTCGAGTGCGGGCGCCGCCGGTCCGGTGACGAGAATCTCGCTCACGCCCTCGAGATAGGGGTTGGAGAAGTCGACCAGCTTCCTTCGCTCCGGGGTGATGGTCAGGTTCGCCGCGGCAATGTCCCCGCGGCCTTCCACCAGGGCCGGCAGGAGCTCGTCGCGGCGCACCGGTATGAACACCATGTGGATTTTCCGGGTCTTCAGCTTGAGGCGCTTGTTCAGGTCCTTCTCGAAGGCCTTCATGAGCTCGTAGGTCAGCCCCCGCTGATCGGCCTTGTCGAGGAAGTAGAAGGTCTTGCTGAGGCTTACCAGGACCCGTATACGGCGCCGCTCGATCATGCCGTCGAGGTCGCCTTGCCAGACCTCGAGCGGGACAACCGGCGGATCGCCGGCGGGCTCTTCGGCCGCCCCCGGCGTCGTGGCCGCGAGCAGAGCCGCAAGCGTCAAGAGACCGAGCGCAGCGGCCCCTGTCCCCGCTCGGCTCCGGATCGGCATCGGTGCTTCCCCCATGGCGTGCCTATCCCACCATTCTCACAGTGTACACTAGCACGTTCCGGCTTGCTGTCGGCGGGCAACCGGGAGCTCGGTCGGCCCACGACTCCTGGTATCAATCGTTCAGCAGCAGGTGCATCAGGCTGGAGGTGTCCCAGCGGTTGCCGCCGCGGGCCTGGACCTGGGCGTAGAACTGGTCGACCAGGGCGGCGACCGGCAGGCGCGCGCCGTTGTTCCGCGCCTCGGCGAAGCAAATCCCCATGTCCTTGCGCATCCAGTCGACGGCGAAGCCGAACTCGAACTCGCCCTTGCACATGGTCGAGGCCCGATTGTCCATCTGCCAGGACTGGGCCGCGCCCTTGCCGATGACGGCGATCACCTTCTCCATGTCGAGCCCGGCCTTGAGGCCGAAGTTCATGCCCTCGGCCAGCCCCTGCACCAGGCCCGCGATGCAGATCTGGTTGACCATCTTGGTGAGCTGGCCGGCGCCCGAGGGGCCCATCAGCGTGACCGCCTTGGCGTAGCAGTCGATGACCGGCTGGGCCGTGGCGAAGGGCGCCTCGTCGCCGCCGCACATGACGGTCAGGACACCGTTCTCGGCGCCCGCCTGGCCGCCGGAGACCGGCGCGTCGATCGCCTCGATGCCCCGCTCCTTGCCGATCGCGTGGAGCTCGCGCGCCACCTCGGCCGAGGCCGTGGTGTTGTCGACGTAGATGCTGCCGCGGGACAGCCCGGCGAGGATGCCGTCGTCGCCCAGGACGACACCGCGCAGGTCGTCGTCGTTGCCGACGCAGGAGAACGCGATCTCGGCGCCCTCGACGGCTTGGCGCGGCCTTTCGGCCAGGGCGCCGCCGTGCTGCTCGACCCAGGCTTCGGCCTTGGCCTTGCTGCGGTTGTAGACCGTGACCTCGTGGCCCCCGGCCTTGAGGTGCCCGGCCATGGGATAGCCCATGACGCCCAATCCGATGAAAGCGACCTTGGTCATCGCAGCTTACCCTCCTTGTCCGGTTGAGAGACCGCAGACTAATAGCGGTGCCAGACGACCTCAAGCACGGTCGCCTGGCATCAGGCTCGATTCGGCCAACGGCGCTCTCTTAACAACGCCTAAACCGACTGTTGCGGGCGCATGTCCTCGCGCTTGATCCCCGCGACGGCAACGGGTTTCTTCATTGCATCCCGGCGGAAGGGCTCGCCGAGCTCCTGGTTGAGGATGACTTCGATGAAGGTTGTGACGCCGTCCTTCTGCGCCTTGCAGGCTTCCTCCAGCGCGCCGGTGAGCTCCGCCTGGGTGGTGACCGTCACCCCTTTCAGGCCGCAGCCCTCGGCCACCTTGGCATAGCTCAGATGGGGATCCAGCTCGGTGCCGACGAAGTTGTTGTCGTACCAAAGGATAGAGTTGCGCTTTTCGGCGCCCCATTGGTAGTTGCGGAAGATGACCATGGTGACCGCGGGCCACTCCTCGCGGCCGATCGAGGTCATTTCGTTCATGCTGATGCCGAAGGCACCGTCACCGGCGAAGCCGACCACCGGCACGTCCGGGCAGCCGATCTTGGCGCCGATTATGGACGGGAAGCCGTAACCGCAAGGACCGAAAAGCCCCGGGGCCAGATACTTACGGCCTTCCTCGAAGGTCGGATAGGCATTGCCGATCGCACAGTTGTTGCCGATGTCGGTGGAAATGATCGCGCCCTTGGGAAGCCCGGCCTGAACGGCCCGCCAGGCCTTGCGCGGCGACATGCGGTCGGCGTCCCGCTCGCGCGACTCCTTGTTCCAGGTCGTCCCCGGATCGTCGTCTTCGTGGTCCATGCTGCTGAGCGCCTGCAGCCACGACGACTTGCACTGGTGGATGGTCGCCTTGCGCTCTTCCCGGCCGGCGTCGCCGGCAGTCGGAGACAGCTGCGCCAGGATCTGCTGCGCCACCAGCTTGGCGTCGCCGCAAATTCCAACGGTGACCTTCTTGGTCAAGCCGATCCGGTCGGAATTCATGTCGACCTGGATGATGCTGGCATCCTTGGGCCAGTAGTCGATGCCATAGCCCGGCAGGGTCGAGAAGGGATTGAGCCTCGTGCCCAAGGCCAGGACCACGTCCGCCTTCGCGATCAGCTCCATCGCCGCCTTGGAGCCGTTGTATCCCAGGGGCCCCGCGGCCAGAGGGTGGCTGCCAGGGAAGCTGTCGTTGTGCTGGTAGCCGCTGGCGACCGGCGCATCGAGGCGTTCGGCCAGGGCCTGGCACTCGGGGATGGCGTTGCCGATCACCACGCCGGCACCCGACAGGATGACGGGGAACTTGGCTTCGGACAGCAACTTGGCGGCCTCGGCGATCGCGGCGGCCCCGCCCGCGGGGCGTTCGAGCCGGACGATCTGCGGCAGGTCGACGTCGATCACCTGGGTCCAATAATCACGCGGAACGTTGATTTGCGCGGGCGCCGAGCCGCGGATCGCCTTTTCGATCACGCGATTGAGGACCTCGGGGATCCGCGAGGCGTCGCGAACCTCTTCCTGGTAGCAGACCATGTCCTTGAACAGGTCCATCTGCTCGACCTCCTGGAAGCCACCCTGCCCGATCGTCTTGTTGGCGGCCTGCGGAGTGACCAGAAGCATCGGCGTGTGGTTCCAGTAGGCGGTCTTGATCGGCGTTACGAAGCCGGTGACGCCCGGCCCGTTCTGTGCAATGGCCATGGCTATTTTCCCGGTTGCCCGGGTATAGCCGTCACAGATCAAGCCGCCGTTCGTCTCGTGGGCCACGTCCCAAAAGGTGATGCCGGCTTTCGGGAAAAGATCGGAAATCGGCATGAAGGCCGAGCCGATGATGCCAAACGCTTGCTCGATGCCATGCATTTGCAGGACCTTCACAAAGGCCTCTTCAGTCGTCATTTTCATCGCGACGCACCCCTTCCTTCCAACGTTGTCCTTGGTTAAAGCACATTTCGGCCGGACGAAGTCCCCATCCGGCGTTAATCCCGCCACCAAAACCATTTAGAGGCTAGTTCCTGACCCCGGGGCTGAAAAGCCCTAAGGATCCTCTGTCCAGATAGCGGCAAGAGCCCCGGACGCATAGTGCCAGAATTCGAGAAAGCTTCAGGCCAGCCGCCGGGTCGCAGCCAGGCTCGCCGCCCTCGCCGCGGCGTTCCTGTTATACCAACGGTGAATAATAACGACCTTTGGTATTACACGATGGACCCGGCCCATGCTGCCTATGCCGCCTCCAAGCTGCTCAAGGGAACGCCGGAGCAGTTCAAGAGCGCGCTCGGCGACGCAGCTATCGAGGTCCAGGACAAGGCCTGCGACGCGCAGAAGCAGGGCAAGACCACGATCCTCAAGGTCATGTGCACCCGCGAGCTCGGCGATCCGTTCCGCCGCGACGCCCTCAAGAAGCCGGTCCGCCTGCTCGACAAGTACAAGGACTACACGGTCGTCTGACCTATCGTAAACGGCACGGCGATGGGCCGGGAACGCACCGCGCTTCGGGCCCGTGTCGTTCTTGCCCCGAGACCCGAAGGCTGTGCCTCACGGCCTATTGTTCGAGACGCGTTCTTCGAACGCTCCTCATGTTTCGACAAGCTCAACATGAGGCAAACGATTGATTTCATTCATGTAATGACCCTCATCCTGAGCCTGCCGAAGGATGAGGAACCGCCGAAGGCGGTTTTGCGAAGCGGTCGATGCGAAACGGCTCTATCGGCAGGTCGCTCTCGCCTCGGGTGACGAGGTCGGCGACGATCCGGCCGACCGCGGGGCCGAGCTGGAAGCCGTGGGTCGAGAAGCCGAAGGCGTGATAGATCCCCGGCTCGCCGGTGCCGGGGCCGATGACCGGCAGGCCGTCGGCGACGAAGCCCTCCAGGCCGGCCCAGCAGCGCACGATGGATGCGCCCCGCATGATCGGGAACAGCTCGGCCACGGTGCGCGCGCTCTCGGCCAGGGCGCGGAAGTCGAGCGAGGTGGTGCCGGCCTCGGCGTCGGCGCCGCCGAAGTGGCCGCCGCCGATCACCACGGTGCCGTTGTCCATCTGCTTGAACGACAGCTTGCGGCCGGCCGCGCCGACCACCGGGGTCAGGAAGGGCGGCAGGCGCGCGCTCACCATCATCATCGGCGCGACGACTTCGAAGGGCACCGGGTCGCCGGTCGCCGCCGCGATCGCGTCGCCCCAGCCGCCGGCGCAGTTGACGAGCACGGGTGCGGCGAAACGGCCCCGGTCGGTCTCGGCGATCCAGTCGCCCGCCTTGCGCTCGACGCCCAGCACCCGTGTGCCCTCGAGGAAGCGCACGCCGAGCGATGCCGCCTTGTCCCGAAACGCCTTGGTCGTCTGGTAGGGCTGGGCGAAGCCGTCCTCGCGCGCGACCAAGCCGCCGACGCAGTGGCGCGACAGCGCCGGCACCAGCCGGAACAGCTCGTTCGCGCCGACCGGCTCCTCGTGCTCGTAGCCCAAGGAGCGCACCAGCCGGGCCCGCTCTTCCAAAACCGCTAGCTCGGTTTCGTTTTGCGCGATCTTGATCTGGCCGGACAGGCGGAAACCGCAGTCGTCGCCGACCAGCTCGGCGATGGCCCACCACATCTCCATGGCCGCGACCGAAAGCGGGATCTCCGCCGGGTCGCGGTCCAGCCGCCGGACGCCGCCGGCATTCACGCCCGAGGCGTGGCGGCCCACGGTATCCTTCTCGATCACCAGGCAGCGCAGCTTGCGCAGCGCCAGCTGCAACGCCGCCGAACAACCGTGGAGGCCACCGCCGACGACGACGGCGTCTAGATTCACGCCGCCGCCTCCCCCTCCCCGTCCAGTGCGGCGAGTTGGGTCAGGCCGATCGGCTTGAGCGGCGGCCGGATGCGGTAGGCGCCGATCTCCTCGACCGGGCGGCCCAGGGTGTGGCCGATCAGCTGCGAGACCGTGGTGCCGCACTGGCGGCCCTGGCACGGCCCCATGCCGCAGCGGGTGAAGGACTTCAGCTGGTTGGGCCCGGTGCAGCCCTGGCCGACCGCCTCGCGGATCTGCCCTGCCGTGACCTCCTCGCAGCGGCAGACGACGGTGTCGTCGGCGAGTTGCGAGATCAGCTCGGGTGCCGGCTGGAACAGGACGTCCAGGAAGGGGCGCACGCGGCGCTCCTTTGCCAGCGCCGCCCTGACCGGCGCGGCGCTGCGGTCCCGCTCGGCGGCGTCAATGCGCCCCAGCGCGCGCGCCGCCTCGAGCGCGGCCAGCCGGCCGGCGTACTCGGCCGCCAGCGCGCCGCCGATCCCGGCGCCGTCGCCGGCCACCGCGAAACCCTCGGCACCGGTGTTGCCCCATGCATCGGCCACGGGCCGCCAGCAGAGTTGCCGGGAGTCCCAGAGATGGCGGATGCCGAGCGAGCGGGTCGTGTTGCTCTCCGGGATCACGCCGAAGTGGACCAGCAACAGCTCGCTGTCGAGCCTCTGCTCGCGCCCGCCGGCCTCGTAGGCGACCGCCTCGAGGCGCGCCTCCCCGAGCGCGCGCAGGCTCGTGACGCCCTTGACGACGCGGACGCCGGCCCGGTGGATCTCGCGCTTCAGCGCCAGGCCCTTGGCCAGCGTGCCGAACGCGGACAGGGCCGCCGGCAGGTGCGGCAGGGCGCGCAGCGCGTTCGATGGCGGCGTCATGTCGAGCAGCGCCGCGATTTGTACCCCGGCGCGCAGGTACTGGGCGGCAAGCAGGAGCAGCAGCGGACCGGTCCCCGCGAGCACGACGCCCTTCCCGGGCACCATGCCGGCCGACTTCAGGAGGATCTGTCCGGCGCCGGCGGTCATAACGCCGGGCAGGGTCCAGCCGGGGAACGGCACGGGGCGCTCCATGGCGCCGCCGGCGATGATCACGCGCCCGGCCGTCACGAAGCGCGCCTGGCCGTTGTCGAGCAGGCCGAGCTCGCGCTCCGGCGTCAGCAGCCAGACGCCGCAGGAGGGATGATAGGCCGCGCCGCTCGCCCGGAAGGCCTCGGCCAGGTCCGCGCCGCGCCGGTAGTCGTCGCCGAGCACCGCCGGGTCGGCGAGCGGCGTCCGCTCGACGCCGCGGTAGATCTGGCCGCCGGGCGCCGGCTGGTCGTCGAAGAGCGCGACCTTCAGGCCGAGCTCGGCCGCCGTCGCGGCCGCGGCCAGGCCGGCCGGCCCAGCGCCGATCACGGCGAGCTCGTGGCGCGCGGTCATGGCGCGGTCTCGCCGGCGCCGTCCTGGCGCCTGATCGCCATGCCCTCCGCGACCCGGACCTGGCAGGCCTGGCGGTTCGGCGTGCCGTCGATCTCGACCAGGCAGTCGAAGCAGACCCCCATCATGCAGTAGGGCGCGCGCGGCGCGCCCGAGACCGCGCTGGTGCGAAACGGTTGCAAGCCGTGGATCAGGGCCGCCGCGGCCACGGTCTCGCCCGCCGGCACCCGCGCCTCCCGGCCGTCGATGGTCACGGTGACCCGCTCTGCGCCGTCGTCATGCAGCTTCTTGAACATCGAACCTGTCCGCTGAGAAGCCACGGAACTCTGCCGGCAGTGCACCCTCGGCGACAAAGCCGGCCAGACGCTCGGCGTGCGCCGCGGCCAGGGTGACGCCGCTGTGGCAGGCCGCGCTGAACGCGCCCGAATGCTCGCGCGAGCGGTCGTAGACCGGAAAGCCGTCCGGGGTCATGACCCTGAGCGCCCCCCAGACCCGGACCACGGGCAGCTCGGCCAAATAGGGGAAGAAGTCGAGCGCGCGCCGGGCGATGAACGTCATCGCTTCGGGCGTGGTGCCCTCGTCGAAGCCGACGTCCTCGTGGGAATCGCCGAGGAGAAACGACCCCTCGCCCGTCTGGCGCACATAGACGGTCGGATGGGCGAGCCTCGGCTCGGCCCGCTGGGTCACCAGGACCTGTCCGCGCTGCGGCACGACGGGAACCGACAGCCCGAGCTTGGGCGCCAGCCGCGCGCTGCCGAGCCCGGCGGCGAGCACGACCCGGTCGCCCTGGACCTTGCCGCCGTCGGTCACGACGGTGAAGCCGCCGGCTTCGGGCAGGATGTCCGCGACCCGCCGGTTCGGCAGATAGCGGCCGCCGAGCGCGGCGTGGCCGACGTGGAGCGCGCGCAGCAGGAACAAGGGGTTGCAGTGGCCGTCGTGCGGGCAGTAGGTGCCGCCGACCACGGCCCGGCCGAGGCCGGGCAGCCGCTCGGCCAGGGCCTGGTGGTCGAGCACCTCGTAGTCCGGACCGGGCGCGGTGTTCTTGGCCCTGATCCTTTGGAGCCGCGTCTCCTGCTCGGCGAGCTCCGCCTCGCTGCGGCAGAGATAGAAGCCGCCCGGCTTGTCGTAGACCGTGGCGATGCCGGTCTCCTCGCCCAGCTCTTCGGCGAAGCGCGGCCAGAGGTCGGCCGAGAGGCGCGTCCAGGCTGCGTAGCCCGGCATGCCGTCGCCCTTGCCCTGAACCCAGACCAGGCCGAAGTTGCCGCGCGAAGCCCGGAAGGCCATGTCGCCCTCGTCGACCAGGATGGTCGAGACCCCGCGCCGCGCCAGGCCGTAGGCGATGGCCGCGCCGACCAGGCCGCCGCCGATCACCAGGGTGTCGGCGCCGCGCATCAGGTGCCCCTCCCGACCAGCAGCTTGTCGAGGCCGTAGAGACGGTCGAGGATCACCATGAAGATCACTGTGACGAAGATCAGGGCGGCCGAGAGCGAGGCGATCAGCGGATCGATCGTCTCGGTGATGTGGTTGTACATGCGCACCGGCAGCGTGATCGTGCTGGGCGAGGCCACGAAGACGGTCATGGTGAGTTCGTCGAAGCTGGTGATGAAGGCCAGCACCCAGCCGCCGGCGATGCCCGGGACGATCAGCGGCAGGGTGATCCGGCGGAACACCGTCCAGTTCGAGGCGCCGAGCGAGACGGCGGCCGATTCGGCGTCGCGCGACAGCCCGGTGACCGAGGCCAGTACCAGGCGCAGGGCATAGGGCATGATGATGATCACGTGGCTCAACGCCAGACCGACGAAGGTGCCGCTCAGCCCGACCTCGGTGAAGAAGCGCAGGAAGGAGACGCCGAGCACGACGTGCGGGATCATCAGCGGCGACAGGAAGAAGGCGGTGAAGGCGGCGCGCCCGGGAAAGCGGTGCCGCGCGATGGCCAGCGAGGCCGGCACCGAGATGGCGAGCGCGATGCTGGCCGAGACGATCGCCAGGTAGAGGCTCATCAGGAAGGCGTCGATGAAGTCCGGGTTCTCCAGGATGGCGCGGAACCAGCGCAGCGAGAATCCCTCGGTCGGCATCGAGATGTAGCCCTTCGAGGTGAAGGCGACCAGGCAGACCACGACTAAGGGCGCCAGCATGAAGACGATGAACGCCGTGTGGAAGATCAGCGCGATGGGGCCGTTCTTGCTCATCCGAAGGCCTCGGCGTACTTCTTCTCGATCACCCGGTTGTAGGACGTGATGATGATCACGTTGGCGGCCAGCAGCAGGATCGCGATGGCGGCGCCGAGCGGCCAGTTGAGCGTGTTCAGGTATTCGTCGTAGGCCGTCGTCGCGACGACCTTGAGCCGCCGGCCGCCCAGGATGGCCGGGGTCGCGAAAGCGCTGGCGGTCAACGCGAAGACGATCAGGCTGCCGGAGAGCACGCCGGGCATGACCTGCGGCACCACGACCCGGCGCAGCACGGTGAACTGCGAGGCGCCGAGCGACAGGCCGGCGCGCTCGGTGGCCGGGTCCAGTTTCTGCAGGGAGGCCCAGACCGAGATCACCATGAACGGTACCAGGACGTGGACCAGCGCGATGACGACGCCGGTGCTGGTGAAGATCAGCTTGACCGGCTCGTCGACCAGGCCGAGCCCCATCAGCGTCATGTTGATCGCCCCCTCCTTGCCGAACAGCAGCGCCCAGCCCAGGGTGCGGACCACGACCGAGATCAACAGCGGCCCGAGCACGGCCAGCAGGAACAGGGATTTCCACGGATTGGCCATGCGGTTGAGGATGTAGGCCTCGGGCGCGCCGAGCAGCGCGCAGATCAGCGTGACGACAAGCGCCATGCCGAAGGTGCGCAGGAAGATGACGTGGAAGTACTTGTCCTGGATCACCTCGAGATAGTTGGCGAGGCTGTAGTCCGGCTTGATCCCGGTATAGAGGTCGAAGCTGTTGAAGCTCAGCAGGAAGGTCATGAGCATGGGCGTCAGCAGCAGCGCGCAGTAGAGCAACAGCGCCGGCGCGCTCAGCAGGTAGGGCGGGATCAGCGTGCGGCGCGCGATCGCCTCAGCCATCGCCGGCCTCCTCCGGCGCCAGTACGCGCAGCTCCTCGACCGCCCAGGTCAGGCCGACCTCCTCGCCCTCCGCGACGCTCTGGATGCCGGCGTTGTGGTGGCTCGCGAGCAGCGGGCCGAAGGGGCTGTCGATCTGGTAGACCCAGTGGTTGCCGAGGAAGATCCGGGTGTGGACCCGGCCCGTGAACCGGCCCTCGGCGGGGGCGGTCAGCAGCAGCTTTTCGGGACGCACCGAGAGGTGCACCGGGCCTTCGCGGGGGCCCCTGCCCGCCTCGGCCTCGAACTCCAGCTCGCCGACCTTGACCTTCAGCTTGCCGTTGCTCTGCCCGCTGACCACGCCCGAGAACCTGTTGGACTTGCCGAGGAAGCTCGAGACGAAGGGCGTTTCGGGAAACTCGTAGGCCTGGTAGGGCATGTCGACCTGGACTAGGCGGCCTTCGTTCATCACCGCGACGCGGTCGCTCATCGAGAGCGCCTCGGACTGGTCGTGGGTGACCAGGATCGTGGTCGTGCCGACGGTCCGCTGGATGCCGCGCAGCTCGATCTGCATGTCCTCGCGGATCTTGGCGTCGAGCGCGGACAACGGCTCGTCGAGCAGCAGGACCTCGGGCTTGATCACCAGGGCGCGGGCCAGGGCGACGCGCTGCTGCTGGCCACCCGACAGCTCCCGGGGAAAGCGCTGGGCGAAGTCTCCCAGGTGCACCAGGTCGAGGGTCTCCATGACCCGTTTCTTACGTTCGGCTTCGGGCACCTTGCGCATTTCGAGCCCGAAGCTGACGTTCTGGAACACCGACATGTGCGGGAAGAGCGCATAGCTCTGGAACACGATGCCGATGCCCCGCTGGCTCGCCTTGACCCCGGTGATGTCCTTGCCGTCGATGAAAATGCGGCCTTCGCTGGGCTCCTCGAAGCCGGCGATCATCTGCAGCGTCGTGGTCTTGCCGCAGCCCGAGGGTCCGAGCAGCGAGACGAACTCGCCCTTCTCGACCTCGAGGCTCACGTCGTCGACGGCAACGAAATCGCCGAATCGCTTGACCAATCCCTGAAGTCGTAGGAACGACATCTCGGATGTCCTGTCACAGCTGGCTGGGATAAGAACCGGGGCGCGACGGCCGGCCGCGCCCCGATTTGCGCGATCCTACTGCTCGACCTCGCGGTTCCAGCGCTTGGTCCAGTCCCCGCGCGCGGGGTTGATCACGTTCCAGTCGACTGCGATCAGACTGCCGATCTTCTCCGGACCGTAGGGCAGACTGTCGCCCAGCGACTTCTCGAGGACCGTCTTCTTGTTGGTCGGGCCCCAGCCGTTGGTCTCGGCCAAGAGGACCTGGACCTCGGGCGACATGACGTACTGGACGAACTTCTGGGCGAGCTCCGGAACGTCGCTGCCGACAACCGGACAGGTCGCCACCATGAGCGCCACCGCGCCCTCCTTGGGATAAGCGAAGCCGCCCGGGAATCCGGTGTCGTTGAGCGCCTTCAGGCGCCCGCTGCCCCATACCGAAAGGGCGATCTCGCCGCTCTGGAACAGCTCGGACATTTTGCCCGATGAGGGCTCGTAGGTCAGCACGTTGGGGCCGACCTTCTCGATCATGGCATCGAAGCCGGGATCGATCTTGTTCACGCCGCCGCCGTTCTGACGGGCCATCATGATCAGCGCGTGCAGGCCGTAGGTGTTGGTGATCGGCGGCACCACGACCTTGCCCTTGAACTTGGGATCGGCCAGGTCGTTCCACGAGGTCGGTGGCGACCAGCCGTTCTTCTCGAACATCTCCTTGCTGTAGGACAGGCCGGTGGCGACGAAGCCGACGCCGACCGCCTTGGAGGTGCCCATCTTGGCGATGTCGTAGATGTCGTCGAAGATCGCCGCCTGGGCCACGTCGTCGCAGTAGCCGAGCGCGACGGCCTGGTACATCGGGCCATCGTCGAGAAACACGACGTCCAGCTCCTGCTGGCCCTTCTGGGCCTGCAGGCGCGCCAGGGTCGTCGTCGAGTTGCCGGCGACGAAGACCACCTTGGCGTTGTTGGCCTGCTCGAAGGGCGGAATGATCCGCTCCTTCATGAGCTTTTCGTGGGAGCCCCCGTAGGAGCCGAAATAGAGCGTCGGCGTTTCCGCCTGGGCCGGCGCGACTGCGGCCGCCAAGGCCACGCACCCCGCCAAGAGCGCTATCTTCTTCATCCTCTGCCTCCCCATCCTTGCGTGTGAATCCTGATTGATCGAAATCCGATCGGAAACGAATACGGCAGGATGTAAGCAAACACCGGGAAAACGTATGCTGTCAAATATCAAGAATCGTGTTATCTATGCGCAAAGGTTATAGCCTGTACTTCCTTCGTTGAAACGAGCGTGCCGTGAAGATCCGCAATATCGAGGCCTTTCACGCCCTGATGGTCGCCGGCACGACGACCGAGGCGGCGGCCATGCTGCGCGTGTCGCAGCCGGCCGTGAGCCGCATGATCGGCCAGCTCGAACGGGACCTCGGCTTTGCCTTGTTCAAGCGGATCAAGGGGCGTCTCTTCCCGACGCCGGAGGCGGAGATCTTCGACGGCGAGGTCGAGAAGTCCTTCATCGGCATCGACAAGCTGGCCCGCACGGCCGAGGACATCCGCGCCAACCGAACCGGCCACCTGCGCATCGTCGGCATGCCGGCGCTGACGCTCGGCTTCGTGCCGAAGGTGCTCGACCGCTTCTTGGAGACGCGCCCGGGCCTCAACGTGACCCTGGAGGTGCGCTCGTCCGAGAAGGTGATCGACTGGATCGCCGCCCAGCAGTTCGACCTCGGTCTGGCGGTGATGCCGGTCGACCATCCGGCGATCGAGGTCGAGCCGTTGGATCCGAGCGAGGCGGTCTGCGTGCTGCCCGCCGGGCACCCCTTGGCATCCAAGACCGTGATCGAGCCGCGCGATCTCGGAGGCGTGCCCTTCGTCTCGCTCGGCACCGAGCACCGGGTCCGCTTCGAGATCGATCAGGCCTTCGAAGAGGCCGGCGTCAAGCGTTCGGTCCAGGTGGTCGCGCAGCTCTCGGCGGTGGTCTGCCAGCTGGTCGAGCGCGGCCGGGGCGCCGGCATCGTCGATCCCTTCACCGCCGCCGACTTCGCCGAGCGGGGCGTCGTCGTCCGGCCGTTCCGGCCCGCGATCTTCTTCAACACCGCCCTGCTCTACCCCGCCCACCGCCCCAGGTCGGGCCTCACCGAGGACTTCGCGGTCCTGCTGAAGGACAGCCTGCACCGGCCGAACGCTGGCGCCCCCAGCTGACGCCGCTCTTCTTTCTGGCCGTTTCGCCCGGCAGGCGGCATGATCTTGGTATGACCGGGAGAGAGTCCTTCCGACAATGATTGCACTGACGGACGACGAAGGGGCCATGCTGTCCGGCGCGCGGGGCGAGCCGCGGCGCCTGGCCATGGAGCACTTGGTCCAGGTCGCCGGGTTCTTCGACGCCGAGGACCTGGTCGAGGTCACCCAGGTCCATATCATGGCCGACAGCGAGGCGCTCGGCGAGGCCGGGGTCGCGTTCCTGGAACGCCTGGCCGCAGGGCCGGACTCGCAGCGCAAGGTCGTTGTGCCGACCATCACCGATCCGCGCGGTACCGACTTCAAGGCCTACGAGCGGCTGCGCCAGGACCGGTCCTTTGTCGAGCTCGAACGGCGTATGGTCACGGCCTTCGAGGCGCTGGGCGTCCTGATGACCGACACCTGCATCAACTACCAGACGATCATGCCGCCGGTGCTGGGCGAGCATCTGGCCTTCGGCGACACCGGCTCGGTGATCTACGCCAACAGCGTGCTGGGCGCGCGCAGCAACTTCGAGGGCGGCCCTTCGGCGCTCGCCGCGGCGCTCACCGGGCGCGCGCCGCGCTACGGGCTGCACCTGGACGCGCACCGGCGCGGCACCTGCCGTTTCCGTCTCGAGACCCGGCCGAAGGCGCTCAACGACTGGGGCGCGGCGGGCGCCCTGGTCGGGCGCGCCATGTCCTCCTACTGGGAGGTGCCGGTAGTCGACGGGGTCGAGGGAGCGCCGACCTCGGACGAGCTGAAGCACTTCGGCGCGGCGCTCGCCAGCTTCGGCTCGACGCCGATGTTCCACATGGTCGGCGTGACGCCCGAGGCCCCGGACCTGCCCGGCCTGTTCGGGGGACCGCCGCCGCCCGCGACCCCGATCGGCGAGGCGGAGATCGCGGACCTGCACGCCGTCTACGTTCCGAGCGACGACCGCCTGGACGTCGTCGTCTTCGCCGCGCCGCAGCTCTCGCTCATGGAACTGCGGGCGCTCGCCGGGTTGCTCGACGGGCGGCGGGTGCATGCGCGAACCACGCTGATCGCGGCCACCTCGCCCGAGCTCAAGGCCGCCGCCGACCGCATGGGGCTGACGGCGCGGATCGAGGGCGCCGGCGCGATCCTCCTCGAGGGCGTCTGCTTCTACCAGATGCACGCGCGGGAGATCGGCCAGGCAAACGGCTGGCAGCGCCTGATGAGCAATTCGGCCAAGCTGGTCAACATCATCGGCGGCTACGGCTACGAGCCGGTGCTCGCCTCCATGGATCGCTGCGTCGAGTCCGCCGTGGCCGGGCGGGTGCTGGCATGAGCGGGCGGGTGCTTCGCGGCCATGCCGGTATCGGCCCGGCCGTCGCCGGGACCGCGCTGGTGGCGCAGGACAATTTCAGCGCGCGCTACGACCTCGACTTGGCCGCGGGGCGGTTTTCACGTCCCGCCCACGCGCTCTTCGGCGAGAGCTACGTCGGCCGCGTGCTGGTGTTGAACGCGGCCAAGGGCGGCGTGGCGACCGCCTGGATGCTGCACGGCATGGCCGCGCAGGGCCTGGCCCCGCTCGCCCTGCTGCTGAACTTCGCCAACCCGATCATGGCCCAGGGCGCGGCCTTCGCGGGACTGCCCCTGATCGACCGCTTCGAGACCGATATCACCGCGGCGCTCCGCACCGGCGACCAGGTCGCGCTCGACCCGGCCGCCGGGACCGTGACGCTCATGCCCGGCTCATGAAACCCGGCGCGGCATGACGAACCCCGAGGCCTACTTCGCCGGGCTTTCCCTGGGCGCGCTCGTCTACGCGCTCGCCGCCGTCTTCCTGGCGGCCCTGGTGCGCGGCTACAGCGGTTTCGGGCTTTCCGCCCTGATCGTCACCAGCCTGGCCCTGATCGTGCCGCCGGCCGAGGTCGTGCCGGTCGCGATGTTCCTCGAGGTCGCGGCCAGCATCGGCATGGCCCGGCTGGTCTGGCGCGACGTAGCCTGGCCGGCGACCAGAGTGCTGCTGGCCGCCGCCTGCCTCGGCACGCCCCTCGGGATCCTGCTGCTGACCGCGCTGTCGGCCGACGCCATGCGCGTGGTGATTTCCCTGCTCGTTCTGGGCGCCAGCCTCGCGCTTTGGTTCGGCCTCCGCTTTCACGCGTTCCTGGGCCGCGGCGCGATCCTGGGGACCGGCCTGGTGTCCGGCGTGGCGAACGGCAGCGCCGCGGTCGGCGGCCTGCCTTTGGTCCTCTACTTCCTGTCGGTCTCGGCAAGCGCCGTCGTCGTGCGCGCCACCTTGATGATCTACCTGATGTTTCTGAGCGGCTACGGCCTGGCCGTCGCCGCCTGGAGCGGGCTTGTGACCTTTGAAGTTCTGCTGCGCGGCGCCATATTCTGTCTGCCGCTTGCGTTCGGCATCGCGCTCGGCAACCATCGCTTCCTGCGGACCTCGCCGGAGTCCTTCCGGCGCTTCGCCCTGGGGCTGCTCATGGTCCTGTCGCTTCTGGGCCTGCTGCGCGCGGCCCTCGGCTAGTCATTCCGGAGATCCCGCCGTGCTCAGCAACCTGCCCTTCGAATGTCCGAGCGAACTCCTGGAGCGCGGCCGCGCCGGTCCGCCGACACCGACGGCCGTGGCCGGGGCCGCCGGCGCGCTCGTGCTCGAAAGCACGCGCCGCGCCACCGAGGCGGGTTTGATCGAGCCCGTGCTGGTCGGCGAGGCGCTGCGGATCGCCGACCTGGCCAAATCCATCGGCTGGGACATCCAGGGCTTGCGAATCGTCGCCGCCGAGGACGAAGCCGCGGTTGCCGAGACCGCCGTGGCGCTGGCCCGCGGCAACGAGGTCGCGGCGATGATGAAGGGCCAGATCCCGACCGACGTGCTGATGCGCGCCGTGGTCAACCGGCAAACAGGATTGAGGACCGGCCAGCGATTGAGCCACGTTTTCTACATGACCGCCCCGGGCCGCGAGGGGGCCTTCACCATCACCGACGCCGCGGTCAACGTGGCGCCCGACGTGGAGACCCGCCTGCACATCACACGCAACGCCGTTGCCCTCTATCACGCGCTGGGAGACCCGCAACCGAAGGTCGCGATGCTGTCCGCCACCGAGCACGCCAGCGCCGCCATGCCGTCCAGCCTGGAGGCCGCCGAGATCGTCGAGCGCGCCGCCGACGAGGTCGCGGGCGCCCTGGTCGAGGGCCCCTTCGCGCTCGACATCGCGATCTCGCCCCAGGCCGCGGCGGTCAAGGGCGTGGACAGCGAGGTCGCCGGCCAAGCCGACATCCTGGTCGTGCCGAACATCGAGACCGGCAACGCGCTGTTCAAGGCGATGGTCTACTTCCTCAGCGCCACGGCGGCCGGCTTGGTGCTCGGCGCCAAGGTGCCGATCGTCCTCACCTCCCGCGCCGACCCGCCCGAGGCGCGCCTGGCCGCCGCCGCCCTGGCGGCGATCATGGCGGGCGACGGGGATGAAAAGCCTTAGCGAGCCGGGCGTTCCGACTTGCCGCTTGGGCAATATGGTATAAGCAGCGAGTATTCTGTCCAGCCTAGCAATCGATCTCCATGCCGGTCGATTGATGGGAGGCATTATGAAACTCAGAACCACGTGCACGCTTGCCGATGGTTTTAGTCTTTGGGAGAAGACGTACGCTCAGTTTTCATTCATTTCCATGGGCATACTGGGCACAGTCGGCATAGTTCTCGTGGATTGGCGGTGGGCTCTGCCATATCTCTTCATCTACGTATATGGAATTCTGGGGATTGTAATGAGGCATTTGACGTGCCCGAGATGTCCTCATCTTCATGTGTACAATGATTGCCTTCAATTTCCTCCCAAAATAACGATGTGGCTTGTTAAAGAACGAAAGACGACTCCATTCAGTGCCTTTGAGAGATTTCTGTTTTACACGATATTTATTCTCATTCCGGTTTTCCCCATATACTGGTTGCTGTCAAATCCAGTTTTGTTGAGTGCATTCCTGATAGCTGCAGCTATGTGGTATTCAGGTCAGCGTCTTTATTTTTGCACGAGATGCAGAGTCAAGGAATGCCCGTTCAACCGAGCCATAACACCTACGTAATACATTGATTCTTATATTGAAATTGTCCTGCCAGGTTATCAGAATTCTCCCGGAAATCAGGACGTGTTTTTTCGCCGAGCACGACGCTCGGCTAGTCCGAGCCGTGGATCAGCCCTGCCAGCTTCTCGATGCCGGGGGCGATCTTCTCGGCGGGGATCGAGGAGAAGCCGAGGCGGAAGGTGTTGCGGGGCGGCTTGGCCGACATGAAGAAGACGCTGCCCGGCTCGATCACGATGCCCTCCTGCAGCGCCTTGCGGGCCAGCACGTCGGTATCCAGGCTCTCAGGGCCCTGCACCCAGAACGAGGTGCCGCCGAAGGACGGCGTGCCGGCGCTGTCGGGCAGGTGGCGGGCGAGCGCCTCGCCCATGGCCTCCCAGCGGCTCCGGTAGACGCGCTGCAGGCGCTGCACCAGCGCGTCGTAGTAGCCGCCCGAGATGAACAGCGCCGTGGTGCGCTGGTTGTTGGTCGGCGGATGGCGCAGCAGTAGGTGTCTCAGCGACCGCAGCTCGCCGATCAGGTCCTCGGCCGCGACCAGGTAGCCGATCCTGAGGCCCGGCGCCAGGTGCTTCGAGAAGGAGCCGACGTAGATCACGTTGCCGCTCTGGTCCATGGACTTGAGCGCCGTGGTCGGGCTGCTGACGAAGTTGGTTTCGGCCTCGTAGTCGTCCTCGATCACGAAGAATCCGTTCCTGGCGGCGGAGTCGAGCAAGGCGACCCGCCGTTCGAGCGGCAGGGTCACGGTGGTCGGCGACTGATGGCTCGGCGTCGTGTAGACGCCGTCGCAGCGCCCGGCGATCCGCTCCACGACGATCCCCTCGCCGTCCACCGGGACCGGCTGGAGCTTGGCCCCGGCCATGGCGAAGATGTTGCGCGCGTCGACATAGCCCGGATCCTCGAAGCCGACCGTGACCTTCGGCCCGGCGAGCAGCCGGGCCACGAGAAATAGCGCGTTCTGCGCGCCCATGGTGATCAGGATCTGGCCGGGCGCGGCCTTGATGCCCCGGCGCGGCAGCACCCGGGTGCGCACCTCCTCGATCAGCAGCGGATCGTCCTCGCCCAGGCTGTCCTCGGTCCAGCTCCGGATCGAGGTGAGGCCGAGGGCCTGGCGCGAGCAGGTGCGCCAGGCGGCGACCGGAAACAGGCTGGGATCGGCCTGGCCGTAGACGAAGGGATAGGGATAGCGCTGCCAGTTCTTCGGCTTGGTGATCTGCAGCTGTTCCGAGGGCCGGGCCTGCAGCCGGGGCCACCAGTCGACCGGCTGCTTTCCCCCCGCCGCCTCGGCGAGCGGCCGTCCGGCCTCGGCCTGTCCGATTACCATCTCGGCGTTCACGAAGTAGCCGACGCGCTCGCGCGAGATCAACAGGCCCTCGTCGGTGAGCGCCTGATAGGCCAGCACGACGGTGTTGCGCGACACGCCGAGCGCCTGGGCCATGCGCCGGCAGGACGGCAAGGGGTCGGCGCCCGACAGGCGGCCGTCCAGGATGGCGTCGACCAATTGCCGGCGCAGCTGGGTCTGCAGGCCGACCCCGCTGTCGTGCTCGACCGGGAAGATCAGGTCGCGCATCGGACTCCCACAAAATGTCCAAGCGGCATTTACGCCGCTGTATCGCGAGTCTAAAGTCGGGCGCCGCCGCGGGCAAGCGAGGCTCCGAAGGCCGCGGCACCACAAAACAAGACTGTCGGAACACCGCCGATCGTTCCCGGAGCGGACCATGGGGCGAGCGGGCCGGGCGCAGGAGACCTAGGGGAGACATGCCGAGGACCGGTACGAAGGAGGCTACGGCGGGATCGGGCGCGCGGGTCGATACGTCGCCCGCCGTCTCGGACGAGGTCAAGTACTCGACCTGCTACATGTGCGCCTGCCGCTGCGGCATCAAGGTGCACCTCCAAGACGGCGCGATCCGCTACATCCAGGGCAACCGCAACCACCCGGTCAACAAGGGCGTGCTCTGCGCCAAGGGCTCGGCCGGCATCATGCAGCACTACTCGCCGGCGCGCCTGACCAAGCCCCTGAAGCGGGAGCGATCCGCGCAAGCTCGCGTTCTTCACCGGGCGCGACCAGAGCCAGGCGCTGACCGGCTGGTGGGCGAGCCAGTTCGGCACGCCCAACTACGCCGCCCACGGCGGCTTCTGCTCGGTCAACATGGCGGCCGGCGGCCTCTACACCATCGGCGGCTCGTTCTGGGAGTTCGGCGAGCCGGACTGGGAGCTGTCGCGCTATTTTCTCATGTTCGGCATGGCCGAGGACCACGACAGCAACCCGATCAAGCTGGGCCTTGCCAGGCTGAAGGAGCGCGGCGCCAAGTTCGTCTCGGTCAACCCGGTCCGGACCGGCTATTCGGCGATCGCCGACGAGTGGATCGGCATTACGCCCGGCACCGACGGCCTCTTCGTTTTGGCCCTGGTGCACGAGCTGCTCCGGGCCGGCAAGGTCGACCTCGACTATCTGGTGCGCACCACCAATGCGTCATGGCTGGTGATCGAGAACCCGGACGGGCCGGACGACGGCCTCTTCGCCCGCGACGACCGCGGCGATCCGCTGTGCTGGGACGCGGAGGCCGCGGCGCCGGCCAACGCCCTGGCGGCCGGCGTGACGCCGGCGCTGAAGGGCCGGGTCACGCTGCCGGACGGACCGTCGGCCGTGCCGGTCTTCCAGCTCCTGGCCGAACGCTATCTGGATCCGCGCTACGCGCCCGAGACCGTGGCTGAACAAACCGGCGTAAGTGCCGACACCATAAAGCGAATCGCCGCCGAGCTCGCGCACGCCGCCTTCGAGCAGGAGGTGGTGCTCGAGCGCCCCTGGACCGACTGGGCCGGACGCCGTCACGAGACCATGGTCGGGCGTCCGGTCGCCATGCATGCCATGCGCGGCATCTCGGCCCATTCGAACGGCTTTCACACCTGCCGGGCGCTGCACGTCCTGCAGGTTCTCCTCGGCTCCATCGACACGCCGGGCGGCTACCGCTACAAGCCGCCGTTTCCCAAGCCGGTGCCGCCGACCAACCGGCCGGCCGGCCACGCCCGGGACGTCAAGGCCGGGCAGCCCCTGGCGGGACCGCCGCTCGGCTTCCCGCTGGCGCCCGAGGACCTGCTGGTCGAGGCCGACGGCACGCCCCGGCGGATCGACAAGGCGTTCTCCTGGGAGGCGCCGCTCGCCGCCCACGGCATGATGCACATGGTCATCACCAACGCCTGGAAGGGCGACCCCTACCCCATCGACACGCTGTTCCTGTACATGGCCAACATGGCCTGGAACTCGGCCATGAACACGGCCGACACCATGTCCATGCTGAGCGACAAGGACCCGGAGACCGGCGCGTACCGGATCCCGCGCATCATCTATTCGGACGCCTACTTCTCCGAGACGGTGGCCTACGCCGACCTGGTGCTGCCGGACACCACCTACCTGGAGCGCTGGGACTGCATCTCGCTGCTCGACCGGCCGATCTCCGAGGCCCACGGCCCCGCGGACGCGATCCGCCAGCCGGTCGTCCAGCCGGACCGCGACGTGCGCCCCTTCCAGGACGTGCTGATCGCGCTGGGCGCGCGCCTCGGCCTGCCTGGCCTGACCAACGAGGACGGCGGCCCGAAGTATCCCGGCGGCTATCCGGACTACCTGGTGAACCACGAACGGCTGCCCGGCATCGGCCCCCTGGCCGGCTGGCGCGGGACCGAGGGCGAGCACGAGGGCCGCGGCGCCCCCAACCCCAATCAGCTGAACAAATACATAGAGAACCAATGCTTCTGGCAGCACGAGCTCGAGCCGGAACAGAGGTACTACAAGCACGTCAACCAGGCCTACCTCGACTTCGCGGTCGAGATGGGCTTCATCAGCACGCGGGCGCCGATCACCCTTCAGCTCTACAGCGAAGCGCTGCAGAAGTTCCGCCTGGCGGCGCGCGGCCACGGCGCCGCCCAGCCGCCGGAGCGGGACCGCAAGAGGGTCGAAGCCTACTTCGACCCCTTGCCGATCTGGTACCGGCCGTTCGAGGACGAGGTGAACGACGAGGCGGCGTATCCGCTGCACGCGGTGACCCAGCGGCCCATGGCCATGTACCACTCCTGGGGCTCGCAGAATGCCTGGCTGCGCCAGATCCACGGCTTCAACAAGCTGTTCGTCTCCAGCGCGCTGGCCGACGAGCAGGGCCTGGAGAACGACGACTGGGTCTGGATCACCAGCCGGCACAACAGGGTCAAGGCGCAGATCCGCCGCATGGAAGGGGTCAATTCCCGCACGGTCTGGACCTGGAACGCCATCGGCAAGCGGGCCGGCGCCTGGAACCTGGCTACGGACGCGCCCGAGGCGACCAAGGGATTCCTGCTGAACCACCTGATCGACGAGCTCCTGCCGGCGCGCGACGGCGGCACCCGCTACGCCTGCTCGGACCCGGTGACCGGCCAGGCCGCCTGGTACGACCTCAGGGTCCGCATAGAGAAGGCCGCGGAGATCGAGGCGGGCGAGACCGAGCCTCGCTTTCCCGCCGTCGCGCCGCCGCCCGGCCTCGCCGCCCCGCCGAAGACGCTGCGCTACGGCGCCGGGTTCCGCAAGCGCACCGGGGACGGCCGGTGACCAGTCTGCCGGCAAATCGGCCCGAACGGCGCCTCGGCCTGGTGATCGACCTCGACACCTGCGTCGGCTGTCAGGCCTGCGTGGTCAACTGCAAGGAGTGGAACACCGGCGGCTATCCGGCGCCCTTGAGCGACCTCGATCCCTACGCGGCAGAGCCCTCGGGGGCCTGGCTCAACCGCGTCCATACCTTCGAGGCCGGCGACGGCGCCGCGGGGCGCACCGTGCACTTCCCCAGGTCCTGCCTGCACTGCGAGAACGCGGCCTGCGTCACGGTCTGTCCGACCGGCGCCTCCTACAAGCGCGCCGAGGACGGCATCGTGCTGGTCGACGAGACCATGTGCATGGGCTGCGGCCTCTGCGCCTGGGCCTGTCCCTACGGCGCCCGCGAAATGGACGTCCTGGGCGGCGTGATGAAGAAATGCACGTTGTGCATCGACCGGATCTACAACGAGCACCTGCCGGAGGAGGAGCGCGAGCCGGCCTGCGTCGCCACCTGCCCGGCCCGGGCGCGCCACTTCGGCGACCTGGCGGATCCGGAGTCCGGGGTCGTCAAGCTGGTCGCCCAGCGCGGCGGCATGGACCTCATGCCCGAGCGCGGCTACAAGCCGACCAACAAGTACCTGCCGCCGCGCCCGCGCCGCGACCGGACCGGGACGACCGGCGCCCCGGCCGCACTGGAGAACGCCGCGCCGGACGGCGGGTTCCTCGGCTGGCTCGACCGCGCGCTGTCGCGCTGAGGCTCACGCCATGCACCCCGCCTCCTCCGTCATCCTGTTCACGACCTCGGCCGGCGTCGGCTACGGCCTCTTGTTCCTGCTCGGGCTCGCGGTGCCCACGGGGTTGATCCCGGCCGAGCGCTGGCTCGGACTTGCGGCCATGGGGCTTGCGCTGGGCGCGATCAGTCTCGGCCTGCTCGCCTCGACCTTTCACCTCGGCCATCCCGAGCGCGCCTGGCGGGCGCTCAGCCAGTGGCGCTCGTCCTGGCTGTCGCGGGAAGGCGTGGTGGCGGTGATCACCTATGTGCCGGCGGGCATCTTCGCGATCGGCTGGGTGGTCTTCGAGACCGCGGACGACGCCTGGGCCGTGGCCGGCCTGCTCGCCGCGCTGGGGGCGCTGGTCACGGTCGTCTGCACCGCGATGATCTATGCCAGCCTCGAGACCATCCGGCAGTGGCATAACCGCTGGGTGGTGCCGGTCTATCTGGCCTTCGCGCTGATGACCGGAGCGCTGTGGCTGAGCGCCGTTCTGCACCTCTTCGGTCCCGGCACGCTTTGGAGCGATCTGCTTGCCTCTGCCAGCGTGCTGCTCGCCTGGGGCCTGAAACTCGTCTATTGGCGCGCGGTCGACGGCGACACGGGCATCAGCACGCCGGAGAGCGCAACCGGTCTGGCCGCATTCGGCACGGTGCGCCTGCTCGATCCGCCGCACACCCAGGAGAACTATCTCCTACGCGAGATGGGGTTTCGAATCGCCCGCAAGCACGCGGACAAGTTGCGCCGGATCGCGCTTGCGGTCGGTTTCGCGGCGACCCTGATCTTCTCGGCCCTCGCCGTGCTCACCTCGGGCTGGCCGGCCGCTTCGGCCGCGGTGCTTGCGGCGCTCTCGGGCAGCCTCGGCACCGCCCTCGAACGCTGGCTGTTCTTCGCCGAGGCCAAGCACAGCGTGATGCTCTACTACGGCGACCGCGCGGCCTAGGCAAACTTGGCCTCACCGGTCGGCGCGAATTGGCCCTAGCGC
>CAMYKD010000072.1:0-9168 GCA_947258885.1 uncultured Kiloniellales bacterium | reverse complement strand
GCGCCTGCCAAAGTCACAGGCGGCAAAACAACATCGGATAGGGCCGACGCATAATGCGAGCGTTCAAGGCCCGTCATAGGGAGACTTCCAACATGCAAGACAAGACCAAGCGAGACTCTTCCGGCGCAAGGACGCTCCGCGCGGCGCGCGACTTCAACCGCCGCTCGGTGCTCAAGGGCGCCGCGGCGGCCGGGACCCTCGCCGCGCTCGGGCCCTACCTCCTCACCGAGGAGGCCAAGGCCGCGTCCGGCGAGCTCAAGGTGTTGATCTGGACCGGATACATCCCGCAGTCGGTGCGCGACAAGTTCGAGGCGGATACCGGCGTCAGCATCAAGGTCACCAACTTCGGTTCCAACGAAGAACTGATCAACAAGATGAAGGCGACCAAGGGCCGCGGCTTCGACATCATCAGCCCGACGCTCGACCGCACACCCCAATGGCAGCCGCTCGGCCTGTTGCAGGGCTGGGACATGAACAGGGTTCCCGTCGACAAGGTGGAAGGCGCGATGATGAAGGCCTCCACCGAAGCCTGGACCTGGGACGGCAAGAACCATCATCTGCCCTACGTCTGGGGTACCGAAGCGATGTCCTGGCGCACCGACAAGTGGTCGCGCGAATACAAGGACCTGAGCTACGGCGACCTCTGGCTGCCGGAGATGAAGGGCAAGGTCCAGGGCCGGCCGCACTCCATGATGGCGGGCATCGGCCTCTACCTCGACCGCGTCGGCAAGCTGCCGTCCAACCGCATGCTCGACGCCTACAAGGACGAGGACAATATGCGCCGCATCTGGGGCGAGATCACCAAGTTCGCGGTCGAGCACAAGCCCTGGATCAAGCAGTTCTGGAACGACCACAACAGCCAGAAGAGCGGCTACATGCAGAACGGCGTCGTCATCGGCCAAACCTGGGACGGGCCGGCGATGGAGCTCAAGAAAGAGGGCAAGCCGGTGACCTACATGGCGCCGCAGGAAGGCGCCTTCACTTGGCTCGACGGCTTGGCGATTCCGATCGGCGCCAGGAACATGGATGCCATCTACGAATTCCTGAAGGTCATGTTCGTGCCGGAAGTCGGCGGCATGCTGGGCAACGAAACCGGCTACAACCCGGTCGCCATCGGGTCCTCCGACCACCTCAACGCCGCGTCCAAGCAGGCCTTCCAGGAAGCCTATCCGGCCGATGCGCTCGACAGGCTCTGGTGGTGGCCGGCCACGCCGGTCTGGTACGCCGCCGCGCGGGCCGAGTTCCGCGACAAGTTCGTCGCGGCCTGACCCGGCGGTCTTTCTTGCATGCCGGCGCCTCGGCCCTCAGGGTCGGGGCGCCGCCGCGGGATATTTCGGAGGGTCGGTCATCATCTAGGCGCTAGGGGACAGAGGAGCGGGGCAAGGGACAGATGAGCGCGGACGTCGAACTCGACCACGTAACGATCCGCTTCGGCGATTTCACGGCGGTCAACGATGCCAACCTGCGAATCGAGGAAGGGGAGTTCTTCAGCTTTCTCGGCCCGTCCGGCTGCGGCAAGACGACGATCCTGCGGGCGGTCTCCGGGTTCCTGGACCCGTCGCAGGGCGAGGTCCGCATCGGCGGCAAGAACATGTGGGGCATCGGTCCCAACAAACGGCCGACCGCGCTGATCTTTCAGAACCTCGCCCTGTTTCCGCTCATGTCGGTCGCGGACAACATCGCCTTCGGGCTCGAGGTCCGCGGCGTGAGCAAGTTCGAACGCCGCAAACGGGCCGACGAGCTGCTCAGCCTCATCGCGCTGTCCGATCAGGGCGAGAAACTGGTCACGGCGCTGTCCGGCGGACAGCGCCAGCGCGTCGCGATTGCCCGGGCCTTGGCCGTCGAACCGGAAGTCCTGCTGCTCGACGAGCCGCTTTCGGCCCTCGACCTGAAGCTGCGCCAGCACATGCGCACCGAGCTGAGGGCGATACAGCAGAGGGTCGGGATCACCTTCATCTACATCACCCACGACCAGGGCGAGGCGCTCACCATGTCGGATCGCGTCGCCGTCATGAGCGCCGGCGTGATCCAGCAGATCGACGACGGGACCACGATCTACAACGACCCCGCGACGGCCTTCGTCGCTTCCTTCGTCGGCGAGAACAATCCCTTCAACGGCAGGGTGACCAAGGCCGACAACGGCTTCGCCGTGATCGACAGCACGTTCGGGCCGCTGCGCGGCCGGAACAACCAAGGTCTCAAGGAAGGCGACGACGCCATCCTCTTCATCCGGCCTGAGGCTCTGTCGCTGGCGAACGGCAAGGCGAATTCGGAGAACGTCGTCGAGACCGTCGTCGTCAACGAGGAGTTCGAGGGCCAGTTCGTCAAGATCTATCTCAAGGGCGAGGGCCCCAAGGACATCGGCCTGTCGGTCATCAACGACGCCAGCACGGAGCTGCCGGAGGAAGGGCAGACGACGCGCATCGTCTTCGATCCCGATCGGGCCGTCGTGCTGCCGGTCGGCGAGATGGCCGATGAGTGAGTTCGTCGGCATCTTCCTGGCGGTCTTGTTGGCGATCCTGATCGCGCCGCACGTTCAGAAGCATGCCGATACCATATGGTCGGGCGTCACGCGCATCAATTTCGTTCAACGCAACGGCGTCGTCATTTCCACCTACCTGATCGTCGCGGTCGTGGGCTGGACCGTGGTCATGATCGTCCTGCCGCAGCTCTACATGGTGGATTTCTCGTTCCGCCACAATCTCCTGCCGAACGAGATCGGCGGACCGAAGGACGTCTACACCTTCGAGAACTATCGGTATCTGCTCTTCGGCCGCGCGGACGACGTGGAGCTGATGAACTGGCTGCACCTCAAGGTCTTCGGCCGCACGATTCTGGTCAGCGTGCTGATCACCCTCCTCGATTTCGCCCTCTGCTATCCGATCGCCTACTACATGGCACAGGTGGCCAAGGGCGGTAAGGCCCGGCTTCTCGTGCTCTGTCTGATCCTGCCCTTCTGGGTCAACGAGATCCTCCGCGCCTTCGCCTTCCGGATTCTGTTCGGCACCGGCGGCGTCATGAACGTGCTGCTGGTCGGAATGGGGTTCGTCGACGAGCCGATCGACTTCCTGAAGGCGGATGTCGGGCTCTATGCCGGCCTCAGCTACGCCTACATACTCTTGATGATCTTCCCGATCTACAACGCGGTGGAAAGCCTCGATCACAATCAGGTCGAGGCGGCGCGCGACCTCGGCTCGCCCTGGTGGCGCATCCACTACCGAGTGGTCATGCCGCACGCCAAGCCGGGCATCGCCTCGGGCTGTACCATGGTCTTCATGCTCTGCGCCGGCGCGCTCGCCGCGCCGCAGATCCTCGGCGGGCCGTCGAGCCTCTGGTTCACCCAGATCATCTATCAGTGGTTCAACACCGGCGGCGACTGGCCGCGCGGCTCGGCCTACGCCTTTGTCCTGCTGCTAATCTGCATCGTCTTCGTGATGGTGGTCATGCGGTTCTTCAAGGTCAGGTTCGGGGAGATCGCGAAATGACCTCGAAATCCGTCATGAAAATAATGGTGGGCTTCTACGTCGTCCTGTTCTTCGGCTACCTCTTCGGGCCCTTGCTCTTGATGGGGGCCTCCGCCTTCAACACCAGCACCTTTCCGCAGGTCGCGCCCTGGGAGGGCTTCACCGTCAAGTGGTTCGGCGCACTGCTCGCGAACAGCGCCATGGTCGACGGCTTTTGGAACAGTATCTGGATCGGGCTCGGCGTGATCTGTCTCGCGGTGCCGATCAGCCTGGCGGCGGCGCTCATGATGACCCAGGTCTACGAGCGCGTCCGGCCGATCTACTACGTGATCGTGGTCTCGCCGGTGCTCACGCCGGGCGTGATCCTGGGCATCTCCACCCTGGTGTTCTGGGACAAGCTGGGCACCCTGGCCGGCGCCGAGTACGAGTCGATCTATTACAATGGCATGTTCCTCACCATCGTCGGCCAATCGACGTTCATCTCGGCCTATTGCATGCTGATCTTCCTGGCCCGGCTGCAGCGCTTCGACCGCAATCAGGAGGAGGCCGCCCTCGACTTGGGGGCCACCAACGTCCAGGTGTTCTGGAAGATCCTGATCCCCTTCCTGAGGCCGGCGATCTTCTCGGCGGCCGTGCTGGCGTTCCTGACCTCGTTCGAGAACTACAACACCACCGTCTTCACCATCCAGGCGGACAGCACCTTGACGACGGTCCTGTCCGGCCAGATCCGCTTGGGCACGAAGCCGGACGTCAGCGCGCTTGCGGTCATCATCGTCGCGATCACCCTCGTCGGCGCGACCGTTCACGAGGTAATCCGCCGGCGCGAGATAGCCAGGGAAGAAGCGGCGCGAGAGGCGGCGAGGCGGGCCGAAATGGCGACGGACATGAAACTCGCCGCGACGCCGGCGGCGGCGTCCTAGCGCTCCGCGGCAAGGAGTCGGCGCGGCGGCGATGCGGCGTTGGAGGAAACCTGAGTATGCCTCTGAAACCAAGCGTTTTTTTGGCGGCCTTCCTTGGCATGCTGATGATCCCTGGGGCCGCCCGCGCCGCCTGCGAGGACGGCCAGGTGCTCAAGCTCGGCCAGACCTGCGAGATCACCATCAAGTGGGGCTACGATCACTGGGTCAGGGCCGAGTTTCCCGACGACGGCAAGAGCTACATCGAGTTCGGCCACATCGAGGGCAAGTGCAACGTGTCTCTTTTCGGCCCTACGGAAGAGACCACCCTCACCCCGGACCAGGCGCCGACCCGAAGCTCACAGCCCGGAGACTATCACTTGTTTACGCGCGCCATGACGATCGCGCGCGAAGCCTGCCGCTACAAGATCGCAGTCGATTGATCCGGTCGCAAGCGGACCGGGACTGTGCCGTTTCGCGGCATCGGTTGGATGCGACGTGGTCCAGTCCCGGTCCGTTTTCGTCAGAGCGTGCCCTTGAAGGCGGCGGCCGGCTTGAAGCCAACCGACTTGCTGGCCTTGATCTTCATCGTCTGGCCGGTCTGCGGGTTGCGCCCCATGCGCGCGGCGCGCTTGCGGACGCTGAACTTGCCGAAACCCGGGATCTGGATTTCGCCGGACCTTTTGCAGTCCTTCATGATGGTCTGAAAAACGTTTTCCACGGCCTCGCGGGCCGCGGTCTTGGTGCATCCGGTCACGTCAGCGATGACCTCTGCCAGATCGTCCTTACTGCTCATCTTGTCCCTCACTATGCAGATGTGACTTTTCGGTTCGGTTCGGCCACCGGCCGAGCGGGCCCGCCCGTGACGGATCGCAAGCACCGATAAGGCGGCCTTAGAACAGCCAAAAACCACCAAATGGTGACTAAATAGTGAACCTCTTCGGTTATTCTCGCTCGCCGGATCCGGTGACGATGGTCGCTCCGCCCCCCGACGGAGGCCGGTGCCACCGAACACGATCACCGGGACCGATGGAATTTCAGGCAGTTACCGCATCAACGGCACGACGGCCGCGCGGAGGGCCAGTTTACGGCGTCTTGCCGAAGAACTCGCCGATCACCTCTTTCTTGGTATCGATCGACACATGGGAAAGCACCTTGAGCTTGCCCTGTTGGGTCCAGCTCATCTTGAGATAGATCGGGCTCTCCAGCCGCAGGATGTCCATGTACGGGCGGTAATGGGCGACATCCAGATAGGCGGTCGCCTTCTGCTCGGCGTGATCGCCGACCGGCTTCGGCGGCTCGCCGCCATTGTAGCGCTCGAAGACCATGATGCCGCGGTTGGCGTTATCGTCGTCGTAGAGACGTACCGTGATATACGAATGGGCGTGTTCGCCTTCTTTTCTGGTTAGAACCTGGACCGTGTACCTGGTAATGGTGTGAACTGTTACCGGCATTTATCGTCCCCCCTTCGAGCGAAAGCGACGCCCTTGACGTCTCCAAAGTACCAGAAACCGGAAGCGTTTGACAAAGACCGAGAGGACGTTCCGGCCCGCCGGCGCAAAGAAAACCTCGACCGGACGCGATCGTGACGAGGCGCAGGGTGGGACTGTACGAAAAATACGTGCTGCCGCGCCTGCTGCACCTTTCGATGAGAAACAAGGAGGCGAGCCGGCACCGCAAGCGCATCGTCCCGGCGGCCCGGGGCCGGGTTCTCGAGGTCGGCGTCGGGTCCGGGCTCAACCTGCCTTTCTACGGCCGCGAGGTCCGCTCCGTGACCGGCGTGGATCCCTCGGCCGAGCTCCTGGCCATGGCCCGCAGGCACGCCCGCGACCTGCCGTTCGGGATCGAGTTCCACGCGCGCGGGGCAGAACACCTCCCCTTCGACGACCGCAGCTTCGACAGCGCCGTGAGCACCTGGACGCTCTGCACCATCGCGCAGGCCGCCGAGGCCCTCGAGGAAATCCGGCGGGTGCTCAGGCCGGACGGCGAACTCATTTTCGTCGAGCACGGTCTGTCGCCGGACACGCGGACCGCCGCTTGGCAGAGCCGCCTGAACCCGCTCTGGAACCGCTGTTCGGGCGGGTGCCACCTGAACCGGCCGATCGACCGGATGATCCGCGCGGCGGGCTTCAGGATCAAGCGCCTGGAGACCGGCTATCTGCTCGAGGGGCCGCGGCCCATGACCTTTCATTTCCAAGGACGGGCCGGACCGGGGTGACGCCCCGAGGGCAGCGGGTCGCCTGTTCTCCGCGGGCAGAGAAATCGGTTGAAACCCGCATCTTCTTCCTCCCCCCTTGCGGGGGAGGATCGAGGAGGGGGGACGGACCACTACGATCAGAACGACACCGCCAAGCGCCGTGCGAGTGGCCTTGACCACCCCCATCCAAACCTTCCCCCGTCGAGGGGGAAGGCTCTCCTGCCTTTCACCCGATTGCCCTGCGGCCGCCGGTGCAATATCCCTATTCCCGGTGTAAGTATCGATGGTATATTCGCCGTCGGTTCCTCGGCCCATGACGCAGCCCGCCGGGAGGCGCGGACCATGACGCTTTTCCAGGAGATCAGTTCGACCAGCCACGAGCTCTCGACGCCGGACCTGCTGCGGCTCCTGATCGAGGAGAAGTTCCCGGGCAAGACGGTGGTGACCGCCTCGCTCAGGGCGCGCAGCACGGTGGTGCTGAAGCTGGTCGCCGATATCGACCCGGCCACGCCGGTGGTCTTCTGCCGCCCCGGCAATCTCTTTCCGGAAAGCCTCGAATACCGGGACAAGCTGGTCGAACGGCTCGGTCTCACGAATGTCCGGGAATCCCGCGGGGGCGAGGTCGATGTGCGTCCGGGCGACGACGACCACTACGAAAGCATGTGGGCCGAGTACCTGACCGGCCTCGGCCGGGTCCACGAGATCGTGCACCTCAACGACACACTGGCGCCCTACGACTGCTGGCTCAGCGCGGTCTACCACTTCGCGCGCTCGCCCCACGCCCACCACAGGGTCGACGTCGAAGGGCGGCTGATCCGGGTCGACCCGCTGATCCGCTGGATCCGGGACGACGTGCGCCAGTTCATGCGCGAGCACGACCTGCCGTTCCACCCGCGCGCCGCGGGCCGCAGGGCCGGGCCGCCGCGCGACGAGGCCCCCTGCCCGCCGACCTATCATTTCTGATTACTCTTGGGGCCGTCGTCCGATCCCGCCGGAACCGCTTTCAGGAATCGCCGCTGTGAGCGAATGCACCCCTGAAACCCTCGCCCTTCGGGAGAGGGTGGCGAGGCGGAGCCGAGCGGGTGAGG
Organism: uncultured Kiloniellales bacterium; assembly: GCA_947258885.1. GTDB lineage: Bacteria > Pseudomonadota > Alphaproteobacteria > Kiloniellales > JAKSDN01 > CAMYKD01. The sequence goes on along the minus strand of CAMYKD010000072.1, from coordinate 1,523 downwards.
GCCTTTTGGTTTGGGCGGTTACCGAAATGCGCCGTCACTTTTGGGGAGAATTCCAGTACCAACTCGCCCTCACCCTCCCGCTGCGCGGGCCCCTCCCTCTCCCAGGGGGCGAGGGGAAATTTCGCTGACGCTAGAGAGAGCTTAACAGCACGGGGTCGAGCCCGGCGATGATATGGAGGGCTTCGCTAGCACATCGTTATCACACGTTTCATTTTGAGTCGGACTCCGAGGGCCCGTTGCGCCGTTGCCGGTCCCGCGCGCGGAGCCCGCTTCAGGTCGCGCCCAAATCGGCCCGGGTGGCGGCGATCGCCTCTTTCAGGACCGACTCCCTGAGCGAGACCGTGGGTTCGTTGAACAGGACGTTCTTGAGCCAGTCGAAGCCGAGCTTGAGCAGCACGATATCGTCGAACTTCAAAACCTCGAAGGCCTCGGGGTCGATCTCGTAGACCTGCAGGAACTTGGTCCCGAAGACGAAGCGGCGAAAGGCGTCCACGTCGGTCGAGACCATGTAGAACATCTTCTTGGACTGGGCCGAGACGTCCTTGCCGCCGGGGCCGCCGATGGTGATCCACGAGGCCATCTTCATGTGGATCTCCATCCAGCCCTGGTTCACCTCGTCGTAGGCCTCGACCTCCTGCTCGCGGCGGAACTGCTCGACCGTCTGCAGCTTGTCCTCCTCGTGGCCCTTGCAGTGGGGCTCCTTGACCAGGAAATGGAACTTGGCCTTCTCGTCGGAGTCCTTCAGCTTGATCGCCGCCAACCCGAGCGGATAGTAGCGGCAGGTGGCGGGCCGGTCCTCGTAGACCGTGCAGCCGTCCTCCTCGTGCAGGAAGGTGCAGGGCCCCTTGCCGTCCTCGCCGGTCATCGTGAGCTTGGCCACGGGAAGGCCGGATTTCTCCCAGAGGGCCGGATAGGTGTAGCGCTCGAGGAACTCGGCCGGCCGCAGCTCGAAGCGCCGGCTGAGGCGCAGGATGTCGTGCGGCGTCAAGGTCACGTCGGTGCCGTAGCAGCACGCGTTCCAGCAGGAGACGCCCTTGTGGCAGGAAAAGCAGAACATGTCCTGCATCTGAAGGCGCACCGGCAGCACCGGCCCGCCGTCCTGGCCGCGCACGCCGTCGAAGATCTGGACCTCGGCGTCCTGCTCGCGCCGCGCCATCTCCTCCTGCGAGGGACTTGCCGTCTCCGGCGAGAGCGGCTCGTCGGCGTCGTCGCGCGTGGTTTCGTCGGACATCATCGTGGCGTTCCGCTGAGTGGATCCTGGGGCCGGGATACTAATGGGAAAGGGGCGCCGTTCCAAGCGGCGTGGTGTCCCCAGGGCACGGCCCCCGAACGGCCAGCGGCGGTGGCGCCGGCCGCCGGTCCGCATTCCCGCCGCCAGGGCAAGCATCGCAAAACAGCCGATCGGGCCGCCCGCCTGGACGGCCGGTCTCGGATCAGAATGCGGACGCGCGGAGGTCACGGCGTGGTCGGTGAAACCTGACCCGAATCGGACTCTGCCATAGATAACGCGCGATAAGCAGAGA
>CAMYKD010000071.1 GCA_947258885.1 uncultured Kiloniellales bacterium | reverse complement strand
CTTCTTCTTCGTCGCCAGCCGGGCCAACACCTTCCTGGGGGCGGTCTCGGTCGATCCGCAGCGCGCGGGGGAGCTGATCCCCGTGCTGCGCGATCCCGTATTCCGCGAGCCGGGCACCTTCGGGTTCATCAACCAGCCCTCGATCTTCGGACGCGGCATCGGCAGCGGCCGCAAGATCGAACTCGACATCTCCGGCCCGGACCTGGAGACCATCCTGACGGTCGCCGGACGCGCCGTGCGCCGGGTCGTTCAGGTCCTGCCGCTCGACCAGGGCAACCAGCTGCGCCCCAATCCCGGCCTCGAGCTGGGCGCGCCCGAGGTGCGCGTGATCCCCGACCGCGTGCGCCTGGCCGACAACGGCGTCACCGCGCGCGAGCTGGCCGAGACCGTCGATACCTTCAACGACGGCCTGCGTGTCGCCGAGGTGACGGTCGGCTCGTCGCGCCTGGACCTCGTGCTCATGGGCCCCGAGGGCAACGTGGTCGAGACCCAGGGCATCGGCAACCTGCCGGTCGTGACCTCGTCGGGCCGGATCGTGCCGACCTCTTCGCTGGCCGACGTGATCCTGACCGCCGGCCCGACCGAGATCCGGCACCGCGAGCGCTTCCGCACGGTCACCCTGGAGATCCGCCCGGCCCCGGGGGTCGCGCTGGAATCGGCGCTCCGGCAGCTGCGCGGCGGGGTAATCGACCCGCTCACCAAGGAGGGCCTGCCGCCGGGCATCAAGCTCGGCATCTCGGGCACCGCCGACAAGCTGACCCAGACCTGGGAGGCCATGGTGATCGAGCTGCTGCTGGCGGTCGCCATCGTCTACCTGGTCATGGCGGTGCTGTTCGAGAGCTTCGTCTATCCGCTGATCATCCTGCTCTCGGTGCCGCTGGCGGCGGCCGGCGGCGTGGCCGGCCTGGCGCTGCTCAACCTGACCAAGTTCCAGCCGCTCGACATGCTGACCCTGCTCGGCTTCGTGATCCTGATCGGCATCGTGGTCAACAACGCGATCCTGCTGGTCCACCAGACGCTGCTGCTGGTCCGCCAGGAGGCCATGGCGCCCCAGGCCGCGATCCTCGAGGCAACGCGCAACCGCATCCGGCCGATCTTCATGTCGACCCTGACCTCGGTCTTCGGCATGCTGCCGCTGGTGCTGTTCCCGGGCGCGGGCTCCGAGCTCTACCGCGGCCTCGGCTCGGTGGTGGTCGGCGGCCTCGCGCTCTCGGCCATGCTCACGCTCCTCGTCATCCCGCCCATGCTGACCATCCTGGTCGGCCCGCTGGAGCGCCGCGCCCGCACCGCCCAAGCGGAAGCCCCCCTCACCGAGCCTGCCGCCGGGGAGTAGCGGCAGCGAGAGTCCGGCTTAAAGGGCAAGGCGACAGGGCGATTTGCAGGGGCTCGGGCTGGGTGAGGCGGGGGTTTGTGCAGCGCTCACACCGCGTTCCCAGGAAACTCGCAGTCTCGGCAATATACCGCTAATGTGCAGGTTTCTCGGACGCCTCCAAACGCCGAGCACCACCAGCTACGCCGTGCCTGGCGTCCGAGAAACCTGCACAGAAGCGGTCATCGCGACCTCAACCTGATGCCCGATAAAGCGGCCAATCGTCTGGCACTCCTTTTAGAGTATGGACACCAAAGTCCTCGAAGCGAATACCTGACCCTGCGATCAGGTCCTTAACGGTCCTCGTCACGAGCGTTTCGCTGGGACCCGCAAGATCGACAACGCGAGAGGCAATGTTGACGGCGATTCCGCGTACGTCGCCATCGCCCAACTCTACTTCGCCCGTGTGAAGGCCAGCGCGGACCTCTAAGCCGAGTGATCCTGCAGTTTCAGTAATCGCTTGGGCGCAACGGACTGCACGGGCGGGTCCATCGAAAGTCGCGAGAAAGCCATCGCCCAGTGACTTAATCTCAGTTCCCCGAAAACGCACCAATTCCTGTCGTACAGCGGCGTCATGAGCCGCAAGTAGGTCGTGCCAGAGTTGATCCCCAAGAGTTTCGGCGCGAGCCGTTGAATCGACGATGTCTGTAAAAACGACTGTGGCTAGGGTCCGATCAGCAATTCTCGTCGGCTTCTCGCCTGTCAGAAATTCCTCAATGACACCGGCGACCGCCTCCATGTCACCGAGCGATGGCATATGATCCTCGCCGGGCAGTTCCACGAGTCGCGCACCCGGAATCTTCTCGGCCAGTTCACGACCTCCTTCTATGGCTACGAGTGGGTCTCCAGTGCGGTGCACGACTAGTGTTGGCACGTGGATCGACGGCAAGACGCTCGATATATCGATCTGGCTATTCAACCGCATAATTGCTTTCACCGCCGAAGGGCTTCCACCGAGCCGCTCAAATCGTCCCCACCATCTCTGATACGCCTTATCGTTTTCACGCGAGGGCGCAAATCGGGGCAGGCTGTCGCCCGAGCCCCACTTATCCTCCACATAGTCAAGAAAGGCCTGCAAAGCTTCGTCAGAGGGGAACCACGAACGGAAGCGTGCAAAGGCGCCATAAAGGATCAGCGACCGACAGCGACTGGGATAGGTGGCAGCGAAGAGCGCGGCAAGCGAACCGCCTTCCGAGATACCGAGAAGTGCTGCCTGCTCTATGCCTACGGCGTCCATTACCGCGTTCACGTCTTCCATGCGCTCTTCCATTGTAGGAGCGCCACTGAACCTGTCGGAAAGCCCCGTGCCGCGTTTATCGAACATAACCACGCGTGCGAAGCTTCCGAGTCTTTGATGCCAACGGACTTGGCTCGGTTCGTCCCACGAGTGCTCAACGTTAGAAATATAACCGGGCACCCAGACGAGATCGATCAGACCCTCGCCAAAGACCGTGTAGGCGATATGTACATCGCCACACCTTGCGTAATGCACCTCGGGGGTCATGGCTCGCTTTTCGTGCAAGAACTGTGTTGGGCCGAAGCATAGCCAAAGGGTCCGGGTGTGACGAGTCGTGCAATGAAACGGTCGCTCACGCGCTGCAGGCTTATGGCCCGAACTCTATCCGAGACAGCACCGACTGTCTGTCTGTTCAGGGTCAACTCCGGCCCTGCCTACTCGCCCCGGATGAGGTCGGCTGCCAGGGGTCGAGCAGAAGGAACCCGTCGAAAGCCGACCTTCAGGCTCGTGCTTCAGCTATCGGGGGTATTGCTGTCGCGGCCGACGGCATCTCGGATAGGCTCTTCATAGCCATGACCACACTCGTGACAATTCGTCAGGCAACGCTTGGAGCATCTTGAGGCTAGAGTCTGCAAGCCTTCGCTGAGCCGGCATCACGAGATATCGTCGGCGCGAGCTCAGTATCTTTGTGGATTTCTCTGAATTGCGCCAATATTGGGTTAAGCTACCGTTCTCTGACACCAAGACGAAACAGATGGCGAGAGGGGGACTGATATGGCACTCAACAAGTACATCATCGAACGCGACATTCCAGAGGTGGGATCACTTGAACGCGAGCAATTGGCGGGGGCAGCTGCAAAATCAAATGAAGCCCTAGCGCAGCTCTCTCCAGATGTGCAGTGGGTTGAAAGTTATGTGGCTGCGGACAAAACCTTCTGTGTGTATCTTGCGAAAGACGAAAACGTGATCCGTAAGCATGCTGAGATCAGTGGATTTCCAGCAACGAAGATCACACCCATCCGGAAGATGATTGATCCGACCACCGAAAAGGACGTTTGACAGCTCTGGGTCACCTTGCCATCCAAGATCGGCCTGATTATGGGCCGCTTTCTGCGGTGGAGCGGAAGAAGAACATCGGAACGTCGGCTCTTGCCCACCTACCGGGCCAACCAGCGCAGCGCTAATGGCGGGAGGATGTAGCCAGCGGAACAAGACGTGCACGGATGATCGACGCTGTCATGATGTCTTCGCAGCCTAGCGAGACGATACGACCGTTTTCCGGCGTCAAGGCAACATAGTAGTGTTGCGGGGCGACGAACCGACACAGCGCTTGGAGAACGACATGGCGACGGTCCAGCCCTTCCAAATCGCCGTCCCCGACGAGACCCTGGAGCGCATCCGCGCCAAGGTCGCCGGGTACACTTGGCATGAGATGCCGAACGACGGCGGCTGGGCTTACGGCACCAACCTCGACTACATGAGAGAGCTCTCAGCCTACTGGCTCGAGGGCTTCGACTGGCGGGCTCAGGAAGCCGCGCTGAACCGCTTCGCGCACTTCACCGCCCCGGTCGAGGACATCGACATCCACTTCCTTCACGAGAAGGGCAGTGGGCCGGCGCCCCTGCCGCTTATCATCAGCCACGGCTGGCCGGGCTCGGTGGTCGAGTTCCTGGAAATCATCGAACCGCTGGCCCATCCCGAACGCTTCGGCGGCAGCGAGGACGACGCCTTCGACGTGGTCGCCCCCTCACTGCCGGGCTTCGGCTTCTCGGGCAAGCCCAGGCGCCCCATCGGGCCGCGCAAGATGGCCGGCCTGTTCGCCGAGCTGATGACCGGCGTGCTCGGCACCGACGGCTACGTCGCGCAGGGCGGCGACTGGGGCGGCGCCATCTCCAGCTGGCTCGGTTACGAGCACGCCCCGGCCTGTCGCGGCATCCACATCAACATCATGACGATGCGTCACCCGGGCGGCCCCCAGGGGGCGGAGGAGGAGGCTTGGGCCGCACGATTCGAGAAAGAGCAGGAGCCCGAGATGGGCTACCGGACCCAGCAGGCGACCAAGCCCCAGACGCTCAGCTATGCGATGATGGACAGCCCCGTCGGCGTCGCGGCCTGGATCATCGAGAAGTTGAACTCCTGGTCCGATACCGAGGGCGACGACATCGAGAGCGTCTACACCAAGGATCGGCTGCTGACCAACATCATGGTCTATCTCGTTACCGGCACGTTCAACACCGCCAGCTGGATCTACACCGGCCGCCGCGAGGAAGGCGGCCGCGTGCTGTCGCCGGAGGGCAAGCGCGTCGAAGTGCCGACCGGTTGCGCCCTGTTTCCGGCCGAGATGCTGTCCTGGCCGCCGCGCAGCTATGTCGAGCGGATCTACAACGTGACGCACTGGACCGAGATGCCCCGCGGCGGCCACTTCGCCGCCATGGAGCAGCCGGACCTTTTGCTCGACGACATCCGGGCCTTCGCCCGCAGCCTGCGCTAGCCCGGATATCTCACCGCTCGCCCCTTAGGCCTTACCCTTCCAGGGCACCAGCAGGCGCTCCATCCGGCGCATCAGCACGTCGAAGAAGAAGGCGATCAGGCCGATCACGACGATGCCGAGGAACACGATGTCGGTCGCCAGGAAGCGCGCCGCGTTCAGCACCATGACGCCGATCCCCGCCTTGGCGGCGACCATTTCCGCCGCGACCAGGGTGGTCCAGCCGAAGGCGATGGAGATCCGCATGCCGGTCAGGATCTCCGGCAACGCCGCCTTGAGGACCACGTGCCACATGACCTGGTGGCGGCTCGCGCCCATCGAGTAGGCGGCGTGGATCTGCTCGATCGAGCAGGACTTGACGCCGGCCCGCGCGCTGATCGCAAGCGGCGCGAAGCAGGCGAGATAGATCAGGAAGATCTTGGCGAAGTCGCCGATCCCGAACCAGATGATCGTGAGCGGCAGGTAGGCCAGCGGCGGTATCGGCCGGTAGAACTCGATCGGCGGGTCGAAGACGCCCCTGGCGAAGCGGTTGACGCCCATGGCGATGCCGATGGGCACGGCGGTGACGAGCGCCAGGAAGAACGAACTGAACACCCGGTAGAGGCTCGCCAGGATGTGCTGGTGCAAGGCGTTCTCGCTGAAGCCCTCGCATTCCGCGACGACCTCGGCCTGGACGCCGAGGAACACCAGCAGGCTTTCCATATAGTGGTCGTAGCAGGAGATCTTGAGGAACTTCGAGAACACCAAGCCGGGCGGCGGCACGAAGAGCGCCCTGATCAGCTCCAGCTCGGTGACCAGCCACCACCCTCCCAGAATGACGACGATCGTCACGACGCTGATCAGCGTGCTTTTCCCGGTCCCGGGCGCCCCGTAGGGGTCCTTCGTCTCCTGCCCGTTGCCGAAGATCCTGGAAAGCGCCATGGCGGTTACTCTTCGGTCTCCTCGCCGTAGATGATCGACAGGACCTCTTCGCGGATCTTGATGAAGTCCGCATCCGACTTGATCTTTCTGGCGTCGCCCAGCTCGAAGTACCGCTGGCAGAAGTCCAGCTTGTACTCGTGGGTGATCCGGCCCGGGCGCGGCGACATCACGATCAGGCGGGTCGCCATGAAGAGCGCCTCCTCGACCGAATGGGTGATGAAGAAGACGATCTTCTTGGTCCGTCTCCAGACCTGCAGGACCAGCTCCTGCATGTTCTCCCTGGTAAAGGCGTCGAGCGCGCCCAGGGGCTCGTCCATCAGCAGAATCTCCGGGTTCGTCGTCAATGCCCGGGCCAGGCCGACGCGCTGCTGCATGCCGCCGGAGAGCTGGTAGATCGGATGGTTGCCGAACTCGGACAGGCCGACGAGGTTCAGGTTCTCCTCCGCGATCGCGGTCCGGTCCCTGGCGCCGACGCCCTGGATCCTGAGCCCGAAGGCCGTGTTCTCCACCACGTTGAGCCAGGGAAAGAGGGCGTGCTTCTGGAACACCACGCCCCGGTCCCGGCCCGGCCCGGTGATCGGGCTGTCGTGCAGCAGAATGGCGCCGGAGGTCGGCGGCAGGAACCCGGCCATGACGTTCAACAGGGTCGTCTTGCCGCAACCCGACGCGCCGAGGGCGACGACGAACTCCTCCGGCTCGAACTCGAGATTTATCCCCTCGAGGGCGGTCACGCTCCCCCCGACCGTCGTCGCGGGGAAGACCATGCCGACATCCTTGAGGCTCATGACCGCGGGCATGAAAGACGCCTAGGGCTTATGGCAAATATAGTGAAAGGCAGGAAGGAGCCCCGGGCACGGCGGCCCGGGCCCCCTTCATGACATCTAAGCTAGCACTTGCCGTCCAGGACCATCTTCACGAAGGTCGCGTTGGACCCGCCGTCGTAGCTGTCGAGCACCTCGTCGATCTTGCCCTGGTCCTTGAGGAACTCGGACGTCGCCTGAAGCGCCTTGGCCACGCCGCCGCCGAGCCACGTCGCCGAAGCCTGCTCCTCCAGGGTCGGATAGCCGTAGAGCGCCAAGACCCCGCCGACCTGCTCCTCCTGGCCCGAAACCGCCTGGGCGATGGCCTTGGCCTTGGCGCTGCCCGGGCCGTAGTCCCTGGGATTGGACCGGTAGTCGGCGTCGGCCGCGGCGACCATCTTGACCCACTGACAGGCGAAATCCGGGTTGTCGTCCGTGAAGCCCTTGCGCGCGACCATGGCGTCGAAGGTCGCCTTGCCCCAGTTGCTGAGGTCTCCAGAGGTCAGCAGAACGTGGCCCTTGCCCTTCATCCTGCCGAGCGCCGGATCCCATACGAAGCCGCCGTCGATGTCGCCCCGTTCCCAGGCGGCGACCATGTCCGGCGGCGACATGTCGAGCACGTTGACCTCCTTGGGAGAGATCCCCAGCTGCTCCAAGGCGAACATCATGTGGAAGTGGGTCGTCGATCCGAAGGGCACCGCGATGGTCTTGCCCTTGAGGTCCTGCGGCCCGGTGAGTCGTAGACGTAGATCACCTGCAGGTCGACGCCCCGGCTGTAGCCCGCAGCGGTCGGCGAGGAGCCGTTGAGAGAGATGTCGACGGAGCCGGAAGCCATCGCGTTGATCACCTCGGTGCCCGAGGTGAATTTGAAGAACTCTATGCTCTTGCCGCCGAGCCCTTCCTTCTGCAACTTCTCCATGTTCGCCTTCCACGGGCCGTAAACCAGCTGGTAGCCGATGTTTACGTCGGCGGCATTCGCCGTCCCCATCGAGAGTGCGAACGTGGACAGCGCTGCGATCCAGATTTTTTTCAATTTATCCTCCCTGTGCTTATGAGCATGGCGATTATCAGCAAACCACCACGACCCGTTTACCTACTAGCCCTAAACATAAGAGAAACCCTAAACCGAGACCGCCATGCGAATAAAGCGGTTTATCCCCAAGGCGCGGTCGGTCTATGGGCGACGCATCAACGAGCGCACATCCCCGAGCGGCAGTCGGTGGGGGAGTCGAAGGTCTTGCCTTGGGGCAAACCCGGATACTCGGACCCGGCTGCCGTTACCACGGCGTTCGCAGCCGGCCCGCCAAGAGCGCCGGCACCGTCTGGCGGACCGGGTCGTCCAGCATCTCCCAGCCCTGCCGGCGGGCGACGCGCGCCAGGCGGCGGTCGGGATGGACCGCGACCGGCCGGCCGACACGACGCAGCAGCGGCAGGTCGTGGGCCGAATCGGCATAGGCGGTGCAGTAGCCCGACGCCGAGCGCCGCGCAGATCTCCCGGGCGAAGCGAAGCTTTTGTTCGGCGAAGGGGTGGCGGAAGGGCGGCTCGGCAAGGAAGCGGCCGTCGCGCTGGGCACAGCGCGTCGCGCGCCAGACGGCGATCTCGAGGCGTTCGGCCAGCGGCGCGACGATGAAGTCGGGCGCCCCGCTCAAGAGGGCGACCACATCGCCCGCGCGGCGGTGCCGCTCCAGCCGCCGCAGCAGAGTCCCGCGCAGCCGCGGCTCGATGTCCGCGCGCACGAAGGTTTCGGCCAGCGCGGCTACCTCGGCGACCGGCAATCCGGCGAGATAAGCCTTGTTTTTCTTGAAGGTCTGCCGACCGTTGGCCGGCCAATGGCGCAGCAAAAACCACAGCGCGCAGACGATCTGCGTCGGTCCCAGACGCCGACGCGCGAGCAAGCGGGCGATAAACCGGCGCTCGCTGCTCGCGCCCGGCAGCAAGGTTCCATCGAGGTCGACCAGGACGAGGGACATCAGCGCGCCTCTCTCGGGCCGTGGCCCTCGCCGAAGACCTTCTGATCGATCACGAACTCGATCACGACCGGCAAGCCGCGCAGGATGCAGAGCGCCACCGAGGCCGCGACCAGGATCGCGGTGACCAGGCCGCAAACGCCCGACCAGGCCGCCCAGAAAGGCGGAATCAGCGCCGGCAAGGGCTGCAACAGCAGCACCCAGCCGAAGGTGAGGGCCTTGACCGTGCCGTAGAGGGCACGCATGAAGCGGCCGGCCACGAGAAAACGGCCCCAAGACGAACGCATCATGCCGAAGGCGGTCTCGCCGCCCGTGATCGCGCCGTAGCGGATCGAATCGACGATGGTGCCGCGCACGATGAAAACCACGGCGACCCACATCGGGATCAGCCCGAGGTGCCCCAGGACGACCCAGAGAACCAGTTCGACAACGCGGTCGACCGCGATGTCGAAGATCGATCCGAAGACCGAAGTCTCGCCGCGCCGACGCGCCACGTAGCCGTCGAGGGCATCCAGCGCGATGATCAACAGCAACAGGGGCGCGTCGATCAGTTGCCACTGTGGCGAGGCCCGATAGACCAAGCTCACCAGCAGGAACAGCAACAGGAAGCGCGCCAGGGTAATGAGGTTCGCCATGCCACGTCCTCCGCAATCGACCGACTCTACCCGGTCCGCGAAGAGCGGAATCTTGGTAACCTGTCACTGGAGAGGACCAGAGGTCGACGGATAGATCGAGGCCGGGATTTCGGCCTATCCGCTCGGCCGACATGTCCGCGACGGTCGGCTCCAGTCACTTAAGAATTACAGAATGCCACCGTATTGTCCACCAAGTCCACCGCTACCATTTCAGCACGAGGCCGAAGACGAAGAGCGCGGCCCAGCCGATCAGGAAGGCGACGCCGCCGAGCGGTACGACGCTTCCCAGCGCCTTCACGCCGATCACGGCCATGACGTAGAGCGTGCCCGAGAACAATATGGTGCCGAGCAGAAAGGCCCAGCCCGCCACGCCCAGGGCGATCGGATGCCGCACCTCGCGGCCGGCCAGCCAGGCCACGGCCAGGAGGGCGAGCCCGTGGGCCAATTCATAGCGCGTGCCGGTCTCGATCCAGCCAAGCGCCTCGGGCGACAGCCGGCCGCGCAGCAGGTGCGCCGAAAAGGCGCCCAGGGCGACCGCGATGAATCCATTCGCGGCGCCGGCACAAATCCACAAGCGAATCACGGTCCCCTCCTCGACTTGTTCGTCTTCCCTGGTCCATATCCGTGTGTCCCGCCCCTCCCAATGGCGGCCGCCGAACGGCGCGGCCACTCAACCGTCCCAGAGACCCCGGCGACTCAACACGACTTTCAGCATAGCAGGCCGATCGGTAATGATCCCGTCGACGCCGAGATCGATCAGGCGTTCCATCTCCGCCTCCTGGTTGACGGTCCAGACCTGAACCTGCAAGCCACGCCTCCGGGCTGCGGCGATCAGCTGCCGGTCCACCACCGGCAGGCCGCGGTAGCGCACCGGGACCTGCGCCGCCGCTTCGACGAAACCGCCGACCGGTAGGCCCAGACTGGCCAGGCGCAATCGCAGGACCCCTCGACTGCCGAGCGAGGTACAAAGCCGTGGCCCCAGCAGATCCCGCATTCGATTTACCCGCGCGTCGGAGAACGAGCCGATGCACACGTGGTCGAACACGTCGGTTCGCCGGATGGCATCGGCAAGCGGCTCCACGGCCTGATCGCATTTCGGCTCGATGACGTAGCGCACCCCGGGCCAGGCGTCGAGCACCTCCTCCAGGCGCGGTATCGGCTCCCGCCCGTTGACTCTCGCACCACGCAGTTCGTCCCACGTCAGCTCGGCCACCGCGCCGGTCCGGTCGGTCAGGCGGTCGAGCCGCTCGTCGTGGAACGCCACGGCCACGCCGTCGCGGGTCACCTGCACGTCGGTCTCGATGTAGCGGAACCCGAGCCGCACGGCATTCTCGAAGGCGGCCATGGTATTCTCGGGTCCTTCCTCGGCTCCGCCACGGTGGGCCAGGGCCATCGGCCGAGGATGGTCGAAAAACGGGTGCCGCGTCGCGGGGTTGGTCATGAGCATTGGGTCGGCATACTAATGGCAAAGGTCATGGACAACGACCTTTGATATGGTGCTTTCGGGCCGCCAGGGCGAGCGGCCATCGAGCAGACCGCATCCCCTACCCCGGTTGTAGGTAAGAATCCGTATTGCAATCCCAATGAGTAGTCTTATGATACTATTTGACAAAAATGAATATCTCGCGACAACCTTATGAGGGGCGAACAGGTTTCTTATGACAACCCAAACACTTGTGCGTCGGTCGGCACCGAATCCGATCGATATCCATGTCGGCGGGCGTCTGCGTTTGCGGCGCTTGGCTGTAGGTTTAAGCCAGGAGCGGCTTGCCAAGTCGATCGGCATCACTTTTCAACAAATCCAGAAGTACGAACGGGGCACCAACCGTATCGTTGCCAGCCGGCTGCACGATCTCGCACGAGTGCTCGACGTACCGGTCGGCTATTTCTTCTCCGACATGGGAGAAGGGACGCTGTCCGAGTCCTCCCCGGCGCCGCGGGAAGAGGCGATGGCCTTCGCCCATGATCTCATGGGGGAGCGGGAGACGCTGGAACTGGTGCGGTCCTATTACAACATTTCCGACCCCAGAATTCGCAAGCGCCTCTTCGATCTGGTGAAGTCGGTAAGCAAAGCGGTCAACTAAGCCAACACCGAGCGGAGCAAGCCCTTGCAGCGCCGCGCGCGGATCGGTTCGATCCTGCGGGCGGCGCTGTTCTTTGTGTCCGTGACCAGCTGCCTGGGTGCGGCAGCATACTCGGCTGGCGTCGAACTGCGCGGCCGACCCGAGGCGATCGCGGGCGACATCATCGAATTGCAGGGCCAACGCCTGCGGCTCGACGGAATCGACGCGCCGGACCCCGGGCAACGCTGCATCGTCGAAGACCGCCTGTACGACTGCGGCGAGGTGGCCCGCACGGCTCTGCTGGACCTGACCGCCGGCGTCGAGGTGGTTTGCCGGCCGCTCGGCCCCGGACCCGGAGGCAGCAGCACCGCGCGCTGCTTCGCGGCCGGCTACGATCTCTCGGAAGGCATGGTCTATACCGGCTGGGCGCTTGCCGATCCCGCGACGGCCAACGATACGGCCAACGCCATGCAGGAGCGGGCGAGGCGATCGCGGCACGGCCTCTGGCGCGGCCGTTTCGTGGCGCCCTGGGACTGGTCGGCCGGCAAGCGCCTGCCCGAAGAGGACGGCGGCTGAGCCTCATAGGCGCTCCGCGCCTCCAACGCTCTTGCCCGAAGGACGTAGCCAGGCCGAAAATCGCTCCGGATGGAATGGGAGTCGACCGCCATGGACGGCGCGCCCTGGACGCTTGCCGCCGATCTCGAGACCGAGCTCGCCGCCGCGCTCGGCCGCCTGGCCGCCGAGGACGCAGTGGCCTTGCCGCTGCTCGGCCCGGCGGAGCGAGCCCGGCTGGTCGAGGCCGCGGGACGCCTCTCCTACCGTCCCGCCAGACCGATGATCGGCGAGGGCGAGCGGACGGTACGCCAGGATTTCGAGCTGTGCATGACCATCCGGCCCGGCAGCCCGTTTCACGCCCTGGCGACGGCCCTCGAGCGCGCGGTGGCGGGCGCGCTGGCCCGCCTGACCCCGCCGCCGCTGGCCGCGCCGCCCCGGTTCAACGACCTGATCGTGCAGCGCTACCGCCCGGGCTCGCTCGGCATCACGCCGCACCGCGACCACATCCGCTATCGGGACCTGGTGGCCATCGTGACCCTGGCCGGCCGGGCGCGGTTCTTCCTCTGCCCGGACCGCGGCGGCCGAGACGCCCGCGAGGTGCCGATCCCGCCGGGCAGCCTGCTGCTCATGCGCGCGCCGGGCTTCGCCGGCCTTCAGGACCGGCCGTTCCACATGCTGTCGGACGTGACCGAAACGCGCATCGCCCTGGGCCTGCGCCGCGACGTCCAGGCCGACTGAGCCCGCTCACCCCGCCTTGCCGTCGGGCGGCGGTTCGTCGCTGTAGGGCAGGCGGGCGCGACGCTCCAGGTCGCCCAGGACCACGCCGAGGTTGCGGGCATACTGCTTGGTGGCGTCGGCCGCCGGCTGGAAGTCCCAGGGCGTGTGCCGGCCCTGGCCGAGCGCGGCGAAGGCCAGGCGGCGGCGGCGCTGATCGAGGACGACCCGGCGCCTGAGCGCAGCGAAGTCCCAGCGTTCCGCCACCTGGGCGGCAAACTCCCGCTCCGTCTCGCCGTGCCCGGCCCGGCCGGCCAGGTTGTCCAGTTCCAGCGAGTCGCTCTCCAGGTCGAAGAGCTGGGGCGGCTGGTCCTCTCCCACCACGTATTTGTGGCGCTCCTGGCGGACCATGACCAAGGGGCCGGCCGCCCCCTCGCCCAGGTATTCGCCCAGCACTCGGTCCGGCCAGCCGTCCTCGCGGCCCTCGAGCAGCGGCAGCAGGCTGCGGCCCTCGAGCGGCTCGGTGGGCGCCGGCGCCGCGCCGCCGGCCAGGTCGCCGGCCAGGTCGCCGGCCAGGTCGCGGAAGGTCGGCAGGAGGTCGAGCAAGGACACATTGCGGGCCACCCGGCCCGGCGCGAAGCGGCCCGGCGCATGGACGATCAAGGGCACTCGCGCCGCCCACTCGAAGAAACTCATCTTGTACCAGAGACCCCGCTCGCCCAGCATGTCGCCGTGGTCGGCGGCGAAGAACACGATGGTGTCCTCGGCGCGGCGCGTCGCCGCCAACGCGTCGAGCAGGCAGCCTAGCTTGTCGTCGACGTAGCTGATCGCGCCGTAGTAGGCGCGGCGGGCATTCCGGATGCGCTCTTCGGTCAAGTCGTAACGCGTCATGCCTATGATACGGGCGATCCGCCGGCTGTGCGGATCCTGCTCGCTCGGCGGGATCGCCGGCACGCGGGGCAGGTCGATCTCGGCGGGGTCGTAGCGCTCCCAGTATTGCCGGCCGATCGTGTAGGGGTCGTGCGGATGGGTGAAGGAGGCCAGCAGGAAGAAGGGCCGGTCGTCATCATCCCGCGCCAGGTCGTAGATTCGGCGTTCGGCCTGAAAGGCGACGTCGTCGTCGAAGTCGATCTGCAGGCTGCGCTCGCAGGGCCCGGCCTCGACCACGCTCAGCATGGTATGGAAGTAGTCCTGGTGTTCCTCCGGGTGCTCCCAGTCCGGCGTCCAGCCGAAGTCGGCCGGGTAGATGTCGGTGGTCAGCCGTTCCTCGAAGCCGTGCAGCTGGTCCGGGCCGACGAAGTGCATCTTGCCGGCCAGCACCGTGCGGTAGCCCGCAAGGCGCAGGTGGTGGGCGAAGGTCGGGACGGACGCGGGAAACTCGGCGGCGTTGTCGTACGCCCCGATCGCCGAAGGCAGCTGCCCGGAGAGCATGGAAAAGCGCGAGGGCGCGCAGATCGGCGAATTGCAGTAGGCCGCGTCGAAGACCACACCTTGTTCAGCAAGCCTGGCGATGCGCGGCGCCTTGACCACCGGATGGCCGTAGACCGGCAGGGCCGGCGCGGCCATCTGGTCGGCCATGACGAACAGGATGTTGGGCGCCTTGTCGGGCATCTCTGAACCTCTCTCGCGCTACGACGGCGCCTCGCACCGGATCAGCAGCATCTCGTTGCCGCCCTTCTGAAACTCGTAGTCGACCTTGCGGATCTCGGTCGCGAGGCCGCGCCCTTGCAGATGGTCGATCACGGGCAGGAGGTGGCGCGAGCGCTCGCCGTCCAGATCGAGCAGCGGAAAGATCCGGACCTCGGGCGCGACGCGGCAGAGCTCCAGGACGGATGCCAGGTGAAAATCGAGATCGAACTGCGCGCTGTACAGGAACAGGAAGTGGGACGAGAGCGCGAGGTCGAAGGCCGCGTCCTCGAACGGCAGGCCGGGCAGCGCGGCCTCGAGGTAGCGGCCCTCGGCGAGGCCCTCCTCGTAGTCTTCGAGGAAATGCTTCATGGCCGAGAGCCGCGTCGCCTCGAGATTTTCCGGCGTGCCGTAGGCGTCCCAGACGAAGCGGTGCCCGGCGCTGCGCAGACCGGCCGCTATGGCCTCGCGGCTTTCCTCGATGCGCACCTTGATTTCCTCCTTGGGCAGGCCGTAGAGCGGATCGGCGGCGACCACGAGGTGGCCGAGGCGGCTCGCCTCCGCGGTGAAGGACGACGGCCCGGCCGCGCAGTCCAGGATGCGCCGTCGGGCCGGCAAGCCGGCCAGGTCGAAGAAGGTCGTGTACTCCGCCCGGTTGCGCCCCCAGGGCGCGGCCGCCTCGAGTTCGAACTCCCCGGTCATGGGGCGGTCATGGGGCGGGTCAGGCCGAGGCGAGCCCGAGTAACTCGCGCGCCTCGGCGGCGCTGGCCGGGTGGGCGTCGTAGTCGGCGCAGAGGCCGGCGAGGCGGGCGACCAGCTCGGCGTTGCTGGCGGCCAGGCGCTCGCGGTCGAAGCGGACGTTGTCCTCCAGCCCCGTGCGCAGGTGGCCGCCGAGCTCCAGGGCCCAACGGTTGACCTCGAGCTGGTGGCGGGCGATGCCCGCGGCGGTCCAGGTGGCGTCGGGCAGCAGCTCCGCGAGCTCGGCAATCAGAAACTCCAGGACCCGGCGGCGCGCCGGCAGGGCGCCTGGGATGCCCAGCACGAACTGCACGTGCAGCGGCGCGCGAAGCAGCCCGCGGTCCAGCAGCTTCGCCGCGTTGTACAGCATGGCCAGGTCGAAGACTTCGATCTCCGGCTTGATGTCCTGCGCCAACATGGCGCCGGCCAACTCGTCGATCAGCGCCGGCGCGTTCTCGTAGACCATGTTCGGGAAATTGACCGAACCCGTCGCCAGGGACGCCATGTCGGGCCTGAGGGAGAGCGCCGCGCCGCGTTCGGCGCTGCTCCGGCCCCGCCCGCCGGTCGAGAACTGCACGATCATGCCCGGACAGTGCCGTTTGACGCCCTCCTGGACCTCGGCGAAGAGCGCCGGGTCCGAGGAGGAATTCTCTTCGGCGTCCCGCACGTGGATGTGGGCGAGCGACGCCCCGGCCTCGAAGGCCTCGTGGGTCGACTCGATCTGCTCGGCCGGGGTCACGGGCACGGCCGGGTTGTCCGCCTTGCGCGGCACCGAACCGGTGATCGCAACGGCGATGATGGCTGGTCTGGTCATACCGTAGTTATAGCGCAAGGCCGGCCGTTGCGCGAGCGCGGCGAGGCGGTCGTACGGGCGAGGCGGCCGGGTGTTAAACCTTTGCTAAGGGTCCTGATACAGGTTCGTCGGGCGCTGCCGTGGACCGCCCTGGCTGGAACGAGCGAGGTCATCATGCCGGGCAAACCGCCCCTCTTCTTCTGGTGCCTCAGGATCCTGGGGCCGATGCTGCTCGCCTGGCTGGGACTCAACGCGCTGGACCTGGCCTATTCGAAGGTCACGCCGGGCTTCGGCATCGATCCCTTTCGCGTGGCCGCCGTGCTCTATCCCGCTTTTTATTTCGACGCCCTGGCCGCGTGGCAGGACTGGCGGAAGACCTGGCGGCTTTGGCTGTTCCTCTGGACCCTGGCGGTCGGCTATGTGGTCCTGCTGTTCGCGGTCGCCGGCGGGTTCGGGCTGGGCGCGCTGTTGTATGGCCTGATCGGGATCGTCATCGACCTTCCCGATCTGCAAATCGCGGAGGGCCTCGAGGAGTTTGCCTGGCTGGTGGCGGAGCCGCACCGCACGGCCTTTCTGACGACGATCTTCCTGGGCCTGCCGCCGATGGGCGTCCTGGCCGGGTTGCTGCTCGGCCGCCGACAGCTGGGCGTATCGCCGCCGGCGTCCGGCCGCGCGCGCGAGGTGATGGTGGCCAACGCGCTGGGCCTCGCGTTCGCGCTGCCCGGCCTTGCGGTCTTTCTGCCGCTCTTTGCCTCGGCCCTGCGCCCCACCGAGCAGATTCTGTTCGGGGTCCTACTCGCGGGCTTGGCATTCCTGCCTCATCTGGTCCTGACTTGGCGCGTCTACGAGGTCCCCGCGCCCGCATCACGGAAAGGACGGCCGCCGGTCGTTCGGAAGACCAGAGAGAGCCTTCCGTATCTGGGGTTGATGGTCGTCGGTTGGATCGTCGGCGGTTATTTGCGCTAGAAATCCGGGCTAGGCTGCTGTAGTCGGGCTTTCGACGTCAGACACCTCGATGGTCCCGCTTTGCCCGCCACGTCTTTGTCCGGCCCCGCCCAAATGCGCACAGACGACTTCGATTTCAACCTGCCGCGCGCGCTGATCGCCCAGCACCCGGCGCGGCCGCGCGACGCGGCGCGCCTGCTCGAGGTCGGCGAGGGGCTCGCCGACCGCGCGTTCCGCGACCTGCCGGGCCTGCTCGAGGCCGGCGACATCCTGGTGTTCAACGACACGCGGGTCATTCCGACGAGGCTCGCCGGGCGGCGCGGCGCGGGCAGGGTCGAGGTCACCCTGCACAGGGCCGAGGGCGCGGGACGCTGGCGCGCCTTCGCCCGGCCGGCGAAGAAGCTCAAGCCCGGCGACCGGATCGACTTCGCGGGCGGGCTCACCGCCGGGGTGGCGGAGAAAACCGAGGGCGGCGAGGTCACGCTCGCGTTCGACCGCGAGGGTGCGGCGCTGATGGCCGCGCTGGAGGCCGAGGGCGCCATGCCGCTGCCGCCCTATATCCGGCGCCAGGCCGGCCCCGACCCGCGGGACCGGGACGATTACCAGACGGTCTTCGCCCGCCGCGACGGCGCCGTGGCCGCGCCCACGGCCGGACTGCACTTCACCGAGGCGGTGCTGGCGGCGCTCGAGGCGCGCGGCGTCCGCCGCATCGCCGTGACCCTCCACGTGGGCGCCGGCACCTTCCTGCCGGTCAAGACCGAGCTGGCGGAGAAGCACCGCATGCACGCCGAGTGGGGCGAGGTGGGGGCCGAGGCGGTCGCGACGGTGGAGGCCGCGCGGGCCGAGGGCGGTCGGGTGGTCGCGGTCGGCAGCACCTCGCTGCGCCTCCTGGAGAGCGCAGCCGGCGCCGATGGTCGGCTACGGCCCTTCGCGGGCGAGAC
The DNA here is from genome assembly GCA_947258885.1 of uncultured Kiloniellales bacterium. Taxonomy (GTDB): domain Bacteria; phylum Pseudomonadota; class Alphaproteobacteria; order Kiloniellales; family JAKSDN01; genus CAMYKD01. The sequence goes on along the minus strand of CAMYKD010000071.1, from coordinate 9,251 downwards.
CGACATCTTTATCCTGCCGGGCTACCGCTTTAAGGTCGTCGACCTGCTGCTGACCAACTTCCACCTGCCGCGCTCCACGCTGTTCATGCTGGTCTCGGCCTTTGCGGGCACCGAACGGATGAAGGCCGCCTACCGTCACGCCATCGCTGCCGGCTATCGCTTCTACTCCTACGGCGACGCCTGCCTGCTGCACCGGAGAGACATGTCGTGAGGGCGCCGGCCTTCGGCTTCGAGCGGCTGGCCGGGGACGGCGGGGCGCGGCGCGGGCGGGTGACCACGGCCCACGGCAGCTTCGAGACGCCGGCCTTCATGCCCGTCGGCACCGCCGGCACGGTCAAGGGCCTGACGCCGGAGCAGGTCGCCGCGACCGGCGCCGAGATCATCCTGGGCAACACCTACCACCTGATGCTCAGACCCGGCGCCGAGCGCGTCGCGAAACTCGGCGGCCTGCACCGCTTCATGAACTGGCCGGGGCCGATTCTGACGGACTCCGGCGGCTTCCAGGTGATGTCGCTGGCCGAGTTGCGACAGATCACGGAGAAGGGCGTCACTTTCAAATCGCACATCGACGGCAGCCGCCACGAACTGACGCCCGAGCGTGCGGTCGAGATCCAGCGGCTCCTGGACTCCGACATCACCATGGTGCTGGACGAATGCACGCCCTTTCCGGTCGAGCGCGACGCGGCGGCCCGGTCCATGGCGCTTTCGATGCGCTGGGCCGCACGCTGCAAAGAGGCCTTCGAGGCGCGGCCCGGATACGGCCTCTTCGGTATCGTTCAGGGCAGCGTCTTCGAGGATCTGCGCGAGCAGTCCGCCGCGGCGCTCGCCGGCATCGGCTTCGACGGCTATGCGGTCGGTGGTCTCGCCGTCGGCGAGGGCAAGGCGGACATGCTCCGCATCCTCGACACGACGGTCCCTGCCCTGCCCGCCGAGCGGCCGCGCTACTTGATGGGCGTCGGCAAGCCCGACGACATCGTAGCCGCGGTCCGGCGCGGCATCGACATGTTCGACTGCGTGCTGCCGACCCGCTCGGGGCGCACCGGCCAGGCCTTCACCCGGCGCGCGGTCTTGAACCTGCGCAACGCGCGCCACCAGGACGACCCTCGGCCGCTCGACCCCGACTGCCTCTGCCCGACCTGCCGCGACTATGCCCGCGCCTACCTGCACCACCTGTTCAAGGCCGGCGAGATGCTCGGCCCGATCCTGCTGACGATCCACAACCTGTCTTATTATCAGGAGCTCATGGCCGCCCTGCGCCGGGCGATCGAGGCCGGCGCGCTGGAGGCGTTCACCGCCACCTTCGAGCGCCGGCTGGCCGAGGGCGACCTGCCGGCGCTATAGGGAATTTGCGGAAAACGAGCAAACGAGCCCATGCAAAGGGCAAAATGATGCCGGTTCCCGGCAGCGCCGACAGGCTTCGCGGAACGCGTAGCGGCCCGGCACCGGACTCGGTTATCATGGAAGCCAAGCGTATCTGGCGAGGCGACACATGCCCTCCGAAGACTTCTTCCCCGCGACCGCCATGCCGGACAGCGACTGGTGGTCGGCCCTGTGGCCGGATCCCGAGGGCGCGTTGCGGGCGCTCGGGATCGAACCGCAGATGACCGTGGTCGACTTGTGTTGCGGCGACGGCCACTTCACGGCACCGCTGGCCCGGTTGGTCGGGGGCCGCGTCTACGGCGTCGACCTGGACCCGGCCATGCTGGACAAGGCCCGCGCCGCGGTCGGGCGCGCCGGCGTCGCGGTACGGCAATGGATCCGCGCCGACGCGATGGACTTGGCAGGGCTGATTCCGGAGAAAGCGGACTTCGTGCTGATCGCCAACACCTTCCACGGCGTGCCGGACCAGACCGGGCTGTCGAGCGGCGTGGCGGCGGTGCTGAAGCCGGGTGGCGCCTTCGCGATCGTGAACTGGCACCCGCTGCCGCGCGAGAAAACCGTGGTGCTGGGCGCGCCGCGCGGACCGAAGACGGAAATGCGCATGGCGCCGGAGGCGGTCCGGGCCGTCGTCGAACCGGCCGGCTTCGAATGGCAGCGCCTCGTCGAGCTGCCGCCCTACCACTACGGCGCGGTCTTCCACCGTATCGAATCAGACTAAGCCGCGTGCCGGAGCGCCGGGCTAGCGGTAGATCAGGGTCGGCAGCCACATGGAGAGGGCCGGCACGAAGGTGACCAGCACCAGGACGGTGACGAGCGGGATCAGGAAGGGGGCCGTCGCCGCCACGCAGTGCTCGAAGGGAACGCCGGAAACACGCGACAGCACGTAGAGCACCATGCCGACGGGCGGGGTCAGCAGGCCGATCATCAGGTTGAGCACCATGACCACGCCGAAATGAACCGGGTCGATGCCCAGCTTGACCACGACCGGCAGCAGGACCGGCACCAGGATGGTGATCGCGGCAATCGTCTCCATGAAGCAGCCGACGACGATCAGGATCAGGTTGATCATGATCATGATCAGGTAGGGGTTCTCGGTCACCAGGAGGATCAGGGTGGCGAAGTGCTCGGTCACCCGATTGCTGGTCAGGATCCAGGCGAAGATCGAGGCGCCGGCGACGATCAGCAGGATGATCGAGGTGGTCTCGATGGTGTCGAAGCTGACCCGGACGAGGCGCCGCCAGGTCAGCGTGCGATAGACGACGACGCCCAGGATCAGCGCATAGACGGAAGCCGCGATGGCCGCCTCGGTCGGCGTGAAGACGCCGAACAGGATGCCGCCGACGATGATGGCCGGAGTCATCAGCGACAGGAAGGCCCGCAGGAAGGCGCGGCCCAGACCGGCCCAGGCAAAGCGCGCGTCGCGCGGATAGTTCCGCCGCCTTGCGTACCAGGCGACCATGATCATCAGCGCGCCGGCCATCATCATGCCGGGGACGAAGCCGGCCGCGAAAAGCTGGCCGATCGAGGCCGAGGCCACGACGCCATAGATCACCATGGGCAGGGAGGGCGGTATGATCGGCCCGATGGTCGAGGAGGCCGCCGTGACCCCGACCGAGAAGTCCGGGTCGTAGCCGGCATCGCGCATGGCCTTGATCTCGATCGTGCCGAGCCCGCCGGCATCGGCCACCGCGGCCCCCGACATGCCGGCGAAGATCACGCTGGCGCCGACGTTGACGTGGCCCAGGCCGCCGCGCAGCCAGCCGACGCAGGCCTTGGCGAAGTCGAAGATGCGGTTGGTGATGCCGGCGGTGTTCATCAGGTTGCCGGCCAGGATGAAGAAGGGCACGGCCAGGAGCGGGAAGCTGTCGACGCCGTTGACCATGCGGTGGACCACGACCAGGTCGGGCACCTGGCCGGACAGCAGGACGTAGATCAGCGACGAGCCGCCGAGCGCGACGGCCACGGGAAAGCCCATGATCAGCATGGCGAAGACCAGGACGAAGAGCAGGACCAGCAGCATGCCCGGAGCGCCCCTCCCTCAGTCCATGATCGCCGGCGGGCCGGGCTCGGTCAGCTCGCTCGTATGCCGGCGCCAGTGACGCCAGGCGACGCCCACGGCATAGACCGTCATCGCGGCGAAGGCCGCGCAGACCACCCAGTAGACGACGCTCTTGGACAGCTCGATCGAGGCCATCTTCTGGTTGGTGCGCAGCGCCAGCTTGGCCGCGATGTAGGTGACGGCCACGAAGAACGCGATCCGTCCCAGGTCGACGAAGGTGGACAGTCCCCGGCCGACGCGCGCCGGCAGGTAGCGGTAGAAGAACTCGACGTAGATGTGGGTGTTCTTGCGCACCGCGATGGTCGCGCCGACGAAGGCGACGCCGATCAGCAGATAGCGCGCGATCTCCTCGGTCCAGCCGAGCGAGTCGTTGAGGACGTAGCGCGTGAAGAACTGTAGGAAGACCACCCCGGCCAGCACCCAGAAGATGGCCAGCGCGGGGATGTCGGCCCAGCCCACGTCGCCGAGGTCGACCGTCTCGTCGCTCTCGTCGGCGAGGGGGGCCGGCGTCGCCTCGGACGGCCGGCCCCCGTCGCTTTCCCCGCTCATCGGCGGCGTGCCCTGGGGCTACTTGATCGCCTGGAGCTTCTCGTAGGTCGCCAAGTCCCACTCGGCGTCGGGCCCGTTGTGGAGCGGCACCACGGCCTCGCGGAAGGCGCCGCGGTCGACCTTGTTGACCGTAACGCCCTGGGCGCGGAACCAGTCGGCCAACTCGTTCTCGGCCTTGATGATCGCGTCCGTGCAGTTGGCCGCCGCCTCGCGCAGCACGCCGACGACGATCTCCCGGTCCTGGTCCGAGAACTTGTCCCAGGTCGGCCCGCCGACGATGGTCATCAGCGCGTCGGTGATGTGGCCGGTCAGGGTGATGTACTTCTGGACCTCGTAGAACTTCTTGAACTGGATCGTCGGCAGGGGGTTCTCCTGCGCATCGACCACGCCCTGCTGCAAGGCCAGATAGACCTCGGCGAAGGCCATGGGCGTCGGGTTGGCGCCGACGGCCTGCGGGAACATCTTGTAGAGCGGCGCGTTGGGCACCCGGATCTTCAGGTTCTTCATGTCGTCCGGGGTCTTGATCTCCTTGTTGGAGGTGACGTGGCGCTGGCCGTAGTAGGTCAGGGTGATGACGTGGTGGCCGGTCGCCTTCTTGTAGCCCTCGGACATCTCCTTGAAGAGCGCGCCGTCGCGGAACTTCGCCCAGTGATCGAAGTCGCGGAACATGAAAGGCGAGCCGCCGATCGAGATCGGCCCGTAGGACCGCCCGGCGAACAGCTGGCCGGTGTAGATGATGTCGACCGTGCCGAGGGTCAGGCCCTCGTTGATGTCCACCTCCTTGCCGAGCGAGGAGGCCGGAAAGACCTCGACCGCGTAGCGGCCGTCGGTGCGCTTGCCGATCTCGTCCGCGGCCCAGAGGGCCCAGGTGTGATACGGCGAGCTGGTCTCGTAGACATGGGCCCACTTGAGCGTCTCCGCCGCGCGCGCGCCGCCGGCGCCCAGACCCATCGCGATCACCGCGGCGAGCGCCAAGGCGCCCCGTCGCGTCATTGTTCCAGTCATGGCTCGTCCTTCCCTGTTTCGACTCTATCCGGCCCACGGCCCGGGCGGGAAGCGCCCGACTACGCCCCGGCGGGACCTGCGTGAAGTTTCGAGGCCGCTACCAGGGCTTGTCAACGAAAATGGACCCACTAGTCTTGCAGCCGGGCGCAGACAAGAGGAGGAGGGCTTGACCGGGGATCGGAGCGAGGACGGCGCGCGCGTCGCGCAGGGGGAGCTCAGCCGCTTCGTGGAGGCCGTTGCCCGGGCCGCCGGGGCCGACGAGCCCTCGGCCGAGGCCGTGACGCGGGCGCTGGTCGGCGCCTCGCTGCGCGGGGTCGACAGCCACGGGGTCCGGCTGCTGCCGCATTACGTCAAGGGGCTGAAGGGCGGGCGGATCAACGGCAGTCCGAACATGACCTTTACGCGGCAGGCGCCCGGGGCGGGCGGCCTCGACGCCGACGACGGCCTCGGCCACCTGGCCGGCTACCGGGCGATCGGCCACGGCATCGAGCTGGCCGAAGAGGCCGGCATCGCGGCGGTCGCGGTCGGGCGCTCGTCGCACTTCGGCGCCGCCGGCGCCTATACCCTGGAGGCCGCCGAAAAGGGTTACCTGGCCATCGCGGTGTGCAACGCCGACGACATCGTGCTGCCCTTCGACGCCGTCGAGCCCTTCTACGGCACCAACCCGATCAGCTTCGCCGCGCCGGCCGCCGGCAAGCGGCCCTACCTGATCGACATGGCGACCAGCGCGATCCCCTGGAACCGAGTGCTGCAGTATCGCGCGCTCGGCCGCGACCTGCCGCCGGAGGTCGTGGTCGACGCGGCGGCTGGGGCGACCACCAGCGCCGAGGACGCCGTCAGCCTGCTGCCCCTGGGCGGCGCGGTCTACGGCTACAAGGGCGCGGCCCTGGCCGGGCTGGCCGAGGTGCTGAGCGCGGCACTGACCGGCATGGCCTTCAGCTTCGCCATGCCCGGTTTCGCCGGTCCCGACTTCTCGACGCCACGGGGCCTGGGCCAGTTCTACGTCGTGATCAAGCCGGGCGTCTTCCGGCCCGAGGCCGCCTTCGCCGCGGGCATGGCCGACTATCTCGCCCAGCTGCGCGCCCTGCCGGCCAGGGACGGCGCCAAGGTCATGGCCCCCGGCGACCGCGAATGGGCCGTGGAGCGGACGCGCAGCGCGTCGGGCATCCCGCTCGACGGCCCGACCTGGCAGGCCTTCGCCCGGCAAGCCGATGAGCTGGCGGTGCCGCCGCTCGTGGCCTTGGCGTAAACCGCCTACATCACCGCGCCGATCTGCCAGGGCACGAACTCCTCGTCGCCGAGGCCGAGCGCCTCGCTCTTGGTCGGGCTGCCCGACGCGACCTCGAGGAGGCGTTCGAAGATCCGCGCGCCCAGCGCCTCGATCGCCACGCCCTCGTCCAGCACCACGCCGCAGTTCACGTCCATGTCCTCCTCCATGCGGCGGTACATGGGCGTGTTGGTCGCCAGCTTGAGCGAGGGCGCGGGCTTGCAGCCGTAGACCGAGCCGCGGCCCGTCGTGAAACAGACGAGGTTGGCGCCGGCGGCCACCTGCCCGGTGATCGAGCAGGGATCGTAGCCCGGCGAGTCCATGAACACGAAGCCGTTCGTATCGACCGGCTCGGCATAGCGGTAGACGCCGCAGAGATTCGTCGTGCCGCCCTTGGCGGCGGCGCCCAGCGACTTCTCCAGGATCGTCGTGAGGCCGCCCGCCTTGTTGCCCGGCGTCGGGTTGTTGTCCATCTTGCCGCCGTGGCGCGCGGTGTAGTCCTCCCACCACCTGATCCGCTCCACCAGCCGGTCCGCCACCTGGGGCGAGACCGCGCGGCGGGTCAGCAGGTGCTCCGCACCGTAGATCTCCGGCGTCTCCGAGAGGATCGCCGTGCCGCCGTGGCGCACCAGCAGGTCGACCGCCGCGCCCAGGGCCGGGTTCGCCGTGATGCCGGAATAGCCGTCCGAGCCGCCGCACTGCAGCGCCAGGGTGAGTTCGGCGGCCGGAACGGGTTGCCGCTCCACCTTGTTCGCCTCGGGCAGCATCTCGCGCAGCATGGCGATGCCGCGCTCGACCGTCTTGCGGGTGCCGCCGGTCTCCTGGATCGTCATGGTCCGGAAGCGCGGGCCGCGCTCGATACCGTAGGCCTCGAGCAGGAAGTCGATCTGGTTGACCTCGCAGCCGAGGCCGGCCAGCAGCACGCCGCCGAAGTTGGCGTGCCGGGCGAAGCCCCAGAGCGTGCGCTGCAGGTTGGCATGGCCCTCGCCGGTATCCGCCATGCCGCAGCCGGTGCCGTGCACGCAGGCGACCACGCCGTCGACGTTGGGATAGTCCGCCAGCGCCTCGCGGTCGAAGGCCCGGGCGATGTAGCGCGCCGCGGTGGCCGAGCAGTTCACCGACGCCAGCACCCCCAGATAGTTGCGCGTCGCCGCCCGGCCGTCGGGCCGCCGGATGCCCTGGAAGGTCGCGCGCCCGGACTCGCCGACATAGTCCGTCGGTTTAGCCTCGCTGCAGGCGGCGGTGTCGCGCTCGAAGGCCTTCATCTCGACGTTCTGCGTGTGGACGTGGCGGCCGGGCGCGATGTCCTCCTTGGCGAAGCCGATGATCTGGCCGTACTTGCGCAGGGGCTCGCCCGCGGCGACCGCGCGGGTCGCGACTTTGTGGCCCGCCGGGACCGGCTCTCCGGCCAGGACGTTCTCGCCGGGCAGCTCCGTGCCGGGCAGGATCGCCGCGCGCGCGACCACGACGTTGTCCTCGGGGTTGAGGCGGATGGTGAGCGTTGGGGCATCGGCCATGATCTCGATCTCCTGGGTCGCCGGACATTCTAACCGCCCGAGGCTACTCCCGGAGCCCCCTCTGTGTCACCCGTCAGCAAGGTCGCACTTGTCGAAGAATTTCGTACTATGGGAATAACCGATCGCCCGATCGGCGCGACGACTATGGGAAAGCGGCCAGCATGAGTAAAGCAAAGAAGAGCAGGCTTTACACGAAGCTGAGCTCCTTCAAGTGGCGCGAGGGCTGGCAAAACGTTGTCGTGTTCTACGGTCCATTCCTGCTGATGATCCTGTTGGGAATCCTGGCGACCCTGGCCGCACCGTTGCTGCGCCATCAGCGGGATCCTTGGACCGAAGGCGATCGTCTGACCGGTACGATCGTCGGCTTCGCCGAGCGACAGACCGAGGCCTGCGGGCCGGCGGACCCGCTGGTCGAGTTGGACGGGGGTGCCGTGGTGCACGTCTGCAACTCGGCGCGGGTACGTTTTGAAACCGGCCTCAGCGTCGTGGTCCAGGAATACCTCCTGGAAGGCTTCGACCGGCGGAGATATCAGATCATCTCTTTAGACGAGCGCGACGGGGAGACGAACTGATCGCCGCGTCCCTCACGGCCTGCGCGCGACAAGGTCGATCTCGACCAGGGCGTCGCGGGCGAGACCCGTGACCCCGACGCAGGTGCGCGCGGGCAGGCGCTCGGGCGGGAAGTAGGACGCATAGGTCCGGTTCATGGCGGCGTAGTCCTCCTTGAAGCGGGTCAGGAAGACGCGCGCGACGACGACGTGCTCGAGGCCGAGCCCGAGGCCCCGAAGCACGAGTTGCAGGTTCTCCATGACCTTTCGGGTCTGGGCCTCGACCCCTTCGGGCAGGGGCGCGGCGTCATCCTCGGCCTCGGTCGGCATCTGGCCGGTGACGAAGACCCAGCCCTCGGCCTCGACCGCGTGGCTGAACGGCGCGACCGGTGTCGGCGCGGCGGCGATCATGTGGAACAGCGGTGCGATCATGGGCTTCGGCCTCCCTTCGTGATGTTGCGCCTGTCGAAAGCGCTCTCGTCGGACGACAACGAGTGTAGTCGGTCCTAAGCTAAGACTCGACCAATCGGGCTTTGGGATGGACAATCCGGGCGGGGCGCGCGGCCCCGGGCGATGGAGAGCGATGCCGTGACCAAATCCGACGTTTCAAGCCTGACGCAATTGGGCGGCAAGGCGGAGCTGCCGGCCTCGCCGGAGGAAGCCGTCTTGGAAAGCGTGCCCAACCCGCACCCGGGCACGGCTTATCTCGTGCGCTTTACCTGCCCGGAGTTCACCTCGCTCTGCCCCGTGACCGGGCAGCCGGACTTCGCGCACCTCGTGATCGATTACGTCCCCGGCAAGCAATTGGTCGAGAGCAAGTCGCTCAAGCTCTATCTGAATGCGTTCCGCAACCACGGCGCCTTCCACGAGGACTGCACGCTCGCGATCGCCAAGCGCCTGGAACAGGAGATCGCCCCGCAGTGGCT
>CAMYKD010000070.1 GCA_947258885.1 uncultured Kiloniellales bacterium | reverse complement strand
TCGGCAGGGGCTCCAGCATCTTGTAGAGCGACAGCTCCGGGGTCCAGGCCGCGATGGTCTCGGTCACGCCGGTGTAGCCGTCGGCCACGAACTGGGTGATCGCGGTGCCGCCGAAGGCGTTCATCCACAGGATCGAGACCAGGGTCGGGATGATCAGCACGCAGACGATGAACTCCCGGATGCTGCGGCCGCGCGAGACGCGGGCGATGAACATGCCGACGAAGGGCGACCAGGAGATCCACCAGGCCCAGTAGAAGGTCGTCCAGCCGTGCAGAAAGTCGCTGTCCTCGCGGCCGATCCAGTTGCTCAAGGGCACGACGTTCGCAGCATAGGCCGCGGCGCCAACGAAAAAGCCCTGGACGATATCGAGCGTCGGGCCCATGACGAGCACGAAGAGCAGCAGCAGCAGAGCGAGGACCATGTTGATCTCGCTCAGCCTTTTGACGCCCTTGTCGAGGCCCATCAGGACCGAGCCCAGGGCGACCGCCGTGATGCCGATGATCAGGAGGACCTTGGTGACGTCGGTCGCGGGGATGCCGAAAAGGTAGTCCAGCCCGGCGCTGGCCTGTTTCGCGCCCAGGCCGAGCGAGGTCGCCAGGCCGAACAGCGTCGCGAAGACGGCCAGGGTATCGATGATGTGGCCGAACCAGCCCCACACGGCCTTGCCGAAGATCGGATAGAAGGCCGAGCGTATCGTGAGCGGCAGGCCGTGGTTGTAGCAGAAGAAGGCCAGGGAAAGCGCGACCACCGCGTAGATCGCCCAGGGATGCAGGCCCCAGTGGAAGATGGTCGCCGCCATGCCGAGCGCGCGCGCCGCCTCGGCATCCTGGCCGGTCATGCCCAGCGGCGGGTTCTGGAAGTGGTAGACCGGCTCCAGCACGCCGAAGAACATCAGGCCGATGCCCATGCCGGCGGCGAAGAGCATGGCGAACCAGCCGGCGTAGGAGTAGTCGGGCTTGGCGTCGGGCCCGCCGATGCGGATCTTGCCGTAGGGCGAGACGACCAGGAACAGGCAGAACAGCACGAAGATGTTGCCGGCGATCATGAAGACCCAGTCGAAGGTCGAGGTGAGCCAGGGCCGCAGGGCGCCGAACATCTCCGCGGCCCCTTCCTGGAACATCAGGACGAAGATGACGAAACCGACGATGACCACGGCGGAGATCAGGAAGACCGGGTTGTGGATGTCGAGGCCGAGGATCCGGATGTTGTCCTGGCCGACTTCGTATTCGATGGCTGTTGCTTCGCTCACGCGTCTAGCCTCCCGCTTTCTGTCCGGAGGGCCGGTATCGAAACAGCGAATGTCCCGGACCCCCCGGGTTTTCGTTCCTTGGATCGGCCCCTTGCGGAGGTCCCGCCCCGGGCCGGCCGCCCGCAGCGCGTGCGAGCAAACAACCATATGGGTTCCGGGACCGCCCGAAATCGCCCGAAGCCGCGCAAGGCTTGCCTATTTGCGACAGGTTCGCAGGGCCGGTCGCGTTTCGGCCACGACCGAAGGCCCTGGACGGCCGGCCCGCCTCACTGCCGGTTGCCGATCCCTTCGGGCACGACGCCTTGCGCGCGGCCGGCGGCGCGCCGCGCGAGCCAGCCCGCGACAGCGCCGGCGGCGCCCAGCGCGAGGGCCGGCAGCCCGATCCATTTGAGCTCGCTGGCCAGCACGGCGGTCCAGCGGCTGGCGAGGAAGTCCGAAAGCCCGATGGCCGAGACCCGGAGCGGCCGGACGTCGAAGAAGTAGCGCTCGTCGGAGAAGGGCGAAAAGAACGCGATGCCGAGGCCGCCGCTGGTCAGCGCGTCGAGCGGCCCGTGGGAGGCCAGGCAGAGAAGGAAGTAGAGCCAGAGCACGGCCGGCCTCAAGCGATAGGCGCGGGCGCCTCGCGCTCCTCACGCAAAACCTCGCGCCCGGCAGCATAGCGCAGCCTGCCCTCGCGAAGGGTTAATACGGAAGTCGCGCGGCGGTGCTTCGAGAGGCGAAACGAAGATCACAACGGAGACATAGAGAAACAGGGTTCACCACCAAGGCACAAAGGCACGGAAGAAGAACATCGGGGCCCTTTAGTTTGCGCGCTCCGCCTGCCTTCGCCGTAGCGACCTCCCTTCGCCCGCCGAAGCGGGCTTCGCGAAGGCGGGAGCTCCGGCTTCGCGCAGGCAGGCGCGCTGAGACACCTCTATGTGTCTTTGTGATTTGGTGGTTCTAAAGTTGGTTCCTCTGTGACTCTGTGACTCTGTGTCTTTGTGTTGAACCCTTGTCCGTCACCCCGCCGCCAAGTCCCGCGCCTCGTCGTCCGGCCCGGCCTCCGCCGCCAGGTCGCGGGCCTGGTCGAACTGCAACGCGGCAAGGCGGGCGTAGAGGCCGCCGGCGCGGCTGAGCTCCGCGTGGCTGCCGCTGGCGACGATGCGGCCGTGGTCCAGGACCGCGATGCGGTCGGCCTTGAGCACGGTGGCCAGGCGGTGGGCGATGACCAATGTGGTGCGGCCCCGCATCAGGCGGTCGAGCGCCTCCTGCACCGCGCGCTCGCTCTCGGCGTCGAGCGCGCTGGTCGCCTCGTCGAGCAGCAGGACGGCCGGGTTGCGCAGGATCGCCCGGGCGATCGCCAGGCGCTGACGCTGGCCGCCCGACAGGCGCACCCCGCGCTCGCCCAGGAAGGTGCCCAGGCCCTCGGGCAGCTGCTCGAGGAACTCCAGGGCCGAGGCCGCCTCGGCCGCCTCGCGCACCTCCTTGTCCGTGGCCTCCGGCCGGCCGTAGCGGATGTTCTCCCAGGCATCGGCCGAGAAGATCACCGGTTCCTGCGGCACCAGGCCGATGCGCGCGCGGGCCGCCGCCGGGTCGACCCGGCGCAGGTCGACGCCGTCCAGCGCAATGCCGCCCCCCTGCGGGTCGTAGAAGCGCAGCAGGAGCTGGAACACCGTGGTCTTGCCGGCGCCGGACGGGCCGACCAGAGCGAGCGTCTCGCCGGGCGCCACCGCGAGGTCGAAGCCCTCGAGCGCCGAGCGGTCGGGCCGCGCCGGGTAGTGGAACACGACGTTCTCGAAGGCCAGGCCGCCCTTGGGCGGTTCGGGCAGGGGCATCGGCTCGGGCGGGGCGGCGATCTCGGGCTCGGCGCCCAGCAACTCGATCAACCGCTCGGTGGCGCCGGCGGCGCGCTGCAGGTCGCCGATCACCTCGCTGATCGCGCCGACCGCGCCGGCCACTACGACCGCGTAGAACACGAAGGCAGAGAGCTCGCCCGCGCTGATCCGGCCCTCGAGCACGTCCAGGCCGCCGATCCACAAGACCAGGCTGATCGCGCCGAAGACCAGCAGGATCACGAGAGCGGTCAGCATCGCCCGGGCCCGAACCCGCTCGACCGCGGTCGCAAACGCATCCTCGGCGCGCCGGCCAAAGCGCGCGCGGTCGATCGCCTCGTGGCCGAAGGCCTGCACCGTGCGGATCGAGACCAGGGTCTCGTCGACGTAGGCGCCGAGGTCGGCGACCCGGTCCTGGCTGGCCCGGCTGAGCCGCCGCACGCGCCGGCCGTAGATCAGGATCGGCAAGAGCACGACCGGCACGACGAGGAACACCAGGCCGGTCAGCTTCGGGCTGGTGACGACCAGCAGGACCGAGCCGCCGAGCAGCATCAGCAGGTTCCTGAGCGCGATCGAGGCCGAGGAGCCGACCACCATCTGCAGCAGCGTGGTGTCCGTGGTCAGGCGCGACAGGATCTCGCCGGTTCGGGTCACCTCGTAGTAGGCCGGCGAGAGGGTGATGACGTGGTCGAAGACGGCCTTGCGGACGTCGGCCACGACCCGCTCGCCGATCCACGAGACCAGGTAGAAGCGGGCGTAGCTGGCCGCGGCGAGCAGCAGGACCACGGCGAGCAGCACGAGCACGGCGCGGTCGAGCAGCACCGCGTCACCGCCGGCGAAGCCCTCGTCGACCAGCTTGCGCAGCCCGAAGCCCATGGCGAGCACGGTCGCCGCCGCCACGCCGAGCGCCGCCAGGGCGCCGGCGACCACCAAGCCGTAGGGCCGGACGAAGCGCCAGAGGTAGGCGAGCTGGCCGACGTCGCGGCTGGTCGGCCGCTCGGCCCCGCCGCGCCCGTCGCCCGCGGCGCGGCGCATCAGCCAGGTCTCCCCGCGTCAGTCGGCGGCCGTCCGGGGCCGGAGAAAGACGGCCGAAGGTGCGGTCTCGGGACCATGGCTGGGTATTCTTTCGCTGCGCTGGCGGACCGGCTATGCCTAACGCAAAGGAAGGGCCGCCACAACACGCCTGCCGTCCCCGCACGCCTCTGCCCGCCCCCGTGCAGAGCCGAAGCGAGCCCTTGCCTCACGGGCGCGGCTCGGCTATACAGCCCGCCGCCCCAAGGAGCAGAGCGATGAAGAAAGACATCCACCCGGACTACCACGAGATCACGGTGATCCTGACCGACGGCAGCGAGTTCAAGACGCGCTCGACCTACGGCAAGGCGGGCGACTCTCTGCGCCTCGACATCGATCCCAAGACCCACCCGGCCTGGACCGGCGTGCACCGCCTGATCGACACCGGCGGGCAGCTCGCCAAGTTCAAGAAGCGCTTCCAGGGCCTGGGGCTCAAGGAATAGCGCCTGCGTCGGCTGGCCGGGCGGCCTAAGGAGGGGGCATCTGCCTGGGCAGGTGCCCTTTTGCCGTCCGAACGGTCGGATTAGAGTAGGCAGCCGTCTCCGAGCATGGCGTCGAGGCGGGCCACCCGGGTATAGAGCGTGTGGCTCTCGCCCAGCAGCTCGGCGAGGCGCGGCGGCAGATAGTCGCCGGCGACCGGGTCGGCGTTGGCGCAGACCTTCTGGCCGCCGAGGCGGAAGCGCTCGTCGACCGCCTCCCGCCGGGACATCTCGCCGGCATGCACCGCCTTCTGGACCAGCAGCCAGGCCATGACCTGGGTCAGGCGCGCGGTCAGCCGCATGGATTCGCAGCTCGTGACCAGCCGCGCCGTCGGCGCCAGCTTACCGGAATCCGACGGCTCCTGGGCGGCGAAATAGTCCCGCGCCTCGCGGGTCAGCTCGAGCGCCTCCTCGTAGGTGCCGTCCAGGAAGGCGATACTTTCGCCCGAATCGCTCACTGTGCCGCCCTTCGATCCGATCTGGCCGGGCTCCAGCCCGGCGAACCAGGGTATACTAGAAAATGGCGTATTAACAATTGGTTGGCCGGCCGAGCCCGTTTCCGGACCGGATCGCGGAAGCCCTTGAACCGGCTCGCTGAATCCCTATATCGAAATCGGCCGCCCAGGAACGCCTCGAAGCAGGGTTCCGAAAAGGCGCGGCCGGCATAGAGGGTCCGACCATGGTGGTGGGCCCGAAACATTAACCATGTTGCTCTGAAGGAGGATATGGCTATGCGTACCTACGATCTTTCCCCGCTCATGCGCGCAACCGTCGGTTTCGACCGTCTGGCCAGCCTGCTCGACACGGCCAGCCGCGTCGACGAGGCCACTCTGGGCTACCCGCCCTACAACATCGAGAAGACCGGCGAGGAGACCTACCGCATCACCATGGCCGTCGCCGGCTTCGGCGAGGCGGACCTGGACGTGACGGTCCAGGAGAACAGCCTGGTAATCAAGGCCGGCAAGGCGAAGCCCGAGGCCGACAAGGGCGTCCGCTATCTGCACCGCGGCATCGCGACGCGCGCCTTCGAGCGCCGCTTCGACCTGGCCGACCACATCCAGGTGACCGGCGCGCGCCTCGAGAACGGCATCCTGTCGATCGACCTCGAGCGCGAGGTGCCCGAGGCCATGAAGCCGCGCAGCATCGCGATCGAGACCAAGGGCGCGCCCAAGGTGATCGAGAACGCCGCCGCCTGAACGAAGCGACGGCTCTCTAAGGCACGCTCCTGAATGCCTTGAACGGCCGGCCGGGTGGGGACCTCCCCGCCCGGCCGGTTTCGATTCAGGCCGGGACCAACCGCCCCAGCGCCGCGTGGATCGCCTCCGGGATCGCGACCGGGGTCATGGCCGCGCGCTCGACGAAGACGTGGACGAAGTGGCCCTCGGCGGCGGCCGCCTCGGCGCCCTGCTTGAACAGGCCGATCTCGTAGCGCACGGAGCGCCGGCCCAGGTGGCCGACGCGGAGGCCCGCTTCGACCGTCTCCGGGAAGGTGAAGGAGTCGCGGAATTCGCAGTGCGATTCGGCGCAGACGCCGACCACCGCGCCGTCCTGGATGTCGAGCCCGCCTTCGCGGATCAGGTACTCGTTGATCACCGTGTCGAAATAGGAATAGTAGACCACGTTGTTGACGTGGCCGTAGATGTCGTTGTCCATCCAGCGCGTCGGGATGGCGAGGAAGTGCCGGTAGTCGGCGCGGGTCGCCGTGGTCTTCTCTGTCATCTCACAGGATCGTCTTCAGCGCGTCGAGGGTCTGGTCGGGCTTTTCGGTCATCAACATGTGGCCGCTGTCGGCGATCAGCTCGACGCGGGCGCCGGGGACCGTTTCGGCCAGCTTGCGCCCGGCCCGGGGCGGGGTCATGCGGTCGTCGGCGCCCAGCACCAGGAGGGTCGGACAGGTCACGGCGGCGGCACGCTCGGGCGCGTCTTGGTAGGCGTTGCAGGCGGCCAGGTCACGGTAGAGCACGCCGGGCGCCGCACGCTCCAGCAGGCGCTCGCCGCCGCCCATCAGCCACAGGCCCGGCGCCCGCGCGCCGCCCAAATGCCCGCTGTCGCCGTGCGCCCAGTCGGTCACCAGGTCGAAGGCCAAGTGGTCGTCGGCTTCGGCGGCGGCCAGCAGGTCCGGATGCACCGGCATCCTGGGCGCAGCGCCGAGCAGGGCGAGCGCGCGCACCCGCTCCGGGTGCCGCCCGGCGCAGTCGAGCGCCGCCAGCGCGCCCATGGAATGGCCGGCGAGCGCCGCCCGAGGCAGGCCCGCCGCGTCCGTGAGCCGGGTCAACCAGTCGGCGATACCGGAGATGGAGTCCAGCGCCGGCCCCTCCGAACGGCCGTGCCCCGGCAGGTCGACCGCCAGCACGCCTCGGCCGTGGTAGGCGAAGAAGCGGGTCTGCAGGGCCCAGACCGTGTGGTCCATGCCGGCGCCGTGGATGAAGACGACCGCGGGCGGCGCCGGGTCGAAGTCCCGGCCGCCGGTCGCGGCGAAGACGCGCCGGCCATCGACGGTGACCTCCATCGTGGCCTGCTCAGCTCCGCTGCGAGGCGCGCAGCGCCTGGCGCAGATCCTCGACGATATCGGACGGGTCCTCGAGCCCGACCGAGAGGCGCACCATGTCCTCGCCGACCCCCGCCTCCTCGAGCTGGGCGGCGGTCATCTGCTGATGGGTGGTCGAGGCCGGGTGCAGCACCAGGGTCTTGGCGTCGCCGACGTTGGCCAGGTGCGAGGCGAGCCGGCAGGCCTCGATGAAGCGGGCGCCGGCAGCGCGCCCACCCTCGAGGCCGAAGCTGACGATCGAGCCCGCGCCCTTGGGCAGCAGGCGCTTGGCCAACGCGTGGTCCGGGTGGCTCGGCAGGTCCGGGTGCAGCACCCAGGCGACCGCCTCGTGGCCCCCCAGGAATTCGAGGATCCTGGCCGTGTTGGCCATGTGGCGCGCCATCCTGAGCGGCAAGGTCTCGATGCCCTGGAGGATGTGGAAGGCGTTGGCCGGGCTCATGGCCGCGCCGAAGTCGCGCAAGCCCTCGGACCGGGCACGCATGACCAGCGCCTGGGGACCGAACTCCTCGGCGAAGTCGATGCCGTGATAGCCGGCGTAGGGTTCGGTCAGGGTCGGGAACTTGCCGGAGGCCTCCCAGTCGAAGCGCCCGCCGTCGACCATCACCCCGCCCAGCGCGATGCCGTGGCCGCCCAGCCACTTGGTCGCCGAGTGGATCACGATGTCGGCGCCCAGCTCGACCGGCCGGCAGAGGAAAGGCGTGGCGAAGGTCGAATCGACCATCAGCGGCAGGCCGGCCGCGTGCGCGATCTCGGCCAGCGCCGGGACGTCGAGCACCTCGAGGCCCGGGTTGCCGAGGATCTCGGCGTGGATCAGCCGGGTCTCGGGCCGGATCGCCTTGCGGAAGCCGTCCAGGTCGCGCGGCTTGACGAAGGTCGTGGTAATGCCGAAGCGCGGCAACGTGTGGGTGAGGAGGTTGACCGAGCCGCCGTAGAGCGAGGCGGAGGCGACGATGTGCGCGCCCTGCTCCATCAGCGTGACGATGCCCAGATGCATGGCCGCGTGGCCCGAGGCCGCAGCGACCGCGCCCACACCCATCTCCAGGGCCGCGACACGCTCCTCCAGCACCGCCACGGTCGGGTTCGAGATCCGGCTGTAGATATGCCCCGCGCGCTCGAGGTTGAACAGCGCGGCGGCGTGCTCGGTGTCGCGGAACACGTAGGACGTCGTCTGATAGATCGGCACCGCCCGCGCCCCGGTCGCCGGGTCCGGCCGCTGGCCCGCGTGCAGCGAAAGGGTGTCGAACTTGAGGAACTTGGGATCAGCCATGGCGCCGCCTTTCCTGACCGGTGAGGCCGGCCCCACCATACAGAAAATCGCGCCGGCTAAAACGCCGAAATTGCCCGGCCTGTACCGGCCGGCCGCCATAAAGTCCGTTGGAATGATTCGCCGGGCGAGATGCGGAGCCCCAAAAGGAACTGGAGGGCCTTCCGATCCAGCCGTCTGGACCGCGGCCCTCCGTTTCTTGATGCCTCACCCTGTCAACTTGCCGTGGCCGCAGCCTAGAAAGATGGCGGGGCCGGGTCAAGCGATGAATCGTTAAAATCGCAACTGAAACACCGGTTTGGCGAAAAGAAAAAGCCGCCGGACAACCCGGCGGCGAGTTAACAGGGAGGCGTTACAAGGAACGGATACAAGATCCGACCGATGACTAGAAACCCTGATAAGGGCCTAACCATCACGGTCCAGTATAGGTAGGAGGAGCTAAGAAATTGTTAAAATCAGGGCAAGAATTCTCGCCCGCCCGGCCACGCGTCACCGGTCCTCCGGGGCAGGTCGGCACAACGCCCGTCGCGGTCCCCGTGCGCCCGGGCCCGGCGTCCTGATTTCGGCGCAGACCCGGGCCTCGAGGCAGCGGACTTCACGGACCTTCGACCCCGACGGGGATTGCCGCTGGGGGCGACCGGTCAGAGGGCGGCCGCGCTGCCGCCGCCGGACTGGCTGGCCGAGGCGCTTGGGGCCGCGTCGGAGATCTTGGCGATCTTGGGCGTCTCCGCGGCAAGCGGCTTGGTCTTCTCGGCGTCCTTGGCGGGTCCGCTCTCGAGATGGCGAACGCCGCCTTCCAAGCGCGCGCCAGACTCGATTTCCAGACTCTTGTGGGCGATGTCGGCGGTGACCCTGGCGCTCCTGGCGAGCACGATCGAGGTGGCCCTAATTTCGCCGCTGACCTTGCCGCAGACCCGGATCCGTTCGCAAGTGACCGTGCCGTTGACTTCCGCATTCTCGCCGATGGTCAGCGATTTGCTGTCGACGTTACCATCGATCCTTCCATCGATCTGGATATCGCCGTTGCTGTGCAGGCTCCCGGTAATCCGCAGGTCGGCGCTGATGATCGAAGGGGTCGCGCTGATCGGCTGCGACGCGCCGCCCGACGATGGCGCCGAGATCACCGTGTCGCTCTTGGTCTTGGAATCCTTGGAAAACATTGCTGCCTCCTAATCGAGTGCGTCAAAGGGCGGTGGCCGCCGCTGCGTAACCCGAGCGCGCAGACTTGCAGTGTTCGGGATGCGGCCCGACCGGTGCGCCAATTTGCCCCGATATGGTTAACGTGCCTTTAACACGGCTACCGATCCGCCAAGGAGACCGCCCAAGACGGCGGCTTGGAGGCGCGGAACCGGCGGAAATGTGCGGGCGACTTATCCAGGCATGGCGGTTGGCCGCGGATTGGGCCAAACTGGCGTCATGAGCGCGACGGTGATCGCCTGGCTAGTCCTGGTCTGCGGCTTCGTGCTGCCGCTGGCCCATGTCGTCCTGTCGCCGAGCGGTGGCCCGTGGACACCGCCGCCCGGCGCGCGGTGCCCGTTTGGCCCTCGCGTCGGCTGGCTGGTCATGGTGCTATTTCTCGGGCCACTCGGCTGGCTGCTGTTCGTTCGCTCGCGCCGCCGGCGGCGGCCTCAAGTCTTGAACAGGCCCGCCGCGCCCGAAAGATAGGCCTTCTTGGCGGCGATCTTCTCCTTGACCCTCGCCGCCTCGGTTTCGAGCTCGGCGAGATACTCCTCCAACTCCTCGACGCCCATGACCTCCAGGTCCTTGACTTTCGGGGCCTTCTTCCGGGGTTCCAGGTCCTCGAGTTCCATGGCCGTTGCCTCCCGCATCGGTGTCTTGCCAGGTACGGGCAATCATACTAGACAACAGGCCCGCTAGGCCATGCCGACCTGTTTCAGCCGACCGGAGACGCCGATGAGCGAGCCGCTTCCCGCCACCATGACAGCGATCGAGATCCGCGAGCCCGGCGGCCCGGAGGTGCTGGTCCCCACGAGCCGGCCACGCCCGGACCCGGGTCCCGGCGAAGTGCTGGTCAAGGTCGCCGCCGCGGGCGTCAACCGGCCGGACGTGCTGCAACGCCTGGGCGGCTATCCGCCGCCGCCGGGCGCCTCGGACATCCCCGGCCTGGAGATCGCCGGCACCATCGTGGCCCTGGGCGAGGGCGTCGACGGCTGGATGCCGGGCGACGAGGTGAGCGCGCTGGTCACCGGCGGCGGCTATGCCGAGTACTGCGCGGTGCCGGCGGTCCAGTGCCTGCCCGTGCCCGAGGGCCTCGGCCTCGCCGAGGCGGCCGCCATGCCGGAGACCTTCTTCACGGTGTGGAGCAACGTGTTCGACCGCGGTGCTCTGACGGCGGGCGAGTCCTTCCTGGTTCACGGCGGTTCGTCCGGCATCGGCACGACGGCAATCCAGCTCGCCAGGGCCTTCGGCGCGCGGGTCTTCTCCACCGCCGGCTCGGCCGAGAAGTGCGCGGCCTGCGAGGCCCTGGGCGCCGAACGGGCGATCAACTACCGGGAGGAGGATTTCGTCGCGGTGGCCAAGGAGGCGACCGGCGGCAAGGGCCTCGACCTGATCCTCGACATGGTCGGCGGCGACTATGTCCAGCGCAACATCGAGGCTCTGGCGCCGGACGGCCGCCTCGTCTACATCGCCTTCCTGGGCGGATCCAAGGTCGAGGTCAACCTGCTGCCGATGATGCTCAAACGCCTGACCCTCACCGGCTCGACCCTGCGCGCCCGTTCGCCCGAGTTCAAGGCCGCGATCGCCGACAACCTGAGGCGGAAGGTCTGGCCGCTGATCGAAAAAGGCGAGGTCAAACCGGTGATCGCCGAGCGATTTCCTCTGGCCGAGGCCGCCGCGGCCCATGGCCTGATGGAATCGAGTGCTCATATCGGCAAGATTGTATTGACGAATTAGTGGATCGAGCCTTTCAATTTCGGGCCGGTAGGCGCATATACTTCGATAGATTAGATATTTCCAACAAGAGAGACGCCGTCCAGACGCCAAGGCGCGACGGCGGCCGGCCGAAGCCGGCGCAGGTACGGAGAGGACCCATGACACAGCCGCTTATGCCGAAAGCGACCGCCGTCTGGCTGGTCGAGAACACGTCCCTCACCTTCGAGCAGATCGCTGCGTTCTGCGAGCTGCACACGCTCGAGGTGCAGGGCATCGCCGACGACGAGGTGGCTGTGGGCATCCAGGGCATGGACCCGATCGCCAACGGCCAGTTGACCCGGGAAGAGCTCGACCGCTGCCAGACCGACCCGGCGGCAGTGCTGACTCCGGCCAAGCAGGACCTGCCGCAGCCGTCCAAGCGCACCAAGGGGCCGCGTTACACGCCGGTCGCCAAGCGCCAGGACAAGCCCGATGGCATCGCCTGGCTGCTGCGTCACCATCCGGAACTCAGAGATTCACAAATCGCCAAGCTGATCGGCACGACCAAGACCACGATCCTGGCGGTCAAAGACCGCACCCACTGGAATTCCCCGAACATCCGGCCGCGCGACCCGGTGCTGCTCGGCCTGTGCAGCCAGAGCGACCTGAACGCGGTCGTCGAGCGAGCGCGCAAGGCCGCCGAGCGGGCCGGCAAACCCCTGCCGGAGCCGGTCGAGTTCGACGAAAAGGCCGAGATCTCCCTCGGCACCTTCGATTGAGGCCCGGCAACTGAGCCCCGATTATTCCTTCACCGGCACCGTGTAGTTGAGCGCCAGGCGACCGCCGTCGGGGTATATCGTCTGGCCGGTGATGTAGCTCGAGTCCTCCGAGGCCAGAAAAACCGCGACCTTGGCGACCTCCTCCGGTTCGCCGACGCGCCCGAGCGGCGTGCGCGACAGGATACCGGTCATGGCCGCCTTGTCGGTGACAACCTGCTTGAAGACCTCGGTCATGATCGAACCGGGGCCGATGGCGTTCACCCGGATACCCTTGTCGGCCAGCGCAAGGGCCATCACCTTGGTCAGCTGATTGACCCCGCCCTTGGCGACGACGTAGGGCGTGATCGAGGGAATCGCCATCACGGCATTGACCGAGGACATGTTGATCACCGTGCCGCCCGTGCCTTGCGCCACCATCCGGCGGGCCGCGGCCTGGCCGGTCAGGAAAACGCCCTTGAGGTTGATCCGCAGGACGCGGTCGAAGTCCTCCTCGGCGAGATCCAGGAAATCACAGGCGTAGACGATTCCGGCGTTGGCGACGGCGCAGTCCAGCCGGCCGTAGGCGGCCACGGCCGAGCCGATCAGGGCGTCCACCTGGGCCTTGTCGCCGACGTCGCAAGCCACGAATAGGGCCTCGGCCCCGCCAGCCTGGATATCCTCGGCCGCCTCTTCGCCGGCGGCCACCTCCACGTCGGCCAGCACGACCTTTGCGCCCTCGGCCGCGAGCGCCTTGGCGCAAGCCAGACCGATTCCCTTGGCCCCGCCGGTGACGACAGCAACTTTGTCCTTCAAGCGCATGCCAAGACGCCCTCCCCCTGGCTCCATCGCGGGCCAAGCTGCCACGGCCTTCGGCAAGGTTCAAGCCGAGAGCGTGAACGGCGGCCTGAGGTTGCGCCAAGCGCGATCGTTTCCCTGGAACGGCATAGTCCAGGTCCTGTAGACGCTCCATAACAACGGCGTGAAGCTTGGCGATCGTCACTGGTCGAACGAGGTTCGGGGCAGGAGTTGCGTGGTCGCCGCAGGCGAAGCCTGACGAGACAAGAAGCAAATCGCGCTTAGCCCGCAGGCATCCGGACCACCGGCGTAGTGTCAGAGAGGGAGTCCGCGATTCGACCGCTCCGCGACGACCCGGGCGGCGGCCCGCCTGCCGAACCGCCGGTGGGTCGCCCGGTGCCAACTAGGAACAACCATCTATTATTTGTGCACAGGATGTGTCCCGGCTATTATGTCTGTGTCAATGCGTTCGACCGGTTGAATTCGAAGGTGCCGAGAGCCATTTTTTCTTAAGCGACGCCGAACTGGCGGCTGACGTCTATCGGCGCGCTGGACCTTGGAGCGAGCGGAAACATGTCCGGGTTTGCAGGAAGGAGACGAACCCATCACCTTACTGCCGCGGCGGCCCTGATGATGGTCGGCGTGCTGGCGTGTTTTCCCGCTAAGGCGGGTGACGGCGCGGAGCTCCAACTGGGCGGCTTCATGAGCCACGCCTCCGGTTCGAGTGACCTTGTCGAAAGTTCCGCCATCACCACGCAGGATTTCGGTCGGATCGAGCTCGGTCAGGAGAGCAGCGCGATCTACTCCGAACGGTTCGCCCCGTCGGCCGTCCGCCTGCCTTTCGGCGCGAGCCAGGTCAACGATTTTCTGTTGCCGGAAGGGGCGACAAGCGCCAGTCCGGCTTTGCGGAGCCCGCAACTGCCCACCGACGTCTACAGCACCGCCGAGGATAATGCCGTCAGTTACTTCACGCCGCGCTTCAGCGGCCTGCAGTTCGGCGCCACCCTTACCTCGGCCGGACCCGGCGCCGTGGAAAGCGCGACCCTGCGAGCGCAGGCCAGGCAGGATCCTGTCCCACGCAGCGACTTCGCGCTCGGCGTCACCTACCTCGAATCCATCGAGGGAATCGACGTGACGCTGTCCGGCGGCTTTGAGAGCGCCTCGGCCCCGGTAGTCCCCAGCCTCGGCGAAGCCCTGCCGGGCACGGACGAGGATCTCCAACGCTACAGCGTCGGGACGAGCATCGGCTTCTCGGGCCTGAGGTTGGGCGGCTTCTACACCAGGGAGGTGGGCGAGGGGCCGGTCAGCGTCCAGTCCTGGGATGCCGGCGTGAGCTACGCGACCGGGCCCTGGACCATCGGCGTGGACTATCTGAGGAGCGCCTTTGTCGACACCAGTCGCCCCAGTGCTCTGGGAGACGACGAATTGCAGACCGTTCAGGCCGGCCTGTCCTATTCTGTCGGCCCGGGCATCGTCGCCAGCGTCAACATCCTGCACAGCTCGCTGGAAGACCGCGAAGGCAACGCGTCCAGCGGCGCCCTGGGCATCCTCGGCTTCTCCTACAACTTCTGAAGCACCAAACCTGCCGGAGTGCGACGGGACAGAATCGCCTTCGTGCTGTAGTCTGCTGCTTTCTCAAACTGAAGGGTAAGCGGGGTGACAGATCGCACAAGAGAGGCCGTGCTCACCGGCGGCTGCCAATGCGGGGCACTGCGCTACGCCTTGTATGCGCGGCCCGAGGGAACGCACCTGTGCCATTGCCGCATGTGCCAGAAGGCGGTCGGCGGCCCCTTCGCCGCCCTGGCGCCGGTGCGCACCGCGGACTTCGCCTGGACGCGGGGAAGCCCGGACACCTTCGAAAGCTCTTCGATCGCGCTGCGCGATTATTGTCCGAACTGCGGCACGCCGCTCACCTTCCGCTACGCCGGCAGCGAGTGGATCGACGTGACGGTCGGCAGTCTCGACCGGCCGCAGGATGCGCCGCCGACGGCCCACTACGGCGTCGAGAGCCGGCTTGCCTGGCTCGATCGCCTGGCCGCCTTGCCGGCCGAGACGACGGCGGCGAGCACACCGCAGGACCAGCTGGCGAAGCTCGACAGCTATCAGCACCCCGACCACGACACCCCGGCCGACTGGACGCCGCGGCGCGGGCCCCAGCGCGACTGAGGCCAGCCCCGCTCAGCCCTCCTTCGCGTAGCCGACGTCCTTCAGCGACACGGTGATCTCGTCGAGGATCGCCGGGTCGTCGATGGTCGCCGGGACCTTGTAGGCCTCGCCGTCGGCGATCGCCCGCATGGTGCCGCGCAGGATCTTGCCCGAACGGGTCTTGGGCAGGCGCTGGACCACCGCGGCGGTCTTGAAGGCGGCGACCGGGCCGATCTGATCGCGCACCATCTGAACGACCTCCTTGACGATCTCGCCGTCCGCCCGCTCGACGCCCGCCTTGAGAACCATGAAGCCGACCGGCAACTGCCCCTTGAGCTGATCGGCGACGCCGATGACAGCGCATTCGGCAACGTCCGGATGAGCGGCCAGCACCTCCTCCATGCCGCCGGTCGAGAGCCGGTGGCCGGCCACGTTGATGATGTCGTCGGTGCGCGCCATGACGAAGACGTAGCCCTTGTCGTCGATGTAGCCGGCGTCGCCCGTCTCGTAGTGGCCCGGGAAGGTCGAGAGGTAGGCCTGCTTGAAGCGCGCGTCCGCGTTCCATAGGGTGGGCGCGCAGCCCGGCGGCATGGGCAGCTTGCCGACGATCGCGCCGATCGTGCCGGGGCCGACCTCCTGGCCCTCGCCGTCCAGCACGCGCAGGTCCCAGCCCGGCATCGCGCGGGTCGGCGAGCCGGGTACGACGGGCAGGTGCTCGATGCCCAGGCAGTTGGCCGCGATCGCCCAGCCGGTCTCGGTCTGCCACCAGTGGTCGATGACCGGTACCCGCAGCTTGTCCTCGGCCCAGTGCAGCGTATCCGGGTCGCAGCGCTCGCCGGCCAGAAACAGGGTGCGGAAGTTCTCGAGGTCGTATTTTCCGATATGGTCGCCCTCGGGATCCTGCTGCTTGATCGCCCGGAACGCGGTGGGCGCGGTGAACATGGTCGCGACCTTGTGCTGCGAGATGACGCGCCAGAAGGCGCCCGGGTCGGGCGTGCCGACCGGCTTGCCCTCGTAGAGCACCGTGGTGTTGCCGTGCAGCAGCGGCGCATAGACGATGTAGGAGTGGCCGACCACCCAGCCGACGTCCGAGGCCGCCCAGTAGACCTCGCCCGGCTCCACGTCGTAGAGGTTCTTCATGGTCCAGTTTAGCGCCACGGCGTGGCCGCCGTTGTCGCGCACGATGCCCTTGGGCTGGCCCGTGGTGCCCGAGGTGTAGAGGATGTAGAGCGGGTCGGTGGCGGCGACCGGCACGCAGTCGGCCGGCTTCCCCTGCCCGACCGCATCGCCCCACTCGAGGTCGCGCCCGGCGATCAACCCGGCCGACTCCATGGAGCGCTGGAGGATGATGCAGGTGGCGGGCTTGTGCCCGGCCAGCTCGATCGCCGCGTCCAGGAGCGGCTTGTAGGCGACCACCCGGCCCGGCTCGATGCCGCAGGAGGCCGAGACGATGGCCTTGGGCTGGGCGTCGTCGATCCTGGTCGCCAGCTCGTTGGCCGCGAAGCCGCCGAACACGACGGAGTGGATCGCACCGATCCGCGCGCAGGCCAGCATGGCGATCGCCGCCTCGGGCACCATGGGCATGTAGACGATGACCCGGTCGCCCTTGCCGATGCCCCGGGCCACCAGCGCGCCGGCGAAGGCCGCGACCTCGTCCCTCAGCTCGCCATAGGAGTAGACCCTGAGCGTGTCGGTGACCGGCGAGTCGTAGATCAGCGCCGCCTGGTCGCCCCGGCCGTTCTCGACGTGGCGGTCGAGCGCGTTGTAGCAGGTGTTGAGTACGCCGCCGGCAAACCAGCGATAGAACGGCTGTTTGGAGTCGTCGAGGACCTTGTCCCAGGTCTTCTCCCAGTGGATCGCCCCGGCCGCCTCGGCCCAGAACCCCTCCGGGTCCTCGAGCGAGCGCCGGTAGACCTCGTCGAAACGCCCCATCGTCTTCCCCCTTCCGTAACTCTCGAGCCAATCGTCTCCGCTCGGGCGGTCAAGCATGCGGGAAATTCGCCCGCCTTGCAATTCCGCCCGCAGGAAAGCGCCCTCATTGTGTAAAGGCTTTACAGAGGCGGGGCACGGACAGTGCGTGCCGTCGAGGCCATCCGGTCGTGCGCATTTGGCTGCCTATCGGCCCCGGGACCAGTGCGTAGCTGAGGGGTCGGCGCGCGGACGCGTCCGGCGCGCGGGCGCGGCCGGTATCCGGACCGGGGCCTGTCCGGGCGGCGGTCGCTTGGCCGGACGAGATCGGCTAGGCGGTGTCGCTCAGGAGCGCCGAGCCGAAACGCACCTTACGCCGATGGACCATGCTCCAGTAGGTGAGCGCGCCCAAGGTGCCGAGCAAGGCACCGGCGATCATCGTCTGCGCGGAGAAGGTCTCGAGCACGGCCCTACCGTCCACAGGCCCGCCGCCGAGGGCCGCAACGGTGAAGACCACGGCCGGGGCGGCCACCTGCCCGACCGCGATCCCGCGCAGGGCCAGGCCCCGCCAGGTCCGCCAGGTCCGCCAGCCGAGCTTCCGCGCCAAGGCGCCGAGCGGCAGGCCGATGAGCAGGGTTCCGAGCAGGCTAACGACCAGCGTGACCAGATAGACCGTCCCGCCGACCGCCAGCAGCAGCGGCGTCGCGTCCCAAGGACCGAGCCCCTCGACGATGCCCGCGCGATGCGCCACGAGGACGGCCGCGAACAGCGCCAGCGCCAAGCAGGGTATCTGGGCCGCGACCAACAGGCCGTAGAGGGCCCTGTGCTTAATCCGGTGATCCGACATGATCAAGATCTCCCTTCAAGAAGAGAGGCAATATCACCAAAACATCGCGAAACAATGAATCTCCGGCAACTTCTTCGCCCCGGCTTGGTTAACATTCGTTAACAGGGGGCTAAGTCCGTCCTGCGCTAGGCCCTTTTCGCGGCGCGCGGGCTCGCTAGAATGGCGCCTAAGAAATAACAGAGACGAACAGGGACGGGAGGAAGCGCCGTGTCCGGAAATCCCTACGAGAGCGGCCTGGACCGAAACCCGGCCAACTACACGCCGCTCTCGCCCTTGAGCTTCCTGCCGCGCGCCGCCACGGTCCACCCGGAGCACACCGCCGTCGTGCACGGGCCGGAGCGCCGCAGCTGGGCCGAGACCTACGCGCGCTGCCGGCGCCTGGCCTCGGCGCTCTCGAAACGCGGCATCGGCCCGGGTGACACGGTGGCCGTGATGGCGCCCAACACGCCGCCGCTCTTCGAAGCGCACTTCGGCGTGCCGGTGCTGGGCGCGGTGCTGAACGCGCTCAACACGCGCCTCGACGCCGCCGCCATCGCCTTCATCCTGGAGCATGCCGAGGCCAAACTGCTGATCACCGACACGGAGTACGCGCCGATCATCAAGCCGGCGCTGGCCGAGCTCGGCCGCAAGATCCCCGTGATCGACATCGTCGATCCCCAAGGCCCCGGCGGCGAGCGTCTGGGCGAGACCGACTACGAGGCCTTCCTGGAGGGGGGCGACCCGGAAAACCCCTGGTCCCTGCCCGACGACGAGTGGCGGGCGATCTCGCTCAACTACACCTCGGGCACCACCGGCAACCCCAAGGGCGTCGTCTACCACCACCGCGGCGCCTACCTGAACGCCATCGGCAACGTGCTGACCTGGGGCATGGGGCCGCACCCGGTCTACCTCTGGACCCTGCCGATGTTCCACTGCAACGGCTGGTGCTTCCCCTGGACCGTCGCCGCCATGGCCGGCACCAACGTGTCGCCGCCATGGCCGGCACCAACGTCTGCCTGCGCCGGGTCGAGGCCGCGACGATCTACCAGGCCTTCGCCGAGGACGGCGTGACCCATCTGTGCGGCGCGCCGATCGTGATGCAGATGATCTTGGGCGCCGGCGCCGAGGAGCAGCGCGCGTTCACCCAGAAGGTCAACATGATGACCGCCGCCGCGCCGCCGCCGGCCAGCGTGCTCGCCGCCATGGCCGGGAAGGGCATCGAGGTGACCCACGTCTACGGCCTGACCGAGAGCTACGGCCCCGCGGTGGTCTGCGCCTGGCACCGCGAGTGGGACGACCTGCCGATCGAGGAGCAGGCGGCCATGAAGTCGCGCCAGGGCGTCACCTATCCGGTGCTCGAAGGCGTCATGGTGGCCGACGCCGAGACCCTCGAGCCGGTGCCGCGCGACGGCGAGACCCTGGGCGAGATCTTCCTGCGCGGCAACATCGTCATGAAGGGCTACCTGAAGAACCCGGCGGCCAGTCGCGAAGCCTTCGAGGGCGGCTGGTTCCACTCGGGCGACCTGGGGGTCTGCCACGAGGACGGCTACATCCAGATCCGCGACCGCTCCAAGGACGTCATCATCTCGGGCGGCGAGAACATCTCCTCGATCGAGGTCGAGGACACGCTTTATAAACATCCGGCCGTGGCCGCCGCCGCCGTGGTCGCCAAGCCGGACGAGAAGTGGGGCGAGACCCCCTGCGCCTACATCGAACCGAAGCCCGGCGCCGAGGTGACGGCCGATGAGATCATCGCGTTCTGCCGCGACAACCTGGCCCACTACAAGTGCCCGCGCCTCGTCGTCTTCGGCCCCATCCCCAAGACCTCGACCGGCAAGATCCAGAAGTTCGTCCTGCGCGAGCGCGCCCGGGAGGGGTGACGGGCGGCGCCGGCCCGAAAAAAACGGAACGAGCCCATGCAAAGCAAACATTTGTTCGATTTCGGAGGGGACTAGGGGCGTGCGCGAAACAGCGCCCCTCTATCGCCTGCTCGATGCCTGGGAGCGCCACCGGGCCTATCCCGACACCTTCCACCTGCCCGACCCGCGCTCGCTGGCGCGCCTGCGCCCGGGTTCTTTCGCGAAGATCTGCGCCGAGTTCGATCCGGCGCCGGAGGCCGTGGAGGACGTGGACGCGGAGCGCTTCTGGACCCTCGTCACCGCGGTGGCGGAGATCGAGGGCGCGCCGCTCTACCGCGGCCGGATCGACAACGACCTGCTTTACACGGAGCGCCACGGCCTTTCCTACGGCGACGTGGTCACCTTCGGCCCCCGGCATATCCTGGACCTGGACGCCGGGTGAGGCGGTGGGCAGGGGCGGCGCTTCGAATCGACATTAGCGGATTCTCAGTGTGTTTTTTTCGTAAGGTGGAGATCCCAAGACGGCGCACACGCCAAACGGTCTGTCACCGATCCCAAGTTTGACCCGGTACGACAGGTAGTCTCCTGAAGACCGCTCGACGTCGCTCGCACTGTTTCATGGTGGCGAATACACCGACTCACGCTGCCGCGCATTGGCGGCAAGTTCATGTCCGGCGCGAAATGCAGTTATGCAAGCCCGAGCCCGTCTTCTGATGTCTGACATCTCCTTCGTTTTCGGAAGTTGGTCTCATGCCGAATGACAGCCCCAATTCACCCCAACCCGCTGCAGCAGGGCCTGTGTCGTTGCGGGTGGCGATGCTCTGCGTCTCGCTTGGGCTGATTTGCCTGGCCTTCCCATTCGTCGGGCGGTGGATCGAGCCCACACTCTTCTCGACCGAGGCCTATCTGTTCTCGGTAAGCATGGCGTTTGGGTTGTTCCTCACCGCGGTCGGCGGCTGGGCGTCTGGCAAATGGCGCGGCTGGACCTTTGGCGGCGCTGCTGCCCCGGTGGTGGCGCTGTTCCTGCTAATCCTGTTCGCGGGAGATCGCTTGGCCACCTCTCCTGAGAAGGCCGTGGTGGTCAAGGTCGACGGCGAGGCACTCTATACCGAGATCGCCGCGGTCGAGGTGATGGAGGAGAGCGGCACCCGCCTTTTCGTGGCTCCCAACCGGCGTCTGAAGCAGGCCGATGTGCTGAACTGCCTCGCCTTCATGTTCGCCCCGCAGCCGCGGGCCGGAAGCGCCGAGGGCGACGCCGAGCCGATCGACGTCAAGGTTCCGAGCGGGCTCTTCCGCCAGGCGCTGGAGTCCGCGGGGGATCAGGGCCAGACGCGGCCTCGGATGCGGATCTATTACCACCATCCCAGCCGCACGCTCTTGAGGCGCAAACCGCCGACTCCCGAGGTGGCCCCCGAACCAGTCAGCGGGCCCGGTATCTGTTCGGCCACCGCGTCGGTGCACCGGGACCGCGACCGGCGCCAGACGGGGCTGCTCGGCTGGGTCTCCGCTGCCTTTGCCGCCAATCACAGCGACCAGGAATTGATCGGTCAGCTCATCTCGGAGGACGCGCTGACCCGGCATGATGCGCGGGAGCAGATCGCCCGTCGCGGCCCGCAGATCCTGCCCGCACTGATGGCAACGATCCCCGACCGGGCGTCAACGACCCATTACCGCTATGCCCTAGGGACAGTCACTGCGCTGGCTAAGATGGTGCCGGCGGGGTCCGATTCGGCGGAGATCCGCGCGGTGCTGTCCGAGGCGGATCTAAAGCGAGTCGTGGGCCTGATGGCGCATCCCGACGAGACAATGCGGAAATGGGCGACCGCCGCCGTGGTCCGGCTGGAGGATGACCGCACAGTTCAGCCACTGATCGCCATATTGAACGACGACGCGACCAGCCTAAACGGCAAGTATAACGCGGCCTTCGCCCTTCGCGAGACCGCATCCGCCTATCCCGAGACGGTGCAGCGCCGGATCGTGGATCAGACCCAATCGCTCAAGACCTCGCTGGGGCCGCAGACGGTACGGCTGCTGGATCAGTTACCGACCGCGGATGTACAGGCCGCCGAGACGGGCTGGGTCTATCTGGGCGCGCAATTCGGCACGGACTGGAGCGAGCGGTATTTCTCCTGGCCCGGCGATCCCGAGGAGGCCCCAGCCATCGGCGCCAAGATCGACGCGAGGGGGAATGTCAACCTGCGCGCCGATCACATCCGCTTCACCTTGGGGAAAGGGTGGCAGAACAGCGAGATCGTAGGCTTGGTCCGCAAGGGGCAGAGCGTGACGGTGCGGAGGGTGAAAGAGGTCGTCCCCGGCTTCTTCTGGGCCGAGATCGAGGTGAAATCCTGACCGGGCTGCATACGACGGCGAGCTGACGGGAGACTCGCAGCGCCGGGCATCCGGAAGGGCGTTCTTCGCGCCTCTGTTCGTGGGGCTTGCGCGCCGCCGCAGGCGTCACGGTCCGCCCAAACCTTCGTGTCTTCGTGGTGACGGCGGGTCCTTCCGTTGCGGCATATCGAGCTTTGGACCCGCGGCGCTAGGCCCCCACGCGCGTGGCCACCCCCACGGGCGCCTCGGCAATCCGCCCCGCCAGCGCCTCGCCGTTGCGGATGCAGTCGGCGACCGAGACGCCGCCGCGCCAGCTCGCCTGCAGGTACAGGCCGGTGAGCGGCTCTAGCGCCCGATCGAGCTCGGCGAGGCGGTCGAGGTGGCCCAGCGTGTACTGCGGGATGGCGGCGGCGTAGCGGGCGATGCGCTGGAAGGAGGGCTGGCCGTTTATGTCGAGCGCCCGCGCGAGGTCGTCGCGGACGCATCCGGCCAGCTCCTCGTCATCCAGGGCCGCCGCGGCCGGGTCCGTCGTGCCACCGATGAAGGCGGTGATCAGCACCCGGCCGTCGGGCGCCCGCCCGGCGAAAAGCGTGCTCGAGAACAGCCCGCCCAGCACGCGCAAGCCCTCGCGCCGCGGCGCCAGGAAGCCGAAGCCGTCCAGCGGGTGGCCGACCTGGTCCCGGTCGTAGCCGAGCGCGAGGCTGGCGACCGACGCGTAGGCGATCGACCGCAGGACCCGGGCGGCCGCCTTGGACTGCGGCCCGACAAGGTCCGCGGCGGCCCCCGCCGGAAGCGCGAGGATGACGGTCCGGGCGCGCTCGACGCCGCTCTCGGCCGCGCCCGCCCAGGCGACCTCCCAGCCATCGGCGCCGAACGGCC
>CAMYKD010000069.1 GCA_947258885.1 uncultured Kiloniellales bacterium | reverse complement strand
GGCCTCGGCGAAGCGCTCGGCGCAGAGCGGCGTCTGGGCCGAGTGCTTGAGGATCACCGCGTTGCCGGCCATGAGCGCCGGCACGATGGAGTTGACCGCGGTCAAATAGGGGAAATTCCAGGGTGCGACGACGAAGACCACGCCCAGCGGAACGCGCCGGATGAAACGGGTGAAGCCCTCCTTGGGACCGACCTCGACATCGGCCAGCGCTTTCGGCGCGGCCTCGATCATGTAGCGCGCGCGCTCCTCGAAGCCGCCGACCTCGCCGGGGCTCTGGCCGACCGGACGGCCCATCTGCCAGGAGATCTCCTCGGCGATCTCTGCCTTCCTGGCGACGAAGGCGTCGACTGCTTTGGTCAGCAGCGCCTGGCGCTCGGCGATCGGCACGTAACTCCAGGCGGTCTGCGCCGCGCGGGCGCGGTCCACCGCCGCCTCGACCTCGGCGGCGCCGGCCAGGGGCCGCTCGACATAGATGCTGCCGTCGACCGGTGTGATGCATTTGAGTGAGTCGCTCATGGCCCGTCGGATCCTTCCCATGGCCCCGCTCGCTCGCGCGACTCTAGGCCCGCCGCCGGGCCCGCACAACACCCCGCGGCGGCAGACCGGACATGCGGCGCGGACATGCCGGGACGTCCCTCGGGAAAGGGTCAAGCAGCGCTGCCTGGGGCGATGGGGCGCCCGTCCTTGTGCATTCGAAGATCGGGGACTTTGTCGATCGTCCGTCAGGTGAAACGGGCGGGCCGGCGGTGTCTTCCGGCACGATAGGGACAAAGGACGGGCAGCCGCCTCCAAACAGGCCAGGGGTTTCTCGAGAAGATAGAGTAACGGGTTGCTTTTCGCAGACCGGCGGCGCGTGTGCTAGGCTGTATCCAGCTCTTCACCATAGAGATGCTGCCGATTGCCGTGCTCACGAACGAGTCTGACGTTCTCGGTGAAGTCCCTTCAGGACGCAAGGACGAGATCCATGGAAAGTGAGATCGATCGGCTGCTCAAACAGCTGTCCGAAATAGAAGAGCAGGTTGAACGGACGATCGAAACGCGGCGCGCCGAATTCCAATACCGGCTCAAGAAAGGGCGGGTTGTATTCGAACAGAAGGTTATTGCCCGGCATCGCGGGATCAAGACCGGATTGTTCCGATTCTTGAGGTCATCGCCGCTCACGGCCTTGTTGACGGCGCCGGTCATCTACCTCCTCATCTTCCCGCTCGCCCTCCTCGACCTTGGTATCTGCCTTTATCAATTCATCTGTTTTCCGGTCTGGGGCATTGCGCGCGTTCGCAGGTCGGACTACGTCGTCATCGACCGGCATCACTTGGCGTACCTGAACGGCGTTCAGAAGCTGAACTGCCTTTATTGCGAATATGCCAACGGGCTGATCGCCTTCGTCCGAGAGGTTGCCAGCCGGTCCGAGCAGTATTGGTGCCCGATCAAGCACGCCAAGCACATCAAGAAACCTCATGAGCGCTATCGACAGTTCCTGGACTACGGAGACGCCGAGGGGTTTCGCGACCGGCTCGGCGGGTTTCGGGATCAGCTCAGAAAATCCCGGAGCCGCTAGGCACGGGAGCGACTAGCAGGACGGCGCGCGTTTCGATCGGATTGTGATGGACCGCCAGATGCGGTGTCCTGCCGGTTTGCAGGCATTGTGTCGGCTACGATATCGAAGAGCCTTTGGCGGAGGCCGAATTCGGGGACTTCGGGCCGGTCCGAGGCTTGCGTCCTCTTGAACCGACCTTGCGGCGTTCTCGGGACGCCGCGTCAGCCAGGGGTCTCGTCAGGTTGCGATACGGGAGCTCACTGTGAGCTCACCGATTCATCGTCGGCAGGCGCCTCTTCGGCCACCTCCCCTTCGGTCTTGCCCGCCTTCTCCGCCTTGGCCTTGGCGCGCGCGGCCTTCTTCTCGGCTTTGGCTCGGTCGCGTTCCATACGCTCGAATTTGTAGTTGGGCTTTCGGGCCATTTAACGTCCTTTCGGTCAGTGCAAAGGCGACAGCCCCGCAACGGACAAACTTGCCGGTCGGGCCATGACAAGCACCGGGCAGGCGCCGGGAACGAAACCGGAGCGCCGGCAACGCCCCCAAAGGCAACCTGAAGTTATCGCCCGGCTCGGGCTCGTCCGCCCTCGGGCGCCGATATCGATCTCGGATATCCGGCGCGAGGGCGGCCGATCGCAGGCGTTCAGTCCAAAGCGACAAGGTTCTCCGCGGAGGACTTGCCGTTTTGGCCGGGCACGAGGTCGTATTCGACCTTCTGGCCCTCGCGAAGGGTGTCCAACCCGGCGCGCTCAACCGCCGAAATATGGACGAACGCGTCGCGCGAACCGTCGCTCGGCTGGATGAATCCATAACCCTTGACCGAATTGAACCATTTCACTGTTCCGGTAGCCATAGCTACTCCTTTCCAGGTATCGAGTTGATGCGGGCCGTTTCAAGCGGCATCACGATTATTGGGGCTTCACAGTATCTGGGAGTAACTCGGCTCGGCTGAAGTCAGCAGCAAGAATTCGCCAGGGTTATGTGCACCCGATGCGCCCAAATTGGTACTCTGCACGCCAAATTGCAAGTGGAATCAACACAGCCGGGCCCTCCGGCGCCGGGTCCGGGGGAAATGTCCGGGGCGGGAGAACCGCCGGACTTCGATGGTCTGCGGCGACATCCGCAGCGACCTCATCCGCCGCTGCCGGGGGCTCCCGGCTTCCGATCGCCTGACCAGTGTGTTTGATCCCGCACTGGTCAGGCGCTGTTTCGCAAGACGTGAAACCGGCGACCTTCGGCCGGCGTCCGTCTACATGCGCGCTCGCAATTCCTTTGCCATCGCCCGAATGTCGGCCAGATCCCGCACCATCTCGCTCCAGCCATACCAGAGGGCGTAGTCCGGGTTGGCGTGGAAGGCGCCTTGGAACGCCCGCATGCGGTGCTTGAGGTGCATCACGAAGAGCCGGTTCTCGATCGGCGTCGGCGAGTCGTGGAAGGTCAGCAGGTCGGGAAAGGCATAGGCGTAGCTCTCGGGTTTCTCGAGAACACCGTCCTTGTAGAGGGCGGCGATTTCGCGGATCGCCTCGGCCAGCAGGTGGTCGACCTGACGAATGGTTTCGTCGCCCCTGGCCATCTCCGCCTCGGCGAACTTGGCCGAATGACACTGGCTGCAGGCCTCGAGCAGCTTATCCCGCTCGCGGTCGAAGTCCTCCTGGGTCAAGCGCGCGACCTGTGCCGCCTTGACCACGTCGAGGCGGGGGGTCGGATTGCCCTCGGGATCGAGCACGCCGAGGGCTTGCAGGATGGTGATCTGGTCGGCCTTCCACTGCGGATCCTCCGGCAGCGGCAGGCGCACCGCCAGGAAGCCCCAGGGCGTGCGGACCTCGTGATCGCCGTCCTGCATGTGACAGGTCTGGCAGGTTGGTGCGGCGGCGCTCGGCGGCAGCTTGCCCGCGCGCTTGAGGGTGTGGCGCACGCCGTGCTTGGAGCCCGAGTACATTTCCCACTGGGGGTGGTCGAAGCCCATATGGCAGGTCTGGCAGGCTTCGGGCTCGCGCGCTTCGGACTTCGCGAAGGTGTGTCTCGTGTGGCAGGAATCGCAGGCACCGGTGCCGAAGCCGCCCGTCTCGGCCCGGACCGACTCGAGCTGCTCGGGGCTCATCAGCCCGATCTTGTGGCAGCCGCCGCAGCCCTTGAGGCCCTGGCTGAGGACCTTGGGCATGGCATGGGACGTGGGCATCGCGCTCATGGCGGCCCAGGCGAGGGCATGCTTGCCGCGTTTGTACTGCGCGGTCTGCTGTTCGTGGCACTGGCCGCAGGTCTCCGGGGTCGGCATGTCCGCCTTCGCCACGTCGGCCGCCGACTGGTGGCCGCTGCCGTGGCACATCTCGCAGCCGATCGCCATCTCGCTGTGCCGGCTTGCCTGCCAATCCGCGACGACCCCCGGGGTGATGCCGTTGTGGCAGCCCGCGCAGGACTCGGCCCGGGCAGGGTCCGAGAACAAGGCGAACGAGAGCAACACCGCTCCCAGTGCAAAGATCGATTGCTTACCTTTTGCCATGACGGCCCTCCGTGTCATAAGCGATTGGCTGTGAGAGTGGCGAACTTCAGGCGAGCTTTCCTGTCGGAAAGCACGATGAGGATGCTTCTATTCCGAATCGACGGGCATTGATATGGCTCAACTCGCGGACATTCTCGCTCGCGGCTGGCGTTTGTCTTGGTCCCGCGGGCCGCTGGCGACGCTTGAGGCAGATCAACGCGGGCCTCGTCGTTACGGTTGAAAGTTCCGGGTGAGTGAAGGCGATCGGCGTTACACTGTCGATCGAAGCCACTCCAATTTGCCGGGGCGACGATGTTGGAGGACCGGTGGAGGCGAGCCTTGGCGCTCTGCGCCGCCCTGGCGGTCCTGCTGCCCGGGACGGGCCGGGCGCTTGACGAGGACGGCCATGCCGCCCGGCGCGCGGACATGATCAGGGTCATCGAGCGCCACGCCTTCAGCGCCGTCAAGGCCCTCGGCCGCAGGCGGATCGACTCGCGGGTCCTCGATGTCATGGGCCGCACGCCCCGTCACCTCTTCGTTCCGGAGCGGCTGCGCGGCGAGGCCTACGACGACCGGCCGTTGCCGATCGGCTATGGCCAGACCATCTCGCAGCCCTTCATCGTCGCGCTGATGACCGACCTGCTGGCCGTCGGGCCGGAGGACGTGGTGCTCGAGGTCGGCACCGGCTCCGGCTACCAGGCCGCCGTCCTGGCGCCGCTCGCGCGCCGGGTCTGTTCCATCGAGATCATACCGGAGCTCGCCCGCAGCGCCGGCCAACGGCTGGAGGCGCTCGGTCATGCCGGCGTCGAAACGCGGACCGGCGACGGCTACTACGGCTGGCCCGAATGCGGGCCCTACGACGGCATCGTGGTCACCGCCGCGGCGAGCCAAATACCGCCGCCGCTGGTCGGGCAGCTGAAACCGGGCGGCCGCATGGTTATCCCGGTCGGCGGCCCCTTCGCCACGCAATGGCTGATGCTGGTGGACAAGCTGGCCGATGGGCGGGTCAAGACACGACAGGTGCTGCCTGTCGCCTTCGTTCCTTTCACGCGCCGGTCGCCGTGATGCTGCCGGCCATCTCAGTCGTCTCCGCCGCGATCCTTGCCTACGAGGTGCTGCTGATGCGGCTCTTCGCGATCGTGCAATGGCATCATTTCGCCTACATGGTGATCAGCATCGCGCTGCTCGGTTTTGGGGCCAGCGGCAGCTTCCTGGCGCTTGCCCAAGGCTGGCTCAAGCCGCGCTTCGTGGCCGCTTTCGCGGTCAATGCAGCCCTCTTCGGGGTCTCGGCGTTGGCCGCCTTCGCGCTCGGCGAACGGGTGCCGTTCAACGCCCTCGAGGTGCTCTGGAACCCGCGGCAGCTGCTCTATCTTCTCGTGCTCTACCTGCTCTTCACCGTTCCCTTCTTCTGCGGGGCGAACTGCATCGGCCTCGCCTTCACGCGTTACGGCGAGCAGATCGGCCGCATCTACCGATACGACCTGATGGGCGCGGGCCTGGGCGCGCTCGGCATTGTGGCGGTTCTGTTCCTCGTCTCGCCGACCGACTGCCTGCGGCTGATCGCCGGCCTGGGGATCGCGGCGGCGGGGCTGGTATGCTTTGCGAGGAACGATGCCCGCCGGCGCCTCGCGGCCGTTGGATTGTTGGCCGCGGCCGTCCTTCTGCCGGCGCTCGTGCCACAGTCCTGGATCGCCTTGCGGTTTTCCGAATACAAGGGGCTGAGCATGGCGTTGCAGGTCCCGGGCGCCGAGGTGATCGGGGACTCGTCCAGCCCGCTGGGTCTGCTGACGGTGGTCCGCAGCCCGACGATTCCGTTCCGGCATGCGCCGGGTCTGAGCCTCGACAGCACGGTCGAGCCGCCGCCGCAGCTCGGCGTGTTCACGGACGGCGACGCGCTCAGCGTCATCACCAGGTACGACGGCCGGCTGGACGCGCTCGGTTATCTCGATGACACGACCGCGGCCCTGCCGTACCACCTGCTGCAAGGCCCATCGGTGCTGGTGCTGGGTGCCGGCGGCGGCGGCGACGTCCTCCAGGCTCTCTATCACGGCGCAAGGCGGATCGACGCCGTCGAGCTCAACCCTCGGCTCATAGCGCTCGTCCGGCGAGAGCACGCGGCCTTCGCCGGCGGCCTCTACGATCGCCCGGAGGTCACGGTACACGCCGCCGAGGCCCGCAGCTTCGTCGCACGGGGCCAGGCCCAATGGGACCTCATCCAGATGCCGTTGCTCGATTCCTTCGGCGCCTCGGTCGCCGGAGTGCACAGCCTGAGCGAAAGCTATGTCTATACGGTCGAGGCGTTCCGGGACTATCTGCGCCATCTAGAGGCCGGCGGGTTCCTCGCCATCACCCGCTGGCTCAAGCTGCCGCCGCGCGACAGCCTGAAGCTCTTCGCGACCGCGCTGGCCGCCCTCGAGCGCGAGGGCATCGCGACGCCGCAAGAACGGCTCGCGCTGATCCGCAGCTGGAACACGACGACGCTTCTGGTCAAGAACGGCGCGCTGGGTGCCGCGGAGATCGACGGAATCCGCCGCTTCGCCGCGCAGCGTTCGTTCGACTTGGCCTATTACCCCGGCATGAGACCCGACGAGGCCAACCGCTTCAACGTCCTGGACGCGCGGCA
Organism: uncultured Kiloniellales bacterium; assembly: GCA_947258885.1. Taxonomy (GTDB): domain Bacteria; phylum Pseudomonadota; class Alphaproteobacteria; order Kiloniellales; family JAKSDN01; genus CAMYKD01. The sequence continues at coordinate 12,345 of CAMYKD010000069.1, read as the reverse complement.
CTTCTTCGAGGGCGCTTCGGCCCTGGCGGGTCCGCGCCGCGCCGAGTTCATCGAGCGCTACAAGTTCGACCTCGCCGCGGCCCGCGACGACCGGCCCTACTTCTTCGATTTCTTCAGGTGGCGGGCCCTGCCCGAGTTCCTGGAGCTGCGCGCGCAGGGCGGGGCGGCCCTACTCGAATGGGGCTATCCGATCCTTTTCGCCACGCTGGTCCAGGCGTCGGCGCTCGGTGTCGTGCTCATCCTGCTGCCGCTCCGGCTGAGCCGGCGGAAATCGAACCGGCACCCGGACCGCGCTCGGATCCTGGCCTATTTCCTCGCGCTCGGCCTCGCCTTCCTGTTTGTCGAGATCGCCTTCATCCAGCGCTTCGTCGTGTTTCTCGGCCACCCCTTGCTTGCGGTGGCTGTGGTGCTCTCCGGTTTCCTGGTCTTCGCCGGGCTCGGCAGTGGCGCCGCGCCGGGCCTCGCCCGGCGGCTGGAACGACGGCGCGGAACCGCCGGCCCGCTGTTTTCCCGGATCGTACCCGTCGATGTTCCGGTCCTGGCCTTCGGGACCGCCGCGCTGCTCCATCTCGCGCTGCTGCCGGCCTTGTTCGACTGGATGATGCCCTGGCCCGAGGCGGCGCGGGTCGCCGCATCTCTCGCTCTGATAGCGCCGCTCGCGTTCTTTATGGGCATGCCCTTCCCGATCGGCCTCTCGCGGGTGTCCGAGCGGGTCCCGGAGCTCGTGCCCTGGGCCTGGGGGGTGAACGGCTGCGCCTCGGTGGCGAGCGCGATCCTGGCGACCATCCTGGCAATACATCTGGGCTTCACGGCGGTCGTCGGGATCGCCGTCGTGCTGTACCTGGCCGCGGCAGCGGTTTTCCGGGCGCCGCTGGCCACGGTGGGTGGGGGCGTGGGGCGATGACGGCGGCGGACGGTGCGGTCGACGCCCGGGCGCTGCGGGCCCATGTCCAGGCGCTGGCCGGCGACATCGGCGAGCGCAACGTGTTCCGGCCCCGGGCGCTGGCCGCCGCCGCCGGCTACATCGAGGCGGCCTGGCGGGACCAGGGCTATGAGGTCACGCCGCAGGTCTACGAGGTCCATGGCGTGCGCAGCGCGAACCTGGAGGTGACGCGGCCCGGCGACGCCCGGGGGGCAGGAATCCTGCTTCTGGGCGCGCACTACGATTCGATCATGGGCGGCCCCGGCGCCAACGACAACGGCAGCGGCGTCGCCGCGCTCCTGGAGCTGTCGCGGCTCATCGCGGGCCTGGCGCCGGCAATGAGCGTCCGCTTCGTGGCCTTCGTCAACGAGGAGCCGCCGTTCTACATGTCCGGAGAGCAGGGCAGCATGGTCTATGCGCGGGCCGCCCGCGCGCGCGGCGACGACATCCGTCTCATGGTCGCGCTCGAGACCATCGGCTGCTACCGCGACGCGCCGGGCAGCCAGCGCTATCCGCCGCTGTTCCGGCTGTTCTATCCGGACCGGGGTAACTTCCTGGCCTTCGTGTCCGATTTCCGCTCGCGCGGGCTCATGCGTCATGTCGCGGCGGCGTTCCGCGCCCGCTCGGACTTTCCGCTGGAGCACGTAGCGACCTTCAGCTTCGTCCCGGGCGTGAGCTGGAGCGACCACCGCTCGTTCTGGGTCAACGGCTACCGGGCCTTCATGGTCACGGACACCGCCTTCTATCGCTATCGCTATTACCACACCGCCGAGGACACGCCGGACAAGCTTTCCTATGCCGGACTGGCCCGCGCGAGCGAGGGGCTCTACCGGGCCTTTGCGGCCGTGGCGAAGGACGGGCTTGGCGAGGCGGCGCGCGGGGGGTCGCGCCGGCCGACGATCCGTGGCTCCGGCAATTGACAATCCGGGGCGTCGATACAACGTGTAACCTGCGAGGTTCGATATGATCCGCTTCGCCCTCATCGTGGTTCTTCTGGGCGCGTTGCCCGCCCTGGCCCAGGCATTGCCGGGAGATCGATACGCGGGCCGCACTCTAGCCCGTGAGGTCTGCGCCGCCTGCCACTTCATAGAGAGCGAAGATATGGGCGACTCCTGGGCGGACGCGCCGGCTTTCCAGGACGTCGCCGACGATCCGGCGATCACCGCGATCAGCCTTCGCGTCTTCCTGGGGACCTGGCATCAGAACATGCCGAACCTTATGCTGAGCGAGGCGGAGACCGACGACATCATCGCCTTCATCCTGAGCCTGAAATAGATCCGAAAATTCGGCGGCGGTAACGCTCGGCGCACCCGGACGGCGTCCGTCCGCAAAGGCCCTGGGGTCGCCGGATGCCATGTGGTACCGTTGCGGTTGGGGGGTCACCGGGAGGAGCCGGCCGATCGAGCGAAAAGGAGAACCGCCTCCATGGAACTCGGGCAGGCCTTGCTCGCCGCGCTCAAGGACCACGGCGCCGAGGGGATCTTCGGCATCCCGGGCGACTTCGCGTTGCCGTTCTTCAAGGTGGTGGAGGAAAGCGGCATCCTGCCGCTCTACACGCTGTCCCACGAACCCGGCGTCGGCTTTGCCGCCGACGCGGCCGCGCGCTACAACTGCTCGCTGGGCGTAGCGGCGGTCACCTACGGCGCCGGCGCCTTCAACCTAGTCAACGCCATCGCCGGGGCCTATGCCGAGCGCTCGCCCGTCGTCGTCATATCCGGTGCGCCGGGCAGCGCGGAGCGCGCGAGCGGCCTGCTGTTGCACCACCAGGCCAAGACGCTGGATTCCCAGTTCCGGGTCTACCGCGAGATCACCTGCGACCAGGCGCGCCTCGACGATCCGGAACGCGCGCCCGCCGAAATCTCCCGCGTGTTGCGCAGCGCGCTCGAGCAGTCGATGCCGGTCTATCTCGAGCTGCCGCGCGACCGGGTCACCGCGGACTGCGCGGCGGTCGAGAGGACCCCGCCCGAGCCGGTCGCGCCGGACGCGCTCGCCGAGTGCGCCACGGAGATCCTGGCGCGCCTCGAGGCGGCCCGCGCGCCGGTGTTGATGGCCGGGGTCGAGATCCGCCGCTACGGCATCGAGGACAAGGTCGCCGAGCTGGCGCGCCGCCTCGGCCTGCCGGTGGTGACCAGCTTCATGGGCCGCGGCCTGCTCGCCGGCACGGTCGCGCCGCCACTCGGCACCTATCTCGGCGTGGCGGGCCGGCCGGAGATCACCGACCTGATCGAGGGCTCCGACGGCCTGCTCCTCCTGGGCGTGATCCTGAGCGATACCAATTTCGGCGTCTCGCGGCACCAGATCGACCTGCGCGCCGCGATCCAGGCGCTGGGCCGCGAGGTGCGCGCCGGCTACCACGTCTATCCCAACATTCCGCTCGACGCGCTGGTCGAGGCCCTGCTGGCGCGGGCACCGCGGCGAACGGCGAGGGCGGCGGCCGCCCCCTCGGCGACCGAATATCCCTCCGGGCTGGTGGCCGACGACGCGCCGATCACCCCCACCGATATCGCGCGCCTGGTCAACGACACCCTGCGCAGTCACGGCGCCATGCCGCTGGCGGCCGATGTCGGCGACTGCCTGTTCACCGCGATGGACATCGAGCAGACGCGCTTCGCCGCCCCGGGCTATTACGCCGGCATGGGCTTCGGCGTGCCGGCCGGGCTGGGCATCCAGGCGGCCACGGGCGAGCGCCCGGTGGTCCTGGTCGGCGATGGCGCCTTTCAGATGACCGGCTGGGAACTCGGCAACTGCCGGCGCTACGGCTGGGACCCCATCGTCCTGCTGTTCAACAACAGAAGCTGGGAGATCCTGCGCGTCTTCCAGCCCGAGTCGAAGTTCAACGACCTCGACGACTGGCACTTCGCCGATATGGCCGGGGCCTTGGGCGGCATTGGCGACCGCGTGACCACCCGGGCCGAGCTCAAGAGCGCGCTCGACCGGGCGCTGGCGACGCGCGGCCGCTTCCACCTGATCGAGATCATGCTGGAACGTGGCGCCCTGTCCGAAACCCTGACCCGCTACTTCGAGGGCTTCAAACGCTCCCGGCGCGGCCCCTGACCGGCGCCTTGCCGATCAGCCGAGCACGGAGAAGCTGCTCTCCTTGTTGATCTCGCGCAGCCGCGAATAGAAGCCGAGGTCGATCGACCGGCCGATGTGCCGCAGCTCGAGCTGCAGCGGGTCCTTGTCGTGGTCGTGGCCCGCCTCGCAGCGCTCGATCAGCTCGGCCATCATGACGCCGGCCACGGGCGCGTTCTTGAACTGGTTGCCGCTCGTGCCGATCGCCATGTAGAAGCCCGCGAGGTCGGACTTGTCGTAGATCGGGATCCAGTCGTCGGAGACGTCGTAGAGGTCCACGACCCCCTTCATGCGGCTGGGGATGCCGAGCGACGGGATGCGTTGCGCCACGCGGTAGGCCTGGGCCTGCCACTGGTCCGTGAAGTCGCGGTTGTAGTCGTCCGGGTCGACCCATTCGCGCTCGTCGCAGGCCGGGTCCTCGCTGCCGATCAGGATGTGGTTGCCGGTCTCCGGGCGGCAGTAACAGCCGACGTCGCCGTCGGAGGTCACGAAGCCGTCTTTCTCGAAGTCGAAGCCCTTGGGGGAGGGGACGTGGGCGACCTCCTGGCGGAGCGCCCTGGTCTTGATGTTCATGCCCTCCTCGACGCCCGCCATGCGGTTGATCAAGTAGGAGTGCGGCCCGGCGACGTTGACCACGACCGGCGCGTCGATCTCTTCGCCGCTCTCGAGGGTCACGCCGGCGACCCGGCCGTCCTGCTGCCGGATCTCGACGATCTTGCTGTTGAACAGGAACGTGGCGCCCTTGGCCTCGGCGGCCCGCTGGACGTTGTGGGTCGCAAGCTGCGGGTCGCTGATGTAGCCGGCCTTGAAGAAGAACACGGCGCCCGCCATCATCTCGCCCGAGGTCTTGCCGAAGTCCGGATCGTCGGGCCGCTTGACCGGGGCGTAGCTGTGCAGGTCGTAGATCGGCATCTTCGCCTTGAGCGTCTCGAGGTCCCAGTCCTCCCAGGGGATGCCGAGCGCATCCATGTTCCGGCAGATCGGCCGCAGGTAGTCGTTGAGCTCGGTCTTCATGACGAAGCAGCCGGTGTCGTAGAACTTGGCTAGGCCGCGTTCGTCTTCGACGCCGATGTAGTTCGCCCAGCCGTCCCAGTAGAAATAGCCCTCGTAGGCCAGGGCGCAGCCGTCGTAGGTCGAGTAGTGTGTGCGGATGATGGCGCAGGAATTGCCCGTCGAGCCGTAGCCCGCCGCCGGCAGCTTGTCGATGTTGAGCGTGCGGTAGCCTTTCCTGGACAGCTCGTAGGCCGTGCAGGCCCCGATGATACCGGCCCCCACGATGACGGCGTCATAGCTCTTACTCATGACGAAGGATCCCCTGGCCCAGCGTTGGCGAATGCGGTCTGCGAAGCTGTGGATATTAGCGCCGCCCGGCGGTGGAAAGCTAGCGCAGGCCTACCATGTCGTGCCGGACCTCGATCACGGTGGGGACGTTACGGCCGAGCGCCGCCGCCAGCTCCGGTTCCAGGGCTTCCAGGGTCTCCGGGCGCGCCGCGTGGCAGCCGAAGGCACGTGCGAGCATGAGGAAATCCGGGTTCCTCTGGATGACGCCGATCTCGGGGATGCCCTTGGCCACCATGTCGTCGCGGATCTGGCCGAGCGCCTCGTTGTTCCACAATAGCACGACGACCGGCAGTTCGAGCTCGACAGCCGTGGCCAGCTCTTGGACGGTGTAGAGCAAGCCCGCGTCGCCCGCCAGGGCCAGGGCGGGACGTTCGGGCGCCGCGAGCTTGGCGCCGATGGCGACAGGCAGCGCGAATCCGAGCGTCCCGTAGCCCGCCGGGTAAATCCAACCGCGCGGCTGCTCGACGGGGAAGAAGCAATTGCCGGTATAGGCGAGCTGGGTCATGTCCGCCGTGACGACGGCATCGTCCGGCAAGGCCGAGCGCAGCGTCTCGAGCACCTTCAGGTGGAGCAGTTGCAGAGGCGTGGCGGCATCCAGGTTCGCCCTGCGCGCCTGGGCGACGCACTCCTTGGCCGCCCCGCACGACCCGGGACCGGAGCTGCGTGCAAGACCGGCCGCGATGCCCTCGGTGGTGGCCGCCGCATCGCCCTGGATCGCGATCTCGGCCGGGTGGCGGTCGACCAGCTTGGCGGGATCGATGTCGACGCGGATCAGCTTGCCCGGAACCGCCAATGTCTTGGCCAGGCTGTCGGTGGCCGCCAGCTCGGTGCCCAGCGCCAGGACCACGTCGGCCTCGGCCAGGCAGGCCTTGGTCGCGTCGAGCCACAAGGTACTGCCCAGCGACAGCGAATGCGACTCCGGCACCAGGCCCTTGGCCGCGAAGCTCGTGACCACCGGGGCGCCCAGCGTCTCGGCGATCGCCGCGACTGCGCTCCCGGCCGCCAGCGCGCCGCCGCCCACCAGGATCAACGGGCGCTCGGCCGCTGCGAGGAGGGCCGCGGCCTCGGCGATCCGGTCGGCCGCCGGGGCCGGGCGCGGCGGCGGGTGGCGCGGTTTCCACTCGCCAGCCGCCGGCGCGGCGAGCACGTCGGTGGGAATCTCGATGTGCACCGGCCGCGGCCGGGCGCTGTCGAAGACGGCAAAGGCCCGCGCCACGAGGTCCGGCACGTCTCCCGGTGAGAGCGCCGTGGCGCTGAAGGCCGTGAGCGGGCCGGTGACCGCGCGCTGGTCGCGGATCTCGTGCAACTCACCCCAACCTTTGCCCAGCGTCCGGGTCGCGTTGACGCTGGAGATCAGCAGGACCGGCACCGAGTCCGAATAGGCCTGGCCCAGAGGCGTCGCGGCGTTGGTCACCCCGGGTCCGGTGATCACGAAGCAGACTCCCGGCCGGCCGGACAGCCGCGCGTAGCCGTCGGCCATGAAGCCGGCGCCTTGTTCGTGACGCGGCAGGACGTGGCGGATGCCGCTGCCGGCGAGCCCGCGGTAGAGCGCGAGGGTATGGACCCCCGGAACGCCGAATACGGTATCGACGCCGTAGTCCTCGAGCAGGCGCACCAGCGCCTCGCCGCAGGTCCGGCCCGGGGTCACGGGAATCGTTTCCTTGTCGGACGGGGTCTCGGCACGGGCGTCTCCTGGCCGGGTTCGGCGAAGGTGGGTCAGCCGTCCTCCGCGTCGCAGGGCCAGGACCTTGGGCGTTCGACGCCGGCCGGCAGCTTGGTGGCCTCGTCGCCGCAGGCGAGGTCGAGCTGCTGCTGGGTGACGCCGATCGCTTGCGAGAGGTCGATGCCTGGAAGGCGGGTCAGGTACATGTAGGCTCCGGTCAAGTTCGTCCCGGCGAGACTGGCGCCGCCCAAATCGGCGCGAGCGAGGTAGGCATAGCTCAGGTCCGTTCCGTCCAGCCTTGCCCCGGTCAGGTGCGCGCGCCCCAGTTCGGCCTTCGAGAGGTCGGCCTCGGTCAGATCGGCTCGGGACAACGTGGCCCGGTTGAGCTCAGCCTTCGCCAAGACCGCTTGGGCCAGGTTCGCACCCTCGAAATCGGCGCGGGAACCCAGCACCTTCGTCAGATCCGCGCGCCTCAGGTCCGCTCCGGACAGTCTGGAGCCCGTCAGGTTCGCGCGGACCAGAACGGCCCCGGTGAGCCGCGCCTTCGACAAGTTACTGAAACTGAAGTCCGTCTTTTCGAAACGGCCGTCGCGCAGGTTCTGTCCGCTGAGGACCTTGCGCTGCTTCTGGCACTTGGTCCAATCGACCTTCGGCTTCGGCTGGTCGCCGCACTTGGCATAGGCCACGGACGTGCCGAGAGCCAGAATCTGAAGGGCGAGCGCCGCTCGGCGCAACAGGGATCCGGTCATGGTTCCTCCGGCGGGCATCGGTCAGGCGGGATCTTACGCCAGCTCGACCCCGCGACAAAGTGTGTCGATATGCCGCTCGAAGTGTTTCGCGGGTCTTTGCCAGCCGGGACGCGCGCCGGAGTTCCTCGATCACGAGAGAGGAGTCGCGGACTCCAGCTCGGATGCGACGAAAGCCTTGGTCAGTTTCGCCATCTCGCCGTAGAAAGGCAGCCTCGCCTGGTGCATGACATTGTCGCAAAATCCGGGCAGCCACGCGGCGAGGTGCTTACAGACAAACTGCTCTTCGATGGTTCGCAGTCTCTCCGCCTCGTCCGGATCCGGCTCGTCCAAGGCGCGCGCTTCCCGCGCGGTGATCTCCTGCATGAACTCGAGCGCGACGCTCACGTGGTCCGGCAAGTCGTGATAGTCGGAGAGATATTCGAAACCGGCGGCCTCGATGAACCGCTTGACCCAAGCCGTCGAAGCGCCCCATAGCGAGGCCCCTTCGCCGCCCAGATGGACGCTGGAATAGGGCGGAATATGGCTGCCGGGGCCGATGAACAGCCGGGTGTACTCGACAGCCAGTTCCTCGAGCAGCTCCGACTCCGGGAGACCGAGGAGATCGTGCTCGAGGGCGACTCCCGCCGCGCCGAGGGCCTCCAGAAAGCCGGGAGTCTTCATCCCGCCCAGCAGCGCCGCCGTCGGCTCGCTCCGATATACAGCGGCCAGGAAGCCATAGACGTTGCTGCGTTCCATGGCTGTCCTGGCCGCCTCGTCCGGCCGGTGGCCGGGGCCGAGGCCCGCGGCCTGCGTCATGCGGCCACGGCCTTGCTTACGGTGACCACGGTGTCCATCCAGCGTTGCTGGCCGCTGATTGGATCCGGGTCGTTGGGGATGACCCAGTTCGGGTGCCCGCCGTTGCTCTTCCACCACTTGCGCCGGTACTCCGGATCGCTATCGGTGCCGAACGGCGCAGCCTTGTCCGAGGCATAGCGGCCGTACTCCCAGTGCCCGCAGTGCATGGAGATGGCGATCACGCCCGGGGCCACGGCCGGCGTCACGCGCGCCGTGGTTTCTAGCTCGCCGATCTTGGACTTGACCTTGATCCTGTCCCCGTCCTCGATGCCTTTGGCCGCTGCCGACTCGGGGTTAATCCAGGCCGGATTGTCGTGATAGATCTCGGTCAGCCACTTGCAGTTCTGCGTGCGCGAGTGGGTCTGGACGTTGACCTTGAATGTGGTGAGGATGAATTCCTCCGCACTCATGGCTGCGTGGTCGGGGTCGACCACATAGCCGGGCAGCGGCGCCAGGCCCTTGTCCTCCATGATGCCGGAGTAGAGCTCGAAGTAGCCGGACTTGTTCACCTTGTCGGGCTTGAATCCGGCATAGACCGTGCCGTCGATCAGCTGTCCGACATAGCCCTTGTAGGCGTTCTTCGTGTGGGTGTAGCCCTTGGCCAGAGCCTCCTCGGCGCTCTTGGCCTTGGACTTCGTCCAATTCCAGTACACGCCCGTGGCCTCGTCGAGGATCACGCCGTCCTTCGCCAGGGCCGCCGCCTTGACCTCCTTCAGATAGGAGTAGTACTTGGGCTTGGCCTTGGGATCGTGCCAAACACCGTGCGTGCGCATGTACTCGAAGCCGCCGGCCGCTTTCACGGCCTGTGTCTTCTCGCAGGACAGCTTCACGAACTCCTCCATCGAGCCGAAGCCGAGCGGGAAGCCCATCCGGTCGGCCAGCTCGCAGCATACGTCGCCGAAGTTTCTCGCCTCGCCCAGGGGCTTGATGAGCGGCTGGCGCAGGTAATACTCGGGCACCTGTTTCGGCGAGACCATGTCCTCCCAATCCCAGCGCTCGAGGTATGGCGTGTCCGGCAGGATAAGGTCGGCGAGCGCCGCGGATTCGTCGTAGTATGGGTTGACGCAGACCGTGAAGGGGATGAGCGACTCGTCCTTCAGGACGTCGATGTTCGCCTGGCAGTCGCCGTTGGAGTACACCGGCGCATAGCAGTACCACATATAAACCTCGGGTCTGCCGGCGCTGCCGTCCTTGATCATATTGAAGACTTGATGGTTCACGTGATGGGTCGGCAAGGCGATCTGGCCCTTGGCGCCGTCGACGATCTTCAGCTTCTTCGCCTTGGGCTTTTGCTTCGGCCCCTTGGGATACTTCCACTTGGCGCCGACGGCCAAGCACCGGCCACCCGGATTGTCGATGTTGCCCGTGATCGCGGCCAGCATCTGCATCGCGCGCTCGGTCTCGCCGCCGTGGAAATGGGCGACGGCCCCCCGGTAGCTGACCAGGCAAGCCGGCTTGGTGTTCGCGAACTCGCGGGCGATGCCGCGGATGGTCTCGGCGTCGACCCCGCTCATCTCTTGCGCCCATTCGGGCGTGTACTGGGCGAGGTGCCTTTTCAGCGCCGCGACCTTGTCCGCGGTCGTGGCGTTCATGGCCGGCGTGACCTTGCAGAACCTGAGAAAGGCCTCGCCTTCGCCCCGGTAAAGGTTCTCGCTCATGATCACGTTGCACATGGCGAGCGCCACGGCCCGGTCGGTGCCCGGTTTCACGGGTACCCACTGGCTCGACTTGGCCGCCGTGTTGGACAGCCTGACGTCGAAGGTCACCATCTTGACCCGGCGGTCGGCCAAAGCCTTGATCAGGCGCTGCGCCACCGAAGTGTGGTTGGTGTGGGCCTCGAGGCAGTTCGACCCGAAGTTCAGTATGTACTTCGCGTGGTCGAAGTCCCAGTTGTCGTAGTGCTTGCCCCAGGTCAGCTCCTGCGCGGTCCACTTGCCGCCCTCGCAGATGCTGGTGTGATTGCCGATCGTCTTGGTGCCGTAGTTGGCCAGGAACACGCTCTTGATGAGCTTGCTGGAGCTGGCCTTCATGCGCCCGTAGTGGAACATGAACTTCTCCGGGTGCCCATCGTCGCGGAGTTTCTTGAGGCGCCCGGCGAGTTCGCCCAGCGCCTCGTCCCAGGAGATTCGCTTCCACTTGCCTTCGCCGCGTTCGCCGACGCGCCTGAGGGGATAGAGGATGCGGTCCGGGTCGTAGGCTTGGTTGATCCCGGCCTGCGCCTTGGCGCAGATCTTGCCGTCGGTCCGGATCGAATCGGGCTGGCCTTCGATCTTCACCAGCCGGCCGTCCTCGACGTAACCGATGATCGGACAGCGGCTGACGCACTGCCAGCAGGCGCTGGGAATGGCCTGGCGCTCCTTGCCGGTGCGCGGCGAGTAATCCTTGCCCCCCGTGATCGTCACGGGGTTCGCTGCGGTCAAGGCGCTGGTTCCGGCAAACGCGCTCGATGCGCCGGCGGCGGCTGCGCCCAGTTTCAGAAAGTTGCGGCGACTAACCATTGTATCCTCCTCAGATTCCGACCGGCCCAGTGATCTGCCCGGCGACAACCACCACGTAGCGCAGCATGAAGCCACCCACGAGGATCACGGCCGGCACGACAACCTCGACGCCCCGGGGAACGGAGAAATCCCGGTGGTAGAGGAGCTTGGGAGCGATGTAGATCAATTCGACCAACGCGGGGATCAGTAGACCGATCACCACCACGCCCAACCAGAACAGCGGCGCGAGGTCGCCGCCTATCAGGATGACCGACACGGCCTCCTTGACGCTGCCGATGGTCAGGTGCGCGTACATAATGAACAGGAAGATGATCATCAGTTCGAAGCCGATCAGCAGGAGATCCGCCGCCGTCAACAGGTAGCCGCTCCGAGCGAAGTTCTTGCCGGTCTCGGGGTCGGGAGTGGGCGAGTGGAAGAGTGTCCGGAACAACAAGGTGCCGGCGATCCCGGTGGACAACGCGGATACCAGGAACAGGAGTGCCACGATGGGCGAGTTCCAGAACGGCCTCGACGGCATCGCGCCCAGGAGGATCCCGGTGTAGACCGCCGTTGCGATTCCCAGAGGCACGGCGAGCCAGGACAGCTTCCGCCGGAGTGCATAGCGCTTTTCCTTCGGCAGACCGGGTGCGTCGCGCAGGAACGTGTAGGCATAAACCACGCTGACCACGACCGTCACCGTCAGCAACCACGTGCCGATCGACATCGGCGAAAGGTTTATGACCTTGTACAGGTTCAGCCATTTGAACCAGTGGCCGGTCTCGAACGAGCCCAGTTCGAAAACCAGCAAACCGCAGCCGATCATGATCGGCACGGGCGCCAGAAACGCACCGTAGCGCGCGGTGTCGACATGCAGGCCGCGGGCCACGTCGCCACCACGGAGAAAAATCGACGCGCTGACGGTCAGCGCCCCGGCGCCGACGCCCGCAAGAAACAGGTACAAGATGACCGGCAGCCCCCACATCAGTTCCTGTTGCATGGCTATCTCCTTTCCGCGTACTGCCGGTGGGTATCGACCCGCACGTACTGGCCGTTGTTCGTGGCGCCGTTGGGGTCCGTATGGTCCGCATCGATGTAGAACACGTTCGGCTGGGTCCCCATCTCCTGTCTCAGGACGGTGACCGGGTTGCCGGCGATCATCTTCGAGATCTCGCTTTGCGGATCATTGAGGTCGCCGAAGATCCGCGCCTCGCCGATACAGGCGTTGACGCAGGACGGCACCAGCCCCTGCGACACGCGGTGCTGACAGAAATCGCACTTGTCCGCGGC
>CAMYKD010000068.1 GCA_947258885.1 uncultured Kiloniellales bacterium | reverse complement strand
TGGCCGCCGAGCCGAGCGGGGAGCCGCTGAGCGCCGCGGCCGATGCGCCGACCGTCATGGAGGGCGCGGACATCAAGGTCCACTTCCCGATCAAGGCCGGGGTCCTGAAGCGCACCGTCGACTACGTGCGCGCCGTGGACGGCATCTCGGTCACGGTCCGCGAGGGCCATACCGTGGGCGTGGTCGGCGAAAGCGGCTCGGGAAAGACGACGCTCGGCCTCGCCTTGCTGCGCCTGCTGTCGAGCAGCGGCGATATCCGCTTCAACGGCGCACACATCCAGGACCTCAAGTCCAAGGCGCTCAGGCCGTTGCGCCGGGAGATGCAGGTGGTCTTCCAGGACCCCTACGGCTCGCTCAGCCCGCGGCTCTCGATCGGCCAGATCGTCGAGGAGGGCCTCAGAGTGCACGACCTCGGCCGCTCGGCCGAGGAGCGCGAGGCCATGATCGTGGCCGCGCTCGAGGAGGTCGGCCTCGACCCGGACAGCCGCCACCGCTATCCGCACGAGTTCTCCGGAGGCCAGCGCCAGCGAGTCGCCATCGCCCGGGCCATGGTGCTCAAGCCGCGCTTCGTGGTGCTGGACGAGCCGACCAGCGCGCTCGACATGTCGGTCCAGGCGCAGATCGTCGACCTGCTGCGCGCGCTGCAGGAAAAGCACCGCCTGGCCTACCTGTTCATCAGCCACGACCTCAAGGTGGTGCGCGCGCTGGCCGACGAGGTGATCGTCATGAAGGACGGCCGGGTGGTCGAGCACGGCCAAGCGGACCAGATCTTCGACGCGCCAGCGGACCCCTACACCCAGGCGCTCATGAAAGCCGCCTTCGAGCTCGAAGCGGGCGTTGCGGCGCTTGCCCGATGCACGCATCGCGCTGCGCACCGCGCCTACCCGGGCGACCCGATCCGCTCCCATGAAATGAGTCATTATCAGCGACCTTTGGTATAACAGAGCGCCATGGCGCTGCTGTTCAAATCCGAGATCGACCGGGCCGACCTCTGGGCCGAGGCCCTGGGCGGCTGCGCCCCCGACCTCGAGGTCCGAATCTGGCCCGAGGCCGGGGAGCTGTCGGAGATCGAGTATGCCCTGGTCTGGAAGCCGCCCCAAGGCCTGCTCAAGAGCTATCCCAACCTGAAGCTGATCTTCTCGCTGGGCGCCGGGGTCGACCACCTGACCTCCGACAGCGAGCTGCCCGAGGGTGTCCCGGTGCTGCGTATGGTCGAGCCGGGCCTGACCGCCGGCATGACCGAGTACGTGGTCATGAGCGTGCTGATGCATCATCGCCGGATGGTGGACTACGCCGGCATGCAGCGCGACCGTGTCTGGGAGGTCCTGCCCACGCCGCTCGCCGCGGACCGTAAGGTCGGAGTCATGGGCCTGGGGGTGCTCGGCGCCGACGCCGCCGCGGCGCTGGCCGGCCTCGGCTTCGACGTCGCCGGCTGGAGCCGCTCGCCCAAGTCGGTCCCCGGCGTCGCCGCGTTCCACGGCGCCGATCAGCTCGAACCCTTCCTGGCGCGCAGCGAGATCCTGGTCTGCCTGCTGCCGCTCACGGCGGAGACTGGGGGCATCCTGAACGCCCGCACCCTCGCCCTGCTGCCCCGCGGCGCGGCCCTGATCAATGTCGGCCGTGGCGAACTGCTGGTCGAGGAAGATCTGCTGCCGGCGCTTGACGCGGGACAGGTGACGGCCGCCACCCTCGATGTCTTCGCTTCGGAACCGCCTGCCCCGGAGCATCCCTTCTGGACCCATCCCCGGGTCGTCCTGACCCCGCACTGCGCCTCGATCACGGTGCCGGACAGCGGCGCCCGGGCGGTCGTCGAGAACATCCGCCGGTTCGAGGCCGGCGAAGCGCTGCTGCACGTAGCGGACCTCGGTCGGGGCTATTGAACGGCGGCCGCGGGAACGGGAGACGAAGAGATGACCAACGCCGATCCCACACCCGGCACAGACGGCCGCTCCGCGGCAAACGATCCCGCGGACGCCAAGATGGCGAACCTGATCTATATTCTCTACCTGGCCAGCCTGATTTTCGGCCTTACCGCGATCATCGGCATCGTCATGGCTTACATAAACCGAGGTGAAGGTGCGCCCTGGGTAGACAGCCACTACGGGTTCCAGATTCGCACCTTCTGGATAGGCCTGCTTTTCTCGGCGATCGCGATGGTCACGCTGCCCGTGTTTGTGGGTTATTTCGTCTTCTTGTTCCTGCTGTTCTGGTGGATCATCCGCTGTGCCAAGGGCATGATGTACCTGTCGCGGGGACAGGCGCACGCCGATCCGACCAGCTGGATGTTCGGCTGAAACGGCGCCAACGCCGAAGGGCGCCGGGTTTACACTGTCTCCGCCAGATCGGCGGCCATGTCGGCGAAGTCGCGCAGGAAGACCGCCCCGGCGACCGTGCGAGAGATGATCACGCTGCGCCGGTCGCCCTTGTCTCTCATACGCTTGACGAAGCCGAGCGCCGAAAGACGGTCGAGCGCCCGTGTCACGGCCGGTTTTGATATCTTGAGCCGGGCCGCGAGGCCGCGCACCGTGTGCGGCGGCGGACCGAGATAGACGTGAAACAGCAGCGCGAACTGACGGGCGGTGAGGTCGGGCAGGTCCCGCTCGAGCGTGGCCACCATGACTCGATGCCAGAGGTTCATCGCCTGGATGTGATTCAGTTCCACGAGCCGGGCTCGTCATCGTTCCGCCTGCGCAACGAATCCTGCCCGATTCGCGCGAGGCCGGCAAGAACCGGCGCGCCGATGGCGGCGGACCCGGGCATCAGCCGGCCGTCCCGCCCGCCTTCCGGCCTATCTCACGGTGATGACCGTGCACTTGGCGAGGCTGGCCACCTTGTGCGACACGCTGCCCAACAGCAAGCCCTCCAGGTCGCCGTGGCCGCGACCGCCGATGACGATGGCGTCATAGCCGCCCGCATCGGCCGTCGTGATGATGACCCGTGCCGGCTGGCCGGTCTTGACCTCCGTCTTGGCGTCGGTCACCCCGGCGGCGCGGGCCGCGTCTTTCGCCTCCTGCATCACCCGCTCGGTGTATTCGTCCAGCACGTACTGCGGCTCGCCGGTCAAATGCTCGATTTCCATATAGCGCTTCACCTCCTGGGTCACCTTGAGCTCCTTCGTGACCGTCAGGAAGGTGAGCTTGGCACCCAGCTGCTTTGCCAGCTGACCAGCCACCCTGGCGGCCTCCAGCGCGTGCTGCGAGCCGTCGACGGCGCAGAGAATCTTGCTGAACATGATCTCCCCCTTCCCGTGTTGCGGTGCGACCCTAGCACAGGGTGCGTGCGACGCTAAGTTTAGCGGCGCCGATCCTCAGGGTTGCCCCGCACTCGCTGCTCGATCAGCGCGTAGACCGCGCGCAGGCTCATGGCCTCGCCGCCGACCGGTCGGCCCGGCCGGGCGCTGCGGTTCCAGGCCATAAGGTCGATATGCGCCCAGGGCGTTTCGGGGCCGACGAACTCTGCCAGGAACAACGCCGCGGTGATGGCCCCGGCGTAGGGGCCCTCGGAAACGTTGCTGAGATCGGCCACCTTGCTGTCGAGCAGCTGGCGATACGGCCGGTGCAGCGGCAGGCGCCAGAGCGGATCGTGCTCGGCCGTTCCGTGTTCGAGCAGCTCGGCCGCCAGGGCGTCGTCGTTGCAGAACAGCGCCGGAAGGTCGGCCCCGAGCGCGGTTCGCGCCGCGCCGGTCAGGGTCGCGAAGTCGACGATGAGCGCCGGCTTTTCGCGATCCGCTTCGGCCAGGGCGTCGCACAGGATCAGCCGTCCCTCCGCGTCCGTGTTGCCGACCTCGACCGTGAGGCCCTTGCGCGTGGACAGCACGTCGAGCGGCCGGAAGGCGTCGCCGGAGACGCTGTTCTCGACCGCCGGGATCAGCACGCGCAGGCGCAGCGGCAGTTCGGCCGCCATGATCATGCCGGCCAGCCCCAGCGCGTGCGCCGCGCCGCCCATGTCCTTCTTCATCAGCAGCATGGCGCTACTCGGCTTGAGATCGAGCCCGCCGGAATCGAAACATACGCCCTTGCCGACCAGGGTGATCCGCGGGCCCTTGGTGCCCCAGCGCAGGTCGACCAGGCGCGGCGCCCGGGCGCTCGCCCGGCCGACCGCATGGATCGCGGGATAGTTCTTCTTGAGCAGCTGATCGCCCAGGGTGACCGAAACCCGGGCCTTGTGCGCGCGGGCCAGTTGCCGGGCCGCCCCGGCCAGTTCGGCCGGCCCCATGTCGCCGGCCGGCGTATTGATCAGGTCGCGCACCAGGTGGGTGGCCGCCGCCACACGGCCGACCGCGGCCCGGTCCGCGCCCTTGGGCCAGACCAGGGTTGCGAAACGCGGCTCGTCCTTCTTGTACCGGCTGAAAGCATAACTGCCGAGCGCCCAGCCGAGGGCCAGCTCCGTGGCGCGCCGTGGTGGCTGGGGCGGGTCGATCTTGTAGACGCCGTGCGGCAAGGCAGACGGCAGGCCGGCGCCGCCCCAGGGGCCCTCGCCGGGGTCGACCCCGGCCAGGATACGCTCGAGCACACCGTCCAGACCGGACAGGAGGCACAGGCTGCCGGGCTCGGCGGTGAAGCCGGTGTTCCTGGCCCAGGCCGCGACGGGTCCGGGCTGTCCTTCGAGCCAGCCGTCCAGCTCTCCGGCGGCGAGCGGTGTAATCGGAACGGCACGTGGCCCGGCGCGGGCCGTCAGGTGGTCGGGCATGAAGCGCTGCTCTCCCTCTCGCCGGCGCGGTAGGCGCCGGCCTTGGCTCCCAAAACTTGCCCGGCCCTCTTCTTTGCCGCTATATGGCCAGGATTCGTGACGCAGGAGGGTCCGCGCATGGCTGAGTTTACCATCACCTTGGGCAACAAGAACTACTCCTCTTGGTCGCTGCGCGGCTGGCTGGCGTTGAAACAGACCGGCGCCGCCTTCGAGGAGGAGATCGTGCCGCTGGACCGGCCGGATTCGAAGGAAAGGATCCTGGAGGCGGGCCCGAGCGGGCGGGTGCCGGTACTGCATCACGGTGCGCTCACCGTCTGGGATTCGCTGGCGATCGGGGAGTACCTCGCCGAGCGCTTTCCGGAGGCGGGGCTCTGGCCGGACGACGGGACGGCCCGGGCGGTCGCCCGCGCGATCAGCGCCGAGATGCACGCCGGCTTCGCCGCCCTGCGGACCCACATGCCCATGGACCTGCGCGGCCGCCACCCGGGACTGGGCCGGGGTCCCGGCGTTGCCAAGGACATCGCCCGCATCGATGCGATATGGAGGGACTGCCGAGCGCGCTTCGGGCGGGGCGGCGACTTCCTGTTCGGCGGATTCACCCTGGCCGATGCCGCCTTCGCGCCGGTGGCGACCCGCTTTGCCACCTATGACGTGGCGCTCGAGGGGCCGGCGGCCGCCTACCGGGACGCGGTTCTGGCCTGGCCGGCGCTGCAGGATTGGTCCGCCGCCGCCCGGGCCGAGCCCTGGGTCATTGAGTTTCCGGAGCTTCAGGCTCCAGGGCCTGCTCGCCGATGAGGCCGTGCTCGCGGTAGTAGCGCGCGGCCCCGGGGTGGAGCGGCGCGCCGAGACCGTGTATCGCGGTCTCCAGGCGGATCAGCCGGCCCTTGGGGTGCCCCCCGTCGAGCAGGCGCCGGGAATTCTCGTGCCACAGCGCCCGTGTGATGCCGTAGACCGTCTCCTCCGACATCTCGGCCGAAACCAACCACTGGGCGCCGACCGAGATGGTCTGTGTCTGACCGACGTTGAAATAGGTGCCGGCCGGGATCGTGATCGGCGCGAAGAAGGGCACGGCCTCGGTCAGGGCCTCGACCTTCGGCCCGGTGATCGGCAGGAGGTTGATCCGCGACTCGTCGGCCAGTTCGACTACGGCCCCCGCCGGCGTGCCGGCAACAAAGAAGAACCCGTCCAGCGAGCCCTCGCGGACCATGTCGATGGCCCGGTTGGCGGCGACGGAAACGAGGTCCATGTTCTTCGGGCCGAGGCCGTAGGCCTTCAGGACCAGGAGAGCATCGACCCTGGTGCCCGAGCCCTCGCGGTCGACCGAGATGCGCCGGCCGCGCAGGTCCGCGAGGCTCTGCGCGGCGATGTCGCGGCGAACCACGAGGTGGACCGACTCCGGAAACAGGTTGGCGATACTGCGGATCTCGGCGACCGCCCCCCGTTTCTCGAAGATGCCGGTGCCGCTGTAGGCCCAGTAAGCCACGTCGGCCTGACTCAGGCCGGACTCGAGTTCGCCGTTGGCGATTGCCTCGATATTGGCCACGGAACCGTTGGTCGACACCGCCGCGCCGATCAACCCCGGAACCCCGCAGCTGCCGCCGCGCTCGCATTCGCGGCTGCCGGGCGGGTTGCTGATGGTGTTGGCGATCAATCCGCCGACCGGAAAATAGGTTCCGGCGGTCGAGCCGGTGCCGATCCGGAAGAACTTGAGCTCCGCCGCCTGGCCGCCGGCGAGCGAAACAAGCAGACCGAGGCCGAGGAGGATGGCCGTGAAAGCCGACTGCCGCGGCCACCCTGCTCGGAACACGGACTGACGCCGGTCGCTGGTCTTGGCACGCCGCAAGGTTCGGCCCCTTTTCGGTACCGGCCGGCCGACCCCCTCAAGGGGCCCACCATAACAGTGATATAGCAATCCCCTGGCGACCGTACCAGTACCAGTTTCGCCGGTCTTCCGCGATTGACCTCCCGGCCGGGAATCGGATTAGGATGAAGCGTGCCGCGGGATCCCGAGGCGACGGAGGGATAATGAACCTTGCCAACCTGCTGATCCGTGCCGGCCGCAGCCGCCGGGAAGGCCCTGCCGTCGCGGTCGGCGAGGCGGTGCTTTGGCGCTATGGCGAACTGGCGGACCGCGCCGCGCGGCTGGCCGGAACGTTGCGGACGCGGTTCGGTCTCGGGCCCGGCGAGCGGGTCGCACTGGTCATGAGAAACTGCCCGGAGTTCCTCGAGCTGGTCTACGCCTGCTGGCATGCAGGACTGGCCGCTGTGCCGGTCAACGCCAAGCTGCACCCGCTGGAGCTCAAGTACATTCTGGGCCACAGCGGTGCACGCCTCTGCTTCGCCACGCCACAGGTGGCCGCCGCGCTCGAAGCGGAGGGCGCCGGCCTCGACCGCCCTGTCGAGGTGATCGACGTGCTCGCGCCGTCCTACCGCGGTTTGCTGCGGGGCGAGCCGATCGATCTCGTGCCGCGCGGCCCGGACGATCTGGCCTGGCTGTTCTACACCAGCGGCACTACGGGCCGGCCCAAGGGCGCTATCTTGAGCCACCGTAACCTGATGGCCATGACGCTCTGCTACTTTGCCGACGTGGACGGCATCGCGCCCGGCGATTCTATCCTGCACGCAGCGCCGCTGTCGCACGGCTCGGGCCTCTACGGCCTGCCGCACCTGGCGGCCGGCGTGTGCCAGGTGATCCCGGAAAGCGGCGGCTTCGAGCCGGCCGAGATCTTCGCGCTCTTGCCACGCCATCCGGGCCTGACGATGTTCGCGGCACCCACCATGGTCAAACGCCTGGTCGACCACACGGCCGCCGGCGAGGCCGACCTCGCCAACCTGAAGACCATTGTCTACGGCGGGGGTCCCATGTACCTGGAGGACCTGAGGCGCGGCCAGGAACGCTTCGGCCACGTCTTTGCCCAGATCTACGGCCAGGGCGAGAGCCCAATGACCATAACGGCGCTGTCCAAGGCGGATCACGCGGACACGGCCCATCCGCGCCATGCCGCGCGGCTCGCCTCGGCCGGCCGTGCGCAGACAGCGGTCGAGGTCCGCGTCGCCGATGCCGAGGACCGGCCGCTGCCGCCGGGCGAGCTGGGCGAGGTCCTGGTGCGCGGGGACACGGTGATACCGGGCTACTGGGACGATCCGGCCGCCACCGCCGCGGCCCTCCAGGGCGGCTGGCTGCACACCGGCGACCTGGGCGTGTTCGACGAGGACGGCTACCTGACTCTGAAGGACCGCTCGAAGGACCTGATCATCAGTGGCGGCGCCAACATATACCCGCGCGAGGTCGAGGAGGCTCTGCAGAGCCATGCCGCGGTGCAGGAATGTTCGGTCGTCGGCCGGCCCCATTCCGAGTGGGGCGAGGAGATCGTCGCCTTCGTGGTGCCGAGATCAGAGGCCGGGGTCAGCGCCGATGCGCTCGACGCCCACTGCCTCGAGCGCATCGCGCGCTTCAAGCGGCCGAAGAGCTACCGCTTCGTGGCGGCGCTGCCCAAGAACAACTACGGCAAGATCCTCAAGACCGAGCTCAGGGCCTGGGCCGAAAAAGTGGAACAGGACGCCCCATGAGCGCATCGGCGCGCAGGACGAACAATCGAGGTCGAATGCGGTGACCACTCCACAAGCAACCGTTTTTGCGATCCTGGCCGTGGTCATGGGCCTTTTGATATGGGGGCGCTGGCGCTACGACCTGGTCGCCTTCACGGCGCTTCTGGTCGCGGTGAGCGTCGGCGTGGTGCCCACGGACCAAGCCTTCTCGGGCTTCGGGCATCCGGCCACGGTGGTCATCGCCATGGTGCTCATCGTCAGCCGCGGCCTGTCGAATTCCGGCGCCGTCGAGCTGCTGGGACGCACCGTCACCGGCGCCGCCAAGACCGTCACGTCGCATATCTTCGTCATGTCGGGTCTGGCCGCGGCCCTCTCGGCGGTGATGAACAACGTCGGCGCGCTGGCGCTATTGATGCCCGTCGACCTCCAGGCCGCGAAGAAGGCCAAGCGCTCCAGCGCCCTCACTCTCATGCCGCTTTCCTTCGCCACTATCCTGGGCGGGCTGGCAACCCTCATCGGCACGCCGCCGAACATCATCATCGCGGCCTTTCGGGAGGACGCGCTGGGCGAGTCCTACACCATGTTCGACTTCACGCCCGTGGGCGCGGCCTGCGCCCTTGCCGGGGTGCTGTTCGTCGCAATCGTGGGCTGGCGGCTGGTCCCGAGGGAGCGCAGCGGCCCGATGACCGCCGAGGCCTTCGAGCTCGAGGGCTATATCGCGGAGGCGCGGGTCCCCGAAGGCTGCGAGATCATCGGTCGGAAGGTCCGCGATCTGGACGAGCTGGTCGCGGAGTACGAGGTCGAAATCATCGGCCTGCGGCGCGCCGGCAAACGCCGCCCGGGCATGGCGCGCCACGCCGAGATCCGCAAGGGCGACCTGCTGGTGATCGAGGCCGGGCCGGAGGATCTCGAACGCTTCGTCGCCGGCCTGAAGCTCGAGCACGAGGCCGCCGGCGGATCGAAGACCGGTCTGCTGTCCAGCAAGGACGTCACCATTATGGAGGTCGTCGTGCCGCTGGGCGCCCGGATCGCCGGTCGGAGCACCATGAGCCTTCGCCTCAAATACCGCTTCGGCGTGCACCTCCTGGGCATATCGCGGCGCGGCGAGCGGTTTCGCGAGCGGCTCCGCCATCTGGCGATCGAGCCGGGCGACGTGTTGCTGCTCCAAGGCAACACGAACGAACTGCCCGAGGTGGTCCATTGGATGGGCTGCCTGCCGCTGGCCGGACGGGGCATCCAGCCGGCCCAACCGGGCCGGGCCGGGCTTTGCATAGGCATCTTCGCCCTGGCTATCGCGCTCGCCAGCACCGGGGTCCTCTATCTGCCGGTCGCGCTGGCTTGCGCGGCCGCGCTCATGATCTTCCTGAACATCGTGCCGCTGCGCGAGATCTACGAGCAGGTGGAGTGGCCGGTGATCGTCCTGCTCGGCTCGATGATTCCGATCGGCGTTGCCCTGGAAACGACCGGCAGCACCGGCCTGATCGCGCAGGGCATACTGACGCTCTCGGCGGGGTCTTCGCCGGTCGTGGTGATCGTCCTGCTGATGGTCATCACCATGACGCTCTCCGACGTGATGAACAACACCGCCACCGCGGTGGTCGCGGCCCCGATCGCCCTGGATATCGCGAACCGTCTGGGGGTGAGCCCGGACCCCTTCCTCATGACCGTCGCCGTGGCTGCGTCCTGCGCTTTCCTGACCCCGATCGGACACAAGAACAACACCCTGATCCTGGGCCCCGGCGGGTATCGCTTCGGCGACTACTGGCGCATGGGCCTGCCGCTGGAGATCCTGATCGTCGTGGTCGCGGTGCCGATGATCCTGCTGGTCTGGCCGCTCTACCCGGGCTGAGCGGGATCAGGACGGCGGGCCGCTGCGCCCGTTGAGGGACCAGTCGTAGCTGTGGCCGCCCAATTTCTCGAATCCGGCGAGCCGCGCCGCCAGCGCCGGCTCCGCATAACGCTTCAGGTGCGCAAGGACGCCGGCATCGTTGCCGCCGAAATCCTCGTTGAACCAGACATAGAGGCTCGAGACGATCAGCTTGTCCTTGGCGATCCTGACGCCGCGCGGCGAATTGACGTAGCCGCGCGCCGCGGCCTGGAGGAGCGCCTCGGTTCCCGCCGCGGTGAAGGCCCGGCGCTGCAGGTCGGGGCAGCCGACCGAGGCGCAGTTGAGCGCGTAGTGGATCCGCGGATCGCGCCAGATCGGGCGCAGAATGCGGTGTTCGATGTCGTTCAGGGTGACCGCCTGGCCCTCGACCGTGAGCAGCGGCTTGTCCCAGGGGCCGTCGGCGAAGAGGCCCGGCGAGATGTCGATGTCGCGGATGCTGCCGACCGGGTAATAGGCCAAAATGAGCTGCACCGTAAGGGCGTTGTAGAGGTTGGTCCAGTAGGCCAGCTGCTCGGCCCTGGCGTAACGGCTGATCGGCAGGGCCGCGAGGCCGGCGACATAACCGTCCAGCGCGGCGCGGTCCGGTGCGCTGATGCCGGCATAGTCGAAGCGGTTCACGCCGGCGGCGTCCGGGGCGACGTAGGTGGCGAGGATCCGGTCCCAGGGCGCGTGATCGATGCGCGCGGTGGCTGCCGGATCGTGCGTCTGCCAGCGCGCCCAGAGCTTCGCCTCGGGAGCGAAGAGGGCCTCGATGGAGGCCAGGCCGGCCAGCGGCGGGACGAGCAGGGCCAGAACGATCAGCCGGCCGCCGAAGCGCAGCAGCGCCGAGCGCGCGGTTCGCGGGCTCACGATGCCATTCCCCGACAGGCGGCGCCGGCTCGCTGCGCCTCATGGAGCGTGGGAATGATCACCGAGATCCGGGGCCGGTCCGCGGACGGTTTCGCAGGCGCGCGCATGGGCGTCAGGTTAAGCCGATCGCACGGCGAATTCTACTTTGTCGAGCTGAACCCCCATCAAGTTCACGTGAAACGCGGCAACCGTTCCGGCAGGCGCTTCAGCACTTCGTCGAAGCGGCGGCTGGCGTCGACCAGCCGCCCGGCGCCGGGCCCCGTGAAGTCGAGGACGTAGTAGACCCCCTGCTCGCGGCAGAAGTGCTGTATCGGGTACCCGCCCGGGCGGTCGAGGATTGCCGCCCATATATCGCCCGTCTCGCTGACCCCGCGGGTGACATAGCCGGGCTGGTCCCGGCCGAGCCGACGGGCGACTTCGTTCCGGAGCGCTTTGAAGTCGCGCTCGGTCAAACCCGAGCCCGGAAACTGAACGACCGACATGACGCCTCCCCCTGTCTCAGCGCCCCCCGCCGCCAAAGTCTATCCAGCGGGCCTTGAGCTCGCAAGCCAGGCATTGCGGCGTCATCAAATGGGTCATCGTCGACGACGTTTCAGGTAAAGTCCTTGCTGGCCTCTGCCAAAAAAGAATTCCTGGAGCCGGCGGCACCATGTCCGAAACGTCAAGCTTGGCCCGACACATCCTCGATGCGCTCGCCCGGCGCGGCATCGAACGTATGTTCGGCATTCCGGGCGGGGGCTCGAGCCTGGCGCTCATCGAAGCGGCCGGGGCCGTGGGGATCGACTTCGTGCTGACCCGGACGGAGACGGCGGCGGCGATCATGGCCGCCGTGACCGGCGAGCTTTCCGGTACGCCGGGCGTCGTCCTGACCGGAATCGGGCCGGGCGCGGCCAGCGCCGCCAACGGCATCGCCTATGCCCACCTGGAACGGGCGCCGGTGGTCCTGTTCTCCGATGGTCCGGCGTCTTCGCTGCACCAAGCCTTCGATCAAAACGCGCTCTTCGCACCGATCACCAAAAGCCAAGGCCGGCTCCGACCGGAAAACGGCCGCGCCGACCTCGAAGCCTGCCTGGAAATCGCGCTGACGCCGCCTTGGGGCCCCGTCCACCTCGACTTGACGGCCGCGGACGCCGCCGCGCCGGTTTCCAGCCGGGTAATCCCGGCGCCCGCGGCATCGGCGGCCCGGCCGCCGTTGGAAATTGAGGCGCGGCCCCTGGAAAGGGCCCGCGACATGCTCGCCCGGAGCCGCAGGCCGGTCCTGCTCGTCGGGCTGGAAGCCCGCCACGGCCAGACTCCGTCCGCCCTACGCCGGCTGGCCGAGGCCCTCTCCTGTCCGGTGCTTCTCACCTACAAGGCGAAGGGTGTCCTGCCCGACTCCCACCCGAACGCCGTCGGCCTGTTCACCGGCGCGACGGCCGAGGCGGAGTGCATCGATCGTTCGGACTTGATCGTGCTTTTCGGCCTCGACCCGGTCGAGATCATCCCCGGGGCGTGGCGCTACGATGCGCCGGTTCTCGACCTGCGGACGGCCGAGGGAGCGCCGCCGCCGGCGGCACCGGACTGCCGTGTCGTCGGGCACCTGGTCGAGACGGTCCGAGGGCTTCTCCCAGTCGATGGCGTATCCGGATGGAGCCGGTCCGAGATCGCGGCCCTTCGCGACGGCATGCGCGCACGCCTGGCCATGACCGGCAAGGGCCATACGGCGCAAACCGTGATTGAAACGCTGTCCGAGGAGGCACCGGCCGGGTGCCGGCTCGCGGTCGACTCCGGGGCTCACATGTTCAGTGCCATGAGTTCTTGGCGGGCCGACGAGCCGTTTGGCGTTCTCAAGTCCAACGGCCTGTCGACCATGGGCTTCGCGCTGCCGGCGGCCATCGCTTCCGCCTTGCAGGAGCCGGAACGGCCCGTCGTCGCCGTGACCGGGGACGGCGGATTGACGATGTGCCTGTCCGAGCTGACCACGGCGGTGGAGCGGCGCTGTCCCATCGTCGTCGCGGTCCTCAACGATGCGGCGCTCTCGCTAATCGACATCAAGCAGCAGCGGCGGCAGCGCGTGAGCCGGGGGGTGCGTTATCCAAGGGTCGACTTTGCCGCGGTTGCGGGTGCACTCGGGTGCCGGGCATGGCGGCTCGGGCCGGACGAGCCCTTGTCGCCGGCCCTCGAGGACGCCTTGGCCGGCGAGGGCCCGGCGCTGTTGGACATCGCCATCGACCCGAGCGGCTACGGCGATCAGCTGTCGGCCCTCCGCGGGTGAGAGCGCTTCGGGACCAGCGGCCGGCGAGGCGGGAAATCAAACCCGGTTTGCCGGGTCGAGGCTGTCCGCCTGCCTGCTGTTAATCGTTCTCTAACCCGGCTCGGATACTTATGGTCCCGCAGAACGCGCAACGATCCAGCCAGAAGGCAGCATGCCGGACATGTCCACTCCACCGCCCAGCCAGTCGCCGAACAGCAAAGACCACGTTCTCTTGCCTGTCGTGGCCATCGTCATCCTGTTCCTGGTCCTCCTGGCCCGCGCCGCCGCGGCGTAGCGCTCCCGTTTCAAGCCGAACTCCGACCTTCGCCAGCGTCGCTCCCTCCGGGAATCCCGGCCCGGGATAGACCAACCGTGCGGCGGCGGAAGTGCCTAGCGGGCCAAGGCCTTAAGGGTTCCCGGCCGCCCAGGCGATCAGCTGGCGCAGGAAGGCCTCGCAGGCGTCGACCTGCGCCAGCTCGATGAACTCGTCCGGCCGGTGGGCTTGGTCGATCGAGCCGGGACCGCAGATCACGGTGGAGAAGCCGGCTTCCTGGAACAGTCCGCCCTCGGTCGCGAAGCAGACGGCCTCGGCGCGGTTGACGCCGGTCAGCAGGCGGATGAGCGCTTCGGCGGGCGAGTCAGATTCCGGGACGAGGGGCGGGACCCGGGCGAGCGCCTCGGTGACGATCTCGGCCTCCGGGGCGGCCTGCCGGAGGCGCGGCAGAACCTCCTGTTCGGCAAAGCGCGCGAAGCGGGCCAGGATCTCCTCCCCGTCGTCGCCCGGCAACAGCCGGAACTCCCAGGTGAAGCGCGCGTGCCGCGGCACGATGTTGAGCGCGGTGCCGCCGGTGGCCGTGCCGACGTTGAACGTCGTGTAGGGCGGCTCGAAACGGTCGTCGTGCGGGGCCGTGCGGCGCTTCTCCTCGGCCTGGCGAGCCACGTAGCCGATTAGCTCGGCGGCCGCGACAATCGCGTTGGCGGCGCGGTGCGGCTGGCTCGAGTGGGCTTCCTTGCCGGTGATCCGCGTCTCGAAGCCCGCGATGCCCTTGTTGGCGGTGACGAGCTTCATGCAGGTCGGCTCACCGATGATCACGATGCGCGGCGAGGGGAGGTTCGCCTTGACGTCGGCGATCAGCCCGCCGACGCCGAGGCAGCCGACCTCCTCGTCGTAGCTGAGGGCCAGGTGGATCGGCAGTTCGAGGCCGGCGGCCAGCGCGTCGGGCACCAGGGCGAGCGCGACCGCCAGGAAGCTCTTCATGTCCGCCGTGCCGCGGCCGTAAAGGCGGCCGTTCCGCTCGGCCACGGCGAAGGGGTCGCTGGTCCACGACTGACCTTCGACCGGGACGACGTCGGTGTGGCCGGATAGCACCACGCCGCCGGCGGCCTCCGGACCCAGCGTGGCGAAGAGGTTGGCCTTTTGGCCCGAGGCGTCGAGCGTGCGCCGGGCCGGGACGCCGTGGCCGCTCAGGTAAGCCTCGGCGAAATCGATCAGCGCCAGGTTCGACTTGGCCGAGGTGGTGTCGAAGCCGACCAGCCGGTCGATCATCTGCCGTGGGGAGAGGCGCGCGGACGTCATACCCGGGGTGGCCTTCCTCAACTGCGCCAGAAACCGGGCACCAGCAGCACCAGTACGGTGAACAGCTCGAGCCGGCCGAGCAGCATGCCGGCCGAGAGGCACCACTTCGCCTCGTCGGGCAGGGGCGCGAAGGTGCCGGCCGGCCCGATGATGTCGCCGAGGCCGGGACCGACGTTGGCGATCGCCGTGGCGGCGCCGGACAGGGCGGTCACGAGGTCGAGGCCGATCAGGCCCAGCGCGACCGCCAGCAGCGCAAAGGAGGTGATGAACAGGAAGAAAAATCCCATCACCGAGGCCGCGACGGTCTCCGGGATCGGCCGCTTATTGTAGTAGGGAACGAAGACGCCGTTCGGGTGCATGAGGCGGCTGAGCTGCACCTTGGCCGTGGCGTAGAGCACCTGGAAACGGAAGATCTTGATGCCGCAGGTGGTCGACCCGGCACAGCCGCCGATGAACATGAGTAGAAACATGATGGTCAGGACGAAGCCGCCCCATTGGCCGAAATCGGCCGTGGCGTAGCCGGTGCCGGTCATGATCGAGATCACGTTGAAGGTGGCATAGCGCAGCGCGCCGCCGGGATCCATGATGCCCTTCTGCCAGAGCCAGAGGCAGGTCAAGGCGATGGCCACGGCCAGGATGCCGAGCAGCACGCGCACCTGGCTGTCGCGGAAGATCGTCAGCACATTGCCGCGCGCCGCGCGCAGGTAGAGCACGAAGGGCAGGCTGCCGAGAATCATGAACAGGCTGACGGACCAGTCGATGGCGGCACTGTTGAAGTGCCCGAGCGAGCCGTCCGAGGTCGAGAACCCGCCGGTGGCGATCGAGGTCATGGCGTGGGCCACGGCCTCGAAGCTGGACATGCCGAGCGCCCAGAGCACGATCCAGGCCACACCGGTCAGGAACACGTAGACGATGCTGATGCTGCCGGCGATCTGGGCGGCCCGGGGCGCCACCTTGTCGGTCTCGAAGGCCTCGACGCGGAACAGCTGCATGCCGCCGACCTGCAGGATCGGCAGGACGGCGACCGCCATGACGATGATGCCGATGCCGCCCAGCCACTGCAGGATGGCACGCCACAGCAGGATGCCCGGCGGCGCCGCGTCGAGGCCGGTGATCACCGTCGACCCCGTCGTCGTGACGCCGGACATGGATTCGAAAAACGCGTCGGTATAGCTCAGTTCCAACTCGGAGAACGCGAAGGGCAGGGCGCCGAAGGTGGCGGTGACCAGCCAGGCCAGGTTGGTCATGATGAAGCCCTGGCGAAGGGTGAACGCGCTCCATCCCGAGCGGCTGGTCAGGACCAGCGCGCCGCCGATGAAAAGCGTCACGCCCGCGGCGGCGGTGAAGACCTGCCAGTCGGGATGGCCGATCGCCGCATCGACCGAGGCCGGGATCAGCATGGCAAGCGCCAGGATGGCCAGCAGGATACCGAGCACGAAGGCGATGGGACGAAAGTCGATCATGGGAAGACGATCCGACTGCCGGCCGGTGCGGGCGCCCGGCTCAGGCGCCCTGCAGTGCCCTCACCCCCGACGACGACCCGATCAGGGCGAGGAACTCGCGGCGGCTCCGGGCGTCGCTGCGGAAGCGGCCGAGCATCCGGCTGGTCACCATGGCGACGCCCGGCTTGTGCACGCCGCGGGTGGTCATGCATTGGTGCTCCGCCTCGATCACGACCGCCACGCCCTGCGGCTCGAGCACCTCGTTGATGGAGTTGGCGATCTGGGCGGTCATCTTCTCCTGGATCTGCAGACGCCGCGCATAGGTTTCGACCACGCGCGCCAGCTTGCTGATGCCCACCACGCGCTTTTTCGGCAGGTAGGCGACGTGCGCCCTGCCGATGATCGGCAGCATGTGGTGCTCGCAGTGCGATTCGAAGCGGATATCGCGCAGCAGCACCATCTCGTCGTAGCCGTCGATCTCCTCGAAGGTGCGCTGCAGCAGTGCGACGGGGTCCTGACCGTAACCCGAGAAGAAGCTCTCGTAGGCGTTGACGACGCGCTGCGGCGTGGCGAGTAGCCCTTCGCGCCGGGGGTCGTCGCCGGCCCAGCGAATCAGGGTTTCGACGGCTTGTTCGGCCTCGCCGCGCGTCGGGCGTACGCTCGCCTCGGCGCGGGCACCCTTGTCAACCTGGGCGGCGTGGCTGGAGGTCATGGTAGCCTTCCCTTCCGGTCGATCGTCCACTGCGCGAATCCAGCGGCCCGGGACATCGCCACGCCGCTGCGCAAAGCGGCCCACGGCCGCAAGGCTAGCACGATTTGGCGTTTTTCGATGCGGCCCCGGATCAGTTCAACTGCACCGGTTGGTGCGGGCTGTCAAGCGAGAAGGCCGGAATGGCCACGTCGAAGCGTTGGCCGTCTTCCGCCGCCATGCCGTAGGAACCGACCATGATTCCCGAAGGCGTCGGCAGCGGCGTGCCGCTGGTGTACTCGAAGGCCTGGCCCGGCGGCAGGACCGGCTGCTCGCCCACGACGCCGGCGCTGCGCACCTCCTGAACCCGGCCGAGGGAATCGGTGATCTTCCAGTGCCGGGTCAGCAGTTGCACGGTATCGCCGCCGGTGTTCTCGATCCGCACGTGATAGGCCCAGACATAGTGGTTGTTGCTGGGTGAGGACTGCTCCTCCAGGTACATCGGTTCGACCGTGACGCGGATCGAATGCGTCGTTTCGCTGTACATGGCCCGCGACCTCCTCGGTTCGCCGCTGCGCCCGGGCCATAGTACGCCTCCCCGCACGCCGGGCCAAGCATCTCCCTGGCCCTGGTTGCCCCTGCCCCCAGCTGGAAGAACAAGGTGACGTCGGGTGAATTTCACGGCCCGGCCGGCCGCCGGAACCCGGTCAGCGCCCGATGAACTTGACGCCGATCTTGTCCTGGAACCGCCAGCAGACCTGGCAGTAGTGCAACGGTTCGGACTGCAGTTTCAGGGCGAAGTTCTCGGGGCAGTTTAGCTTGTTCTTGGGCAGCCTGATCGCAGCGCCACCATGGGAAATATTGAGGATGATGCAGTCCGTCTGGATCTTCTTGTGAATGATCTTGGCGGCCTTGATAGTGGCGAATCGCCTGTGTCGTCTTTTCTCGGGGCCAAGGTGGCGTGGCAACTCCCGACCGTCGGGGTTGGAATCGCGTTTCGGGGCGCTGTGTTGTTTGGCGCCCGCTATGACGCGTTCCATGCTCTCGATCAGTTCGGCCCCGTCGAACGGCTTTATCAGGAACTCGTCGGTCCCGAACCCCAGCCCGTCCGGCCGGGTGTCGCGATCGACCAGACCCGATTGTATCAGGTAGGGCGTATCGATTCCGCTCGCGCGCAGCCGCTCGATGACTTCGTACCCGTCGAAATCGGGCAGCATGATGTCGAGGATGATGATGTCGTAGGCGTTGCGTTTGGCGAGCTCGACCGCCCGCTCCCCCCGGTCGGCGGTGTGGCAGAAATGACCCTCCTTCTGGAGGATCAGCTCCACGTTTTTGGCCATCAGTTTATCGTCTTCGACGTAGAGGACCTGCATTCCAGACTCCCGCCAGGCGCCGCCTTCGGGGCGGTCGCCGGCCAAGTGCTACCCTAAAAAGATTAACAAAGCCTCGCGGACCACCAACCTAAGGGCGAGAATCTCCGCCACCCTACGATCTGCGGGAACAACGTCGCAGTCGCGGATTCAATGGCCTGCGAACGATTTGCCTCCCCCGGGGCGACCTCGCCGATTTGGTTAACGGCCCGGGCTGCTGTTTCCGGAGTCTTGCGCGCGGCCTGCGAAGCTCGTAGTTTTCCGCCATCCCTTGGGACGCGGGTGTAGCTCAATGGCAGAGCAGAAGCTTCCCAAGCTTACGACGAGGGTTCGATTCCCTTCACCCGCTCCAGATTCTCCAGATCGGGAGGCCGCCGGACCGGCCCCGGTGGCGGCGCCCTGAAGGGCGGCGGGCCAACGGTTCCAGCGGGCTCAGGTGCTGTCCCGGTTGTCGCTCATGCGCTTGATCGTGTATTCGATGCCGTCCTTGAAGGCGCTGCCCACCAGGGCCTTCAGTTCGTCACGGTCGACGCCGTCGTCGTAGAGTAAAAGCATCAGTTCGGCGGTGTGCTCGCTCATGAGATCCTGGGGCATGGTCGTTCCTGTGCCGGAGAGCCGGGTCGACGAACCGTGCCTCGTTCCGGCAGGTCTCGTCGCGGGGGACATCTTTCCGCCGCCGTGGTTAAGAAATCCTGAATGCGCTACCTTGCGGGTGGGGTGGGCGGCAGGGTGGCGGGCGGCTATCCCGCCGCCAGGGGGACCGGCCCAACAGTCCACCGCATAGGTGCAAGCGCCATGCCCGCTCGCCTGCTCGCCTTCGTCGGCCGGAACGCCCCGCCGTTTCTCGCGGGCGGCGTCTTCCTCGGATTGGCGCTGCCCGAGCTGGCCACGGCGGTGCGCCCGGCGCTCGGGCCCCTGGTCGCGCTGCTGCTGGCCGTGTCGCTGCTGCGCCTCGACTGGTCGCGGCTCGCCGCCTATGCCCGCCAGCCCGGCGCGGCGGCGCTCGCCACCGGCTGGCACCTGGTAATCTCGCCGATCGTGGTCTGGGGCTTGACGCTCTTCGCCGGCCTGCCGCCGGGCCTGACCCACGCGCTGGTGCTGAACGGCGCGGCGCCGTCGCTGGTCGCTTCCGCGGCGCTCGCCCAGTTGATCGGCCTCGATGCGCCGCTCGCCGTGCTGCTGGTGACGGCGACCACATTCTTCCTGCCGTTCACCCTGACCCCGGTTCTGTTCTGGCTGGTCGGCCTCGATCTCGCGGTCGACCTCGGCGCCTTCTTCGCCCGCTTCGCGCTCTTCGTCGGCCTGCCCTTCGCTGCCGCCTGGAGCCTGCGGCGCCTGCTGCCGGCCAGCCTGATCGCGCGGCAGGCCGAACGGCTCGACGGCGCCAACGTTGTAATCCTGGTGTTCGCGGCGCTTGCCATGATGGATGGCGTGACCGCCCGCCTGCTCGCCGAGCCGATGACCGTCGCCCTGTTTCTGGCCGCCGCCGTGGCCTTCAACGCCGGCTTTCAGGCCTTGGGCGCGCTGATCTACTGGCGGCGCGGGCGGCGTACGGCCTTTTCCATGGGGCTCTCGCTGGGCAACCGCAACATGGCGCTGATGCTGGTTCTGGCCGGCGGTCTGCTCGGCCCGGACCTGGCGCTCTACGTGGCCATGGCCCAGGTCCCTGTCTATCTGCTGCCGCTCGTCGCCAAGCCGCTCTACCGCCGGCTGCTCCGAACCGTCGGAGGCTAATACCAAAGGTCACTGATAATGACGCATTTCACCGAGGCGATTTTGGCCGCCAGCAAGGCGCGCGCTGCGCCGTTGTGCGGGTACAACAAGCGGCGCGCAACGCGGCTGGCGGACAAAATCGCCCGGCCCTTCGCGTGGGGCGTATCGGGGCAGCCCAATTCAGGACTTGGGTGGCGTTGCGGCGCTTGCCCGATGCGCGCATCGCCCCCGGGCGCCCATTGCGCACCGCGCCTACCCGGGCGACCCGATCCGCTCCCATGAAATGAGTCAT
>CAMYKD010000067.1 GCA_947258885.1 uncultured Kiloniellales bacterium | reverse complement strand
CGACGAGAAGGGCATAAAGGTGATCTGGATGCAGCTCGGCGTGCGCAACAACGAAGCTGCCGGGAAGGCCGAAGCCGCCGGCCTCAAGGTCGTCATGGACCGCTGTCCCAAGATCGAGTACGGCCGCCTGCACACCGAGCTCTCCTGGGGCGGCTTCAATTCGGGCGTCATCTCCGCCAAGCGTCGCAAGGTCAGGATCGGATGAGCGGGACGGGGAACCTGGGCGAGGCATCGCTCCAATTTGTCATTGCCGGACTTGATCCGGCAATCCAGTAGACGGCCCGTCCTTGCCAAAGCCTGGATTGCCGGGTCAAGCCCGGCAATGACAATATGGGGGAAGGGAAGGCGCCGGAGGCGCAGGAGCGGATGAGCAAGAAGCGCAAGGACGACTACGGCTTCGAGACGCGGATGATCCATGCGGGATCGCAGCCCGAGCCGATCACCGGGGCGCGTCAGACGCCGATCTACCAGAACACCGGCTATGTCTTCTACGACGCCGACCACGCCGCCTCGCTGTTCAACCTGCAGACCTTCGGCTTCATCTACTCGCGCCTGACTAACCCGACCGTGGCGGTGCTGGAGGAGCGCCTGGCCAACCTGGAGGGCGGCCGGGGGGCGACGTGCTGCGCCTCGGGCCACGCGGCCCAGCTGCTGACCCTGTTCCCGCTGATGGAGCCGGGCGACGAGTTCATCGCCTCCAACCGGCTCTACGGCGGCTCGGTCACCCAGTTCGCTGATGGAGCCGGGCGACGAGTTCATCGCCTCCAACCGGCTCTACGGCGGCTCGGTCACCCAGTTCGGCAAGACCTTCAAGAAGTTCGACTGGCAGGTCCGCTTCGTCGACGTGGACGAGCCGGAGAACGTGCAAAAGGCGCTTACGCCCAAGACGAAAGCGGTCTTTACCGAAAGTCTCGCCAACCCGGGCGGCGTCGTGAGCGACCTGGAGGCGCTGGCGAAGATCGCGCGCGAGGCCGGCGTGCCGCTGATCGTCGACAATACCCTGGCGACGCCCTATCTCTGCCGGCCGATCGAGTGGGGCACCGACCTGATCGTGCACTCGACGACCAAGTTCCTGACCGGCAACGGCACGGTAATCGGCGGCGGAGTGGTCGACAGCGGCCGCTTCGACTGGGCCCAGAACGACAAGTTCGGCGGCCTGACCCAGCCGGAGCCGGCCTACCACGGGCTCACCTTCTACGAGTCCTTCGGCGACATGGCCTATACGACCCATGCGCACGCGGTCGGCCTGCGCGACCTGGGGCCGACCATGGCGCCGATGAACGCGTTCCTGACCCTGCTCGGCCTCGAGACCCTGAGCCTGCGTATGGAGCGCCACGGCCAGAATGCCCAGAAGATCGCCGAGTTCCTCGAGGCCCATGACGAGGTCGCCTGGGTCTCTTACGCCGGCCTGAAATCCAGCCCCTACCACGCGCTGGCCAAGAAGTACCTGGGCGGCAGCGGCGGCGCGCTCTTCACCTTCGGCGTCAAGGGCGGCTACGAGGCCGGGGTCAAGGTGGTGGAGTCCTGCGAGCTCCTGAGCCATCTGGCCAACATCGGCGACACCCGCTCGCTGATCCTGCACCCGGCCTCGACGACCCACCGCCAGCTGACCGACGAGCAGAGGGACGCCGCCGGCGCCGGTCCCGAGGTCATCCGCCTATCGATCGGTCTGGAGACGGTCGAGGATATCATCGCGGACCTGGACCAGGCGCTCGAAACGGCGGCGCAGGTAACGAACAACGCGGCGGAGTGACGGGACGCGGGTGTTACCGGAACACCGCCTCGTAGACCTCCCCCAATGTCAGCCGCAGTCCCTGCCGCCAGGCGTCCTCCCAGCGCTTGGTCTTGTCGACCCAGCCCTGCCGGGAGGTGTCCGGCGGGATGTCGTCCCAAACCGGCTTGCCGGGGGCGTTGATGGCGATGTCGCCGTTGACGTAGCGCTGGTTCTCCTCGTCCCACTCGGCCTGCCGCAGCTGCATCGCGTTCCGGTAGCCGAGCCGCATCAGCGCCAGCATCCGGTTTCGCCCGCCGCCGATGGCCAGGCAATGGGCCTCCGGAAGAAAGTGGACCCGCACCGGGCCTTCCGTGACGAACTCGGTAAGATGCTTGCCCTCGCGCAGGCGGAATTTCGAGATCCACGCGATCTTTCCGTCAGGCTTGTCGAAGTCCCAGCGCAGCGACCGCAGGTCGGGGATCTCGTCGCTGCCGTGCTGATCGAGGTGCTGTCCCATGGGAACCAGCGTGACCTCCTGGCCGTCTGTGGTGAACTTGAACACCTCGCTGCCGGGCAGTCCGCTCTTGAGCGCCAGGGCCTTGAACAGGTCGTAGTCGGGATGGCGGCTGTTGTAGTAGGCGCCCTGGACGCGGCGGAACAGGTATCCGATCCCGAGCGTCTCGATCAGACTGTTGAGCGGCTTCCACCCCATGGTCAGGCCCCCTCCGCAAATCTCTTCGCCAGAAAGCGATGGAGCCGCCGGCGCATGCCCTCGAGGTTCAGCATGCGCGCCGTGCCGCCGTCGTCCGTCCTGGCCCGGTAGATCTCGCCGCGCAGTGTCTTGAGGTGGCTGTCGTCGACCGCCTCGTCGTCGCCCACGGTGATCGGCAGCACCGCCACGATTCCCTTGGCCTCCAGGTCCGGCAAAAAGGTCCGCGTCTCGGCGTCGTAGCCCTCGAGCCGTTTCTCGATCGTCTCGGCGGTGTCGTCCGCGCGCGCGGCGATGGCGCCGCCGCAGCGGTCGCACCGGCCCTCGACCCTGGGCGGATCGAAATCGCTGTAGCCCGCCGCGCAGTCGACGCAGGCGCGCCGATTGCCCTCGACGACGCCGTAGACCAGGAAGTTCCGGGGCACGTCGAGGTGCAGGACGAGATCGAGATCGACCTTGGAGAACAGCAGGTCGGCCTGGGCCTTGGTGCGCGGAAATCCGTCCAGCACAAAGCCGTTCTCCAGGCATTCCTTTCGGTTCAGGTGCGCCATGACGATGGGTACGACGATCTCGTCGGGGACCAGCGCCCCACGCTCCATGAAGTCGCGCGCCTGCTTCGACAGCGCGGAGTCCGGATCGTCGCGGACACTCGACCGCAAGGCGACGCCCGAAGCGACGTGCACCAGCCCCAAGGCCTGAAGGTCCTTGGACCGGTTGCCCTTGCCGCAGCCCGGCGGCCCGAACAGATGGATCCTCTTGCCCCGCACCGCGGCCCTGAGCGCCTCGAGTTCCTCCATGGGACTCTCCTTCCCTAGCAAATCAGGTCCGCGGCCGCGCCGTCGGCAAGCATCGTAACGGCCGCGTTCCAGCCCGCGGGTCCAACGCCGTCAGCATATCGAAGGCCCGGAACGGCCAGCCTGCGGTCATAGCCGCCATCGTCCAACTGGACCACGATCGGTACATCGACGGCCTCGAGCAGCGGGAGATCGTTGAGCGTGTCGCCGATGCCGACGCTCACGGCGTCGGGGTGCGCGCGCTTGAACAGACCCGTCAGTACGGACACCGCCCGGCCCTTGTCGCTCGCCGAGAGGTGATAGAACCGGTCCCCTTGGGCAACGGGAAGATCGGCGGCGGCCATGACGGCGGCAACCTGGCCCTCTTGCGGGATCAGGAAGGGCTCGTCGTACTCCCGCTCTTTGGCCCGCGCCGCCTGACGGAGCGGCAGAGCGCAACGGGCGGCGACCTCCTCGACCGTCATGTCCGAGAAGCCTCGCAACGGGATCCCGGTTTTGCGCTTCAACTCGCCGAGGGCCCGCACGAGCGTCTCGTAAGGGGCGCCAAGTTCGACAACGAAGCAATCGGCCGTCGCGCGATCATGGTCGAAGCCGAAGGCAAAATAGTCCCTTGGAACGTAGACCGCGCCGCCGTTCTCCACCACGAAGGGATCCCGGTTGCCCAGGCTCTTTCGATAGAACTCCACCTCGGCGCGGGTCTTGCTGCTGCACAGCACGAGCGGAATTCCTTGCTCAGCGAGCAGCCGCAGGGCCGGCTTCGCCCGGTCGAAGGAGTAATCCTTTCCGTCCAGAAGCGTTCCGTCGAGATCGGAAAAGACGACAAGCCGAGAGCGGAGACCTTCCCGCAGCTCGGTGTCCATGCGCGCTCCCGCTAACATTGCTCGCTTTCGATGATTTCTTTCAGCATTACCGGAAACCGGGGAATCTCCGAGGTCACGCGGTTCCAGTTGGGCATCTCGGGATGCTCCAGGGGCTCCTCCATAAAGGAGGCGGCGCCGATGCGCAGCCCCTGGGCGAAGGTCCGCACGGCAAGGTCTTCCCGGTGCCGATCATAAGGCAGGTCGTTGATCAAGGCATCGTCGGAGTACTTCTTGATCGTATCCCGGGCCGTTCCGAGGTAGGCCGCCAGCAGCGTCTCGACGACACCCTCCGAGAACACCTCGCCTTCGGAGACCATGGTGCGGCAGAACGTCCTGGCAATGTCGATGGACATCTTGAACAGGCCCTTGTGGGGGTCGGCCTCGGAGATCGGCTGATGCTTGTGCTCGTAGGAATCGATGAGGTCGACCTGGCAGATGCGCTGGGTGGAGCTGTTGCGGAAGACCTCGGCCAGGAGGCCGAAGTCCATGCCCCAGTCGCCCTGCAACCGGTTGGCCCGCGCCAGCTCGGTGGTCAGCGCAAACTCTCCGGCCAGCGGGTAACGGAAGCTGTCCAGGTAGACCAGCACGGGCTTGTAGCCGAAGACCCTTTGCATGGCACGGATGAGCGGCGTCACGAACAGCCTGGTCACCCGCCCGTAGAGCCGGTCGTTGATCCGGCTGTAATACCCTTTGCAGAACTCGTAGTTGAGGTTGGGGTTGGCGACCGGATAGCAGAGCCGCGCCAGCAGGCCGCGCTCGTAGTTGATGATGTCGGAGTCGTGCAGGGCAACCATATGGCTGCGGCCCTCGGCCTGCGCGTAGGCGAGCCCGATCCAGACCGCGCGGCCCTTGCCGTTGGCCCCGACCTTCAGGCCGTGTTGATCGAGCAGCTGATAGAGTGACTGCAC
Source organism: uncultured Kiloniellales bacterium (assembly GCA_947258885.1). Taxonomy (GTDB): domain Bacteria; phylum Pseudomonadota; class Alphaproteobacteria; order Kiloniellales; family JAKSDN01; genus CAMYKD01. The sequence goes on along the minus strand of CAMYKD010000067.1, from coordinate 15,403 downwards.
CTGTTCGCCCGCGTTCCAGATGATCCTGACGGTCTGCGGAAGCACGCCGAAGAAGTCCTTGGCATGCCGGAAGCCGTCGCCGTCGGAATTGTCCAGGGAGACGACGATTTGATGCAGGTACTTGACCTCGCTCAGCTCCGCGACGATGCGCCTGAGCGCGGGACGATGGAGTTCGCTGACCAGCGCGGGCAGCACCAAAGTGATCGGTCTGTCCGCGGAAAGCTGCTCCAGCTCGCGCTCCAGCCGCCCGAGGTTCGCGGTGTTGAAGCGGTGCAAGGTGGAGATCTCTCCGCCTTGATGAAAATCCCCCACGGCGTCGACCTCACAGCTTGCTGAGCGAGTAGTCCTTGGTGATCAGGTAGTCGACGCTCTTCCTTAGTCCGCTGACCGCTTGGTGCTCCTTCTCCAGCACCCTCTGCCTGAACTCGTCGGGGATCTCCTTGCCCCGTCGGAGGTTGAATTCCTGGTTGTCGTGATAGGTCATGTCGATGAACATCTTGTGCGTCACGTCGAGCATCGGCGCATAGAGGCCCTCGCAAATCAGCACCTGGACGTCCTTGAAGTCGACCAGCAGCTTGTAGGCGGACGAGGTGATGAACTCCATGATCGGCAGCAGGATCTGGCCGCCGGACTCGAAGCTCTTCAGGACATAGTTCAACTCGTCGAAATCGATCTCGGACGGTCCCACGCTCCCCAGGTCGGTCTTGCGCCGGAGCTCGTTGCGCTCCTTGTGGGGAAACGCGAAGAAATCGTCGGTGTGGACGATGAAGGACCTTAGCTGCTTGTCCGACTTGAACAGGCTGCTGGCGACCACGTGGCTGATCTCGGACTTGCCGGCGCCGGATTCCGCGCCGATCGCAATGGAGATCCTGTCGCCCTTGTGGCTCTCCAGGACCAGGTCCGTGATCTCGCGGGCGGCCTTTTTGTGGTCGTCCGTAATGACCAGGATATCTCCCAAGGGCATGACACTCTCCTCATCCGCTCTCGTGGCGACGGACCCACTCCAACAGATTAGTCGGTATAGCGCAAATGCGCTTTTGGCATTGACCAGGGTCAAGGACCGCAAGATTGTGGTTTGTTATGGCTCCGTCCGGACCGGGACTGTTTCGAAGCTGATCGGTGTTCCGTTCCGAGTTGGTTTGAAGATCAAGGCGACCGGCCACGGCCCAGCCGGAATGGCCCAAATTCGGAGTGTTGGAGTATTCACCCTTGTCTCGACCGCGATCGGCGCGCAAGCACGATGATCGCCCAGTCCGCGGCGGCGAGGTGACAACCTCGCCCCTGGGGCAGAGGTCGCGTGGCAGGCTGGCAGCCTGGCTGGCGCTCGCGGCGATGCTCTGGCACGCCGCCCTACCGGTCTACGCCATGGCGGCCCTGGGGGACCAGGATGCCGAGCGCCTACCGATCTGCACGCCTGAAGGCCTCGTCTGGTTCGACCTCGACGACGAGAGTCAACCGGTCGCGCCGACTCAGAAACCTCAGAAGCCCTGTCACTTCTGCCTGAGCCAGGCGACGCCTTTCGCACCGGCGCAGGGTGTTCCCGCTGCAAATGACCACCGGCCGTCCATGCTCGTCGGATACATTTCGGAGGGCCAACCCGTTCTCTCCAATCCCTCTACCAAGACGCCAAGCATCCGAGCGCCACCCCCGCCCTCTCGATAGCCTGATAATTCGGCAGCCCGGAGCAAGCGCTGTTGCGGTTGTCCCGGCTCTGTGTTCCCGCCTCGGCGCGAACGCATCCATCGGCTATGTGAGCAAGGACGAAATGAAACTTTCCCTTACGACACGCGCCGCCACGGTGGTCCTGACCGTGGTCGCCATGGTCGCCATGACCTGGGCCGCGCTGACCTGGTATGCCAAGTCCAGGCCGGCGGTCACGGTCGGGGCAAACGCAACCCGGCCGGGGACGGGCGCGGCCGCAATCGAGATCGGCGGGCCCTTCGAGCTGGTCGCCCATACCGGCGAGACCGTCAGCGACGCCGCCTTCCGGGGCAGGTTCATGCTGGTGTTCTTCGGCTACACCTTTTGCCCGGACGTCTGTCCCACCGAGCTTCTGGTCATGAGCCAGACCCTCGACCTTCTGGGGGAAAAGGGCGAGGCGGTGCAGCCCATTCTCATCACCGTGGACCCGGAGCGGGACACGGCGGAGGCCCTGGCCGAATACGTGGGCAACTTCCACCCCCGCCTGATCGGGCTCACGGGCACCGAGGAACAGATCGCCGCCGCGGCCAAGGCCTACCGGGCGTTCTATTCAAGGGCGTTCTACCCGCCGTCCGGCGACACCGAGGACGCCCGCGACGGGCAAACGGCCGGGGCGCAAGCCGACGACTACCTCATGAACCACTCGGCCTTCACCTATCTCATGGGGCCGGACGGCGGCTACCGCACCGTATTCCCGCACAAGACGTCACCGGAGGACATGGCCAAGGCCATCGCCGCGGAGCTCGAGAAAACGCGTCTCGCGACAGGAGGATGAGATCATGAAACACTCTTTCATTGCCGTCGCCGCCTTGATAGCGGCCGTTCTAGCCGCGCCCGCTTCCGCCCAGGACTACGAGGTCGGCGACCTGCGCGTGGACCGACCCTGGGCATGGGCAACGCCGGGCCGCGTCCCCAACGGCGCGGTCTATTTGACCCTGACGAACCAGGGGGCCGCGCCGGACCGCCTCGTCGGAGCGTCGAGCCCGGCCGCCAAGCACGCCGGACTGCACAGCCATTCGATGGAAGGGGGCGTGATGAAGATGCAGCCCGTGAAGGCGATGGAGGTCATTCCGGGCTCGCCCACGGTGCTCGCGCCCGGCGGCCTGCACATCATGCTCATGGGCCTGACGGCGCCCTTGAAGGAAGGCGAGCGCTTTCCCGTGACCCTGACCTTCGAGCGCGCCGGATCCCTCGAGATCGAGGTCATTGTCGAAAAGCTCGGCGCCATGCAGCCGAGCCACGGTAAACACGGCAGCTAGTCCTGACGCAGGAAGCGCGCGGTGGCGGCTGCCGCCGAATGGCCCGTGCTGGCTATCCCACGCTCCCCATCGCGGCATCCAGAAGCCGCCTGAGCTCCGCCGCCTCCTCGCGCCCCAGGCTCTGGCGGAAGGTGCGTTCGGCGGCCTGCCAAAGGGGCTGGGCCGACTCGAAGACCCGGCGACCTTCCTCGGTGATCTCGACGGCGCGGCTGCGGCGGTCGGGGCCAGGGGCGACGAGGAGCCAGCCGGCCGCCTCGAGGGGGCGCAGGTTGCGGGTCAGGGTCGTGCGGTCCATGGCGAGGCGGCGGGCCAGGTCGGTGACGGTGAGGCCGCGCCCCTCGCCCTCCGCCCGCGCCAGGTTGGCCAGGACCGAGTACTGGGTCAGGCGCAGGCCGGCGGGCCGAAGCGCGCGGTCGTAGGCCCGGGTCAGGCGTCGGGCCGTGCGGCGGAGCGCCGCGCAGGTACAGGGCGTCTCGGCAAGGGCGGGGGTGTTGTCGGGCATTGACATGCTCGTGCAATTACACCAGTGTAGCTGCATGAGTCTACAGCGGAGTGCCTTCGGATGTCCACAGGCGATGTCGGCGCGGCGGAACGTGATACCGGCCTCGCACCGCCCGAGATGTTGAAGCAGATGAGCGGCCTGGAGTTCCTCTCCGCGATCCGCGACGGCCGCCTGCCCGCGGCGCCGATCGTGCACACGCTAGACTTCGAGCTCTCGGAGGTCGAGCACGGCCGTACGCTCTTCCGCGGCACCCCCGGCTTCGCGCACTACAACCCGATCAGCTCGGTGCACGGCGGCTGGTACGCCACGCTCCTCGACTCCTGCATGGGCTGCGCCGTCCAGTCGACCCTGCCGAAGGGCAGCGGTTACACGACCCTCGAGTTCAAGATCAACCTGGTGCGCGCGATCACCGGCGACACCGGACCCGTCGACGCCGAGGGCAAGGCGGGCCGGCGGATCGGAGTCGCCGAGGGGCGGCTCACCGACGGCGCCGGCAAGCTGCTCGCCCACGGCACAACGACCTGCCTGATATTCCCGCTGTGAGGCGCCTCCCGCTACGTCGAACCCGACCTGAGAGAGAGCCACGGACATGACCTCCACGACCGCCCCCTCCTCCGCGCCGGCGTGGCGCACGCCGCTGATCGTCCTGGCGGCCGGCTGCCTGATCGCCATGGTCGGCTTCGGCGTGCGCTCGGTCTTCGGCTTGTTCCTCGAGCCGATGACCGTGGCCAGGGGCTGGGACCGCGAGACCTTCGCGCTGGCCATGGCGCTGCAAAACCTGCTGTGGGGCGCGGCCCTGCCGGTCGCCGGCGCGCTCGCCGACCGATACGGGCCACCGCGCGTGCTCGCCTTCGGGACGCTCGTCTATGCCGCGGGCGTCTGGGGCATGGCGGAGGCCGAGAGCAGCCTGGCGCTGCACCTCTTCGGCGGGATTCTGACCGGCGTGGGCGTCGCCTTCACCGCCTTCTCGATCGCCATGGCCGCCATGGCGCGGGTCGTCGGGCCCGAGCGGCGCTCGCTGGCGCTCGGCCTCGGCACGGCGGCGGGCTCCTTCGGCCAAGTCGTGTTCTCGCCGCTCGGCCAGGGCTTCATCGCCGCCTTCGGCTGGCAGCCGGCGCTCCTGATCCTGGCGGCCACGACGCTGATCATCATCCCGCTCGCCTTAGTGCTGCCGAGCGACACCTCGGCCAAGGGCGAGGCCCACAGCGACCAGACGATCGCCGAGGCGCTGCGCGAGGCGGCCGGACACCGCGGCTACGGGCTTCTGACCCTGGGCTTCTTCGTCTGTGGCTTCCACGTCGCCTTCATCACGGTGCACTTCCCGGCTTACGTGATTGACCTGGGCCTGGCCGCGGAGGTCGGCGCCTACTCGATCGCCATCGTCGGCCTGTTCAACATCTTCGGATCGTTCATGTCTGGCGCGGCCGGGCAGCGCTGGTCCAAGAAGTACGGGCTCAGCGTCATCTACTTCGCCCGGGCGATCGCCATCGCCGCCCTGCTGCTGGCGCCCAAGACGGAGCTCACGATCTACGCCTTCGCGGCGGTCATGGGCATCCTGTGGCTGTCGACCGTGCCGCTGACCACCGGCATCGTGGCGCAGGTCTTCGGCGTCCGCTACATGGCGACGCTGTTCGGGATCGTGTTCTTCAGCCACCAGATCGGCAGCTTCCTAGGGATCTGGCTGGGCGGCTACCTCTATGACACCATGGGCTCCTACGACCCGGTGTGGTGGGCGGGCGTCGCGCTCGGCCTGCTGGCCGCGGTCGTCCACCTGCCGATCAACGAGCGCCCGCTGGCCCGGCTCGCCGTCCAGACCTCTTAGAGAAGCCGATACGGGACCCGGCAGGCCGCGGAATTGGGGCCAGGGGGATCGCTAGCACCGGACCGGCCGAGCGATCCCTATTGGCCGGCCTTCCGCTTCCAGAAATCCAACTCTTCCAGAAACCGCTCCGGCGTCGGGAAGGGGTCGAAGGGCAGGTAGCCGGTCCCGCCCTGGTCGAGCCTGGCCCAGCCGCCCAGCTTGCCGGCCAGCTCGGTCAGGTGCCGGGCCACGGCGGGCGCGACCTCGCCGCGTGCCCAGGGCTGCGGCTCGCCGGTTGCCGCTGCGCGACGGCAGAGCTCGGGCACCATGTATTCCGTCCCGACCATCCAGGGCGCTTCGTAGCAGGTTTCGGAGATCCGGCTCATCAGGTCGCCCAAGGTCCGGAGGACCTGCGACGGGGCCACGACGGTGGCGTCGTGCCACTTGCCGAGGATGGCGACGATCTCCTCGTCCGAGGCCGGAACCCAGCGCCGGCGTTCCTCGGGCAGGACATGTGTCTGCCTGAGCAGGTTGGCGATGGCGTTGCTGATCGCCAGCGACACCGTCTCGTCGGACCGGTCCACCCGCGGCCAGGCCCGCATCACGGACCCGACCTCGGCGCGCCCCATGCCGAACAGCGCCCCGAACTCCCGCTCCGCAAAGAACGGGCCTTCGGTCGCGGCGCGCAGGCAGTCGTAGACGACGGCCTGCTCCTTCTCGGTCAAATCGGAAACGCTCATCTTGCTCCTATACCTTCGGTATCACCGCCTTCGAGGGTCGAGCCTATCATTTCCGCCCGTAATTCGACACCTCGATCAGGTTGCCGTCGGGGTCGCGGAAGTAGACGGAGGTGATCGGCCCCTCCGCCCCGGCGCGCGGCACTGGGCCCGCCTCGACGGCAATACCGCAGGCCTGGAGATGCGCCAAGACGTCCTCGACCGGCGTCTCGGCGATGAAACAAAAGTCGGCCGAACCGGGCGTCGGCGCGGCCGCCTTGGTGTCGATCGGGCTCGGGTGTGGATGCAGGTTGATCTTCTGGCGGCCGAACCGGAGTGCCGTGCGGCCCTCGCCGAAGTTCTCCCGCATCATGCCGAGCACCTTTTCGTAGAAGGCGCAGGTCGCCTCGATGTCGTGCACCGTGAGCACCAGGTGGTCGAGACGCTCAAGCGTGATCTTGGACCCGGCCATAGCTCCTACTCCGCCGCGAGGGGCACCGGCCGGCGGCGGCGCTCGCCGGGCAGCATCGCGGCCGCCACGGTTGCCACGGCGGCGAGTGCCGCGAGCGCCGCGAACAACCAGACGAACTCGCCGGTCCGTTCCTGGACGAAGGCGACGAAGGCGATCGCCAGCGGCGCCGTGGTGAAGGCGAGCACGTACTTGACCCCGAAAGCGAGGCTGCGGTGACGCGCGGGCGTGAAGCGGGCGAGCAGCATGTTCTCGGCCGGCAGCGCCGCGGCCGAAAGCAGTACGGAGAGCACCGCCGCGCCGATCAGCGATAGCCCGGCGAACCCGGCCACGGCCGCCAGCACCGGCACCTGGAACAGCAGCGCCAAGAGGTAGATCGGCTTGAGCGGATAGCGGTCGGCCAAATGGCCGCCGATCACCTGCATGGCGCCGCCCAGCAGGTAGACTCCGGCGACGATCGCGCCGATGCCGAAGGTGCCCTGCCCGGCGATGTCCCGCAGGCGCAGGTCGAAGACCTTGGGCATGGCGGCCTGGGTGGCCTGGAAGATCAAACCTATGGCCAGCATGGTGAGCACCAGGACCAGGAAGACGCGCTGCATGTCGCCGCGGCTGGGCGGCGGCTCGGTGTGCCGGTCGCCGGTGCCCTCGACCACCAGGCCGAGGCGCAGGCAGACGAGCAGCGCCAGACCGGTCGCGAGCGACACGACGCCGGGCACCATGAAGGCCGCGCGCCAGCCGAAGGCGTCGATCAGGGCGCCCGCCGCAAGGCCCGCCAAGGCCACGCCGACGCTGCCGAAGACGCCGTTAATGCCGAGCGCCTTGCCGCGGCTCTCCGCGTTGCGGACCAGCCAGGCGATGCCGACCGGATGGTAGATCGACGCGAACAGCCCGATCGACCCCAGCCCGACGACCATGGCCGCCGGCGTGTCGAGCAGTCCGCAGACGATGCCGGACAGGCCCAGGCCGAGGAAGAACACCACCATCATGCCGCTGGCGCTCCACCGGTCGCCCAGCCAACCGGCCGGCAGAGCGCCCAGGCCGACCAGCAGCGCGCCGAGGGTCCACAGCTCGATCAGCTCGTGGTAAGGCAGGCGCCAGTCCACCTCCAACGCCAGTACGATCACGAAGTAGATGGCGGTGAAGACGTGCATGTAGGCGTGCCCGAGACACGAGAAGACGAGCGACAACCTAGCCGATCCGGCGGACATGCGCGAAGCCTTGCAGCTGTTTCAACCACCTAGTCTCTACACCCAAGCCCTGCATCCGGCAAGCTGCTGGGCACAGGATGGTTGCCCTATTATCGCCTTGATTCCGCCCGGCAAAAGCCCGGTTAGCGCCCCGGCACCGCCCCATTGACGCGGCAGTCTGTAGATGAGTGGGACCCGAGAAAGGCACACGAATCATGATGGCAGAAAACCGCGATTTCCCCTGCTGGAGCCGCGCCGGACGCGCGGCGCCTCGGCCAGAGCCCCGGCCATCCGCCGCGCGGCGCAGAATCGACCTGGACCGGCTGGTCTGGGACCAGGAATACCGCGAGGAGGTACGCCTTTATCTCAAATCCAAGGAAGCCGAAGACTAGAACTCGTGCGTTTGGGCCGTGAAGGCCCTCGGGTCACCGGACCTGATGGCGCCAGCGCTCGATGGTTTCGTAGATCAGATCCCACTCCGGCTGCTCCTCGGTCTCCCAGGCCTTCGAGAACACCGCGGTGTCGCTGGCCGGCCGGTGCTCCGGCGGCAGATCGTTGAAGCGGATGCGCATGGGCAGGGTGACGCCTTCGCCGACCACCACCGCTTCCTGGCTGCGCAACGCCGGCAGGGAGTTCATCAACCCCATCGCCGCCTCCGGAACCACGGTGCGCACATAATCCTGGTCCTTGTCGTTGCTCATGCGCAGCGCGAAGATCGTATTGCACTGCGACAGGATGGTCTCCGACAGCTCCGAGGGGCGCTGGGTCACGAGGCCGAGCGAGACGCCGTACTTGCGGCCCTCCTTGGCGATGCGCGAGATCGCCTCGCGGGTCGGCTGGAATCCCGAATGGTCGCGCGGGATATAGCGGTGCGCCTCCTCGCAGACCAGCAGCACGGGGATGGTGCTCTCGCGCGGGCTCCATACGGCGAAGTCGAAGATCGTGCGGCACATCAGCGAGACCACCACGTCGACGATCTCCGAGGGCACGCCGGACAGGTCGAAGAGGGTGACCGGCCGGTCCTCGACCGGGATGCGCAGGATCTTGCCGACCACGTCGGCCATGGTGTCGCTCACCTTGAGGCCGGAGAACATGAAGGCGAAGCGTTTGTCCCGGCGCAGGCTGTCGATCCGCGCCGTAAGCCGCAGGTACGGGGTCGACTGGTCCGCCTTATCGAGCTTGCCCATGGACCTCTCGATCAGCTGCGAGAGCGTGCTCAGCTGATAGGGAAAGGGCGTGTCCACCGTGATGAAATTGGCCGCCGAAGGGGTTTCGCCGATGAAGGCGCGCTTGGCCTCGACCACGGCGGCCTTGAGGATATTGGCCTCGGCGTCGCGAGACGCCCCGTCGGGGCTGCACAGCACCTCGACCAGTTCTTCCGAGTTGAGGAGCCAGTACGGCAGCTGCAGATTTTCCGGCGTGATGACCTCGGCCGCGTCGCCGAAGGAGGCGGCATATTCGTTGTGCGGGTCCAGCACCACGATGTGGCCCCAGGGATGGGACTGCAGCACCGACCGCAGAAGCACGGCCAGCGCACAGGACTTGCCCGATCCGGTGGTGCCCAGCACGGCGAAGTGCTTGCCCATCATCTCGTCGCTCATCACGTAGACCGGAAGAGTGCCGTCCTGGTGCAAGGTCCCGATCTGGATGTTCGCGGCGTTCGGGCGGGCGTAGATCTGCGACAGCTCGTCGCGGGTGCTCTCGTAGATCGGCGCGCCGAGCGCCGGGTAGACCGATACGCCGCGCTGAAAGGTGAATCCGCCGTCGCCCAGATCGCTTTCGGAGATCATCGCCTCGCCGAAGAGGTCGATCTCGATCATCCTGCGGTCGGTCGACTCCGGCGGCGTCGAGGGGTCGTCCACATGCAGGCTGCTGACCACCCCGAACGCGATCGACTTGGGCGTCAGAACCTTGACCAGGGAGCCGATCTGGACCGCGCGGCTCATACCCGAATCGCCGGTGCCCGACTGGGCCAGGACACCGGAAACGTTGGAGCCCGTCACCGTGGTGACGTAGCCGGCTTTTACGAGTCTTTCGGACATTTCAGCGTGCACCACCCTAGGCTGTTGAGAAGATCGTCCCGCCCTCCCCGGTCGAGAAGGCGGACGGCCCCAGGCCAATAACGCCATCGATATGGAAAAATTCGGTTAATTGTTTGCGAACATGGCAAGCAGCGTCGCGGCCCGGACCGCAAAGCGGCCGCCAGCCCTTGAACCGGAAGGTGGTGAGAATTGGTCGGAGCGCCCGGATTCGAACCGGGGACCCCTTGTCCCCCAGACAAGTGCGCTACCAGACTGCGCCACGCTCCGACTGTCCGCGCCGGCAACAGGCCCGAGAAAAGGGCACCGGCGCGCGCCCTATATACGCGGCCCCTCGGGCCATGGCAATGGCCGCGCCGCAAGGCAACGGCCGCGAGGCCTAATCTGCGATCTGGACCAGACCCCAGCTCACTTTCCGGACGATCGCAGCAGATTGCGCAGTTCGATCAGCTCGCCGAGCAGGGCCTCGAGCTCGGCGCGCCGCGCATCGGCGGGCCGCGCATCGGCGGGCTGGCCGCCGCGTTCCCCCGCCGGCCGGGTCACGGCCGGCGCGGCTGTCGCGCCGTTGCCGTTGCCGGTCTTGCCTCGGCTCTCGCGCAACAGGCGCTGCACGCCCTTGATCGTGTAGCCGTCGCCATACAGCAGATCGCGAATGCGGCGCAGCAGGGCGACGTCCTCGGGCCGGTAGTAGCGACGCCCGCCGCCGCGCTTGAGCGGCCGGACCTGGGCGAACTTGGTCTCCCAGAACCGCAGCACATGCTGCGGCACCTCGAGCTGCTGCGAAACCTCGCTGATGGTCCGAAATGCGGCGGCTGATTTGCCGTTCGTGCGGGTTGCTGGCATCGTCGCTCAAAGGCTCCCGGGCGCGGGCGTCGTGCTTCGGACCGCTATTCGCCTGGCGCCGGCAACAGTTCCTCGTTGATCTGGTTCTTCAGCACGTGCGAGGCGCGGAACACCAGAACCCGCCGTGGCAATATCGGGACCTCCTCGCCGGTCTTGGGGTTGCGGCCGATGCGTTGTCCCTTCTGCCGCACGGAGAAGCTGCCGAACGAAGAGATCTTGACGATCTCGCCATGCTCCAGGGCAACAGCGATTTCGTTCAGGATCGTTTCCACTAAATCGGCCGATTCGTTTCGCGAGAGTCCCACCTCTTGATATACCGCCTCGCTCAGGTCTGCGCGCGTGACCGTGTGCCCGGCCATGTCTCCCCCTCCTTATCGTTATGAGAAAAGGGTAGCCCAACCCCGACAGAGGGTCAATTAATCGCGCGACCTTAGGAAGATGTCCGCCGTCCTTGATACATGGCCAAAGACAGCCGGCGGCGGCCGTTACCAGCGGACCAGGGCGGATCCCCAGGTAAAGCCCCCGCCCATGGCCTCCATGAGCACGAGGTCGCCCTGACGGATGCGGCCGTCCGAGACCGCCTCGCATAGCGCCAGCGGTATCGAAGCAGCCGAGGTGTTGGCATGCCGGTCCACGGTCACGACCACCCTGTCCCGCGGCAGGTTGAGGCGATGGCCCATGGATTCGATGATCCGCAGGTTGGCTTGGTGCGGCACCAGCCAATCGATGTCCCCGGGCGTCAGGTCATTGGCCTCGAGCGCGGCATCGATGGCCTCGGCCATACGCACCACGGCGTGGCGGTAGACCTCGCGCCCCTCCATGTGGACGACGCCGGTGGTCCGTGTCGTGGACGGGCCGCCGTCGACGTAGAGCGCGTCGTGATGCCTACCGTCGGAGTAGACATGCGTCGACAATACGCCGCGGTCCGCCGCCTCGCCCCGGCCCTCGCCGGCGCACAGCAACACCGCCCCGGCCCCGTCGCCGAACAGCACGCAGGTCCCGCGGTCCTCCCAGTCCAGAATTCGCGAGAAGGTCTCCGCCCCGATCACCAGCACCGACTTCGCCTGTCCGCAGCGGATGAAATTGTCGGCCACGGCTAAAGCATAGATAAACCCGCTGCACACCGCCTGAACGTCAAAGGCGGCGCCGCGGGTCATGCCCAGGCCCGCCTGGATCCGGGTCGCCGTGGCCGGGAAGGTCTCGTCCGGCGTGGCGGTCGCGCAAACGATCAGATCCAGATCGTCTGGAGCAAGTCCGGCCTGCTCCAGGGCGGCCTGTGCCGCCTTCAAACCTAGATCCGAGGTCGCCTCGTCGTCCGCCGCCAAGTGACGCTCGCGGATGCCTGTTCGTTTGCGTATCCACTCGTCGGAGGTATCCACCGTCCGGGCGAGCTCGTCGTTCGACATGACCCTGAGCGGCAGATAGGAGCCGCAACCGACGACTTGGGACCGGATCGCCATCAGGAGGCCGCCGCCCGCTTGTCAAAAGGGCGGTGTTTCATGGCCTCACATGCCGCTCGGGTCTGTTCGATGAAGTCGTGCTGCAAAAGGTCGACGGCCACACCCACTGCGTTGGCGAAGCCCATGGCGTCCGTTCCGCCATGGCTCTTCACCACGATACCGTTGAGGCCGAGGAAAACCGCGCCGTTATAGCGCCGCGGATCGAGCCTCTGGCGCAGCTTGTTCAGGGCCGGACGGGCCAACAGGTAGCCGATCCCGGCGAGCGCCGAAGACTTGAAGCTGCGTCGCACGAACTCATTGACCAGCTTGGCCGTCCCCTCTGCCGTCTTGATGGCCACGTTGCCGGTAAACCCGTCGGTCACGATCACGTCGGCGTTCCCCTTGGTGATGTCGTCGCCCTCGACGAAGCCCAGGAAATGCCCCTGTAGCATCGTCGCGTCGCGCAGGATCGCGCTGGCTTCATGCAGCGCTTCGTGGCCCTTGATCTCTTCCGAGCCGACGTTGAGCAAGCCGAAGGTCGGCTCGGGCACATCCAGGACCGTGCGCGCGAAGGCGGTACCCAAGACCGCGAAGTCGACCAGGTTGCCGGCATCGCAGCTCAGGTTGGCGCCGAGGTCCAGCATCATCGATTCGCCCTTGAGGGTGGGGAAGAACGACGATATGGCGGGCCGGTCGACACCCGGCAGGGTCTTGAGCACGAACTTCGCCATGGCCATCAACGCACCGGTATTGCCGGCCGAGACCACGCCATCGGCCCGACCCTCGTGCACCGCGTTGATCGCCAGTCGCATGGAGGAGTTGCGCCCGCTGCGCAGTACCGCCGACGGCTTGTCGTCCGATCGCACCACATCGTCGGTGTGGACGATGGTCGCCACGTCCCGCAGCTTGGTCATCCTGTCCAGCAGGGGCCTGATCTTGGCTTCCTGGCCGAACAGCAGGAAATCCACCTGCGGGTACCGCTGGCGGGCAATATTCGCGCCTCTGACCACCACCTGGGGCGCATTGTCGCCACCCATGGCGTCCAGGGCTATGGTCAAACGACCGCTCACCGCGCGTGCGCCTCAATCCCCCCTCGCCCGCCAACCGGCGCGACGGAAATCTTGATACGGGTCAAGCGACGTCGATCTCGACGACCTCGCGGCCGTCATAATAGCCGCAAGCCGCGCATACGTGGTGCGGGCGTTTCAATTCGCCACAGTTCGCGCACTCGACGTAACTGCTCGGCTTGAGGGCGTCGTGGGACCGACGTTGGTTGCGCCGCGCCTTCGATATCTTCTTCTTGGGAACAGCCATATGATCTATCTCTCACATCCGAAAGGGCGTTGTCCGACGCCGCTTCTTAGCCAATCCTACGGCCAGCGGCAAGCCCGACCGCCCTGGTCCTATCTTCTCAGCGGCGTTACTTCCGCCCCTTTAGCGAGTCGAGCACGGCGAAGGGCGACCGGCGCCGCTCGTTCTCAGCCGAGCCGCCCCACTCGGCCTGCTCCAGTCTGGCACCCTCGACCCTGGGATAAGGGTCCAGATGGAGCGCCAACTGCTCGGCCACCGCCTCGCCCAGATCGACCCCGCCGGGCGGCACCGGCTCCGGATGCTCCTCCTCGCCGATATCGACCAGGATCTCCCGCTCCGCCGCATCCTCCGCAGCCAAACTGTAGCACCGCAAGAAGCTACCCTTCAAATGGTCCGCCACGGGCTCCAGAGTGACCACACAGGCCTGTGTGACCTCCGCCTCGAAGCGTCCGGAAACTCGGACCAACGGCTTGCCGGCCGACCGCTGCAGGTGCAGCGTGGCCTCGAAACGATCAAGAGACAACAGCTCGAATCGCCTGGCCAGCGCCCTGCGCTCGTCTATCGTCGCCTCGATCCGCTGAACCACCTCTCCCTCGCCGAGAGTATCCACCCTGACACGGCGCGAGAATTCGGCTTCCGGCTGCTTCCCTGCGGCCATGTGACACTCCGCCTAGGGGCGCTCGGCGGCGCGCACATTAGGCAAGGGCCGGGGTCCGGTCAACGAAATTCATTCGCTCCGCATGGCGGGAGGTGGCGCGCCGGCCGCTGTCGCAGTGGCCGGCGGGGCACCGAAATTCAGCCGGCCGGACATCAGACCGTCGAGGTCCTGGGCGGCCAGCCCGGCGGCCTCGCGGAGCAGATAGTCGGCCATGGCCCTGAGTTCCGGCCCGCCCGGATCGACGGTGCCGTAAAGATTGCGCCTGAGCGCCGCAACCAGTGTCTCTTCGCCTTGTTCCAGCCCCGCCTCGTATGCGGCGATCCGCCCATAGAACGCCTGGGCCATCGCCTTGACGCGCCGCCCGACCCCCAGGTCTCCGACGCCGAGTTCCCGCAGGCTGACATCCATGTCCCGGAACAGGACGTCGAAGAGGCTTTGAGCAAACTCGGCCGACGCCTCCCGGTCGCGTTTCAGGCGTTGCAGTACCAGAAAGGCATGAAGCACGACGAGTTCGAACCGGCCGTCCAAGGTATCGGGAATGCCGCAGCCGCTGTAGAAGGCCGGCTGGCGGGCCTGCGCCACGATTCGCGCGTAAAGCGCCCGGGCGGCGTCCTTCCGGCGATTGCCTCCGAACAGTCCGGTCAGCACAGTGATCGCTCCTCGCCCCCGGCCGGGCGGTCCCTCAAGGGGCCCGCATCTCGTCCCGGCACTTGAAATGAACCGCCCGGCAGGTTTAATCAAGAGGCTCGAGTGTGGACCTAACCGACCGCGAGGAAGAACCGATGCTGCGACGAGGCCAGACACTGCGGTTCCCGCGCATTTGGGGCCGCGGGATCTTCTTCGCGGCCGCGGCCCTCTTGCTGCCGGCCTGCGGAAACAACGTCCAGGTCCATGGCAACCTGCCGGATCCGGAACTGATTGCGGAAATTCAGCCGGGCGCATATCGGCGCCAGGACGTGGCGAACCTGCTGGGATCGCCCTCGGCGGTGTCCACCTTCGAGGACAGCAGGTGGTACTACATCGGCCAAAAAGTCAGCCAATTCGCCTTCCTGAAGCCCGACGTGCTGGAACGCAGCATCCTGGTCGTCTCGTTCGACGGCAGCGGCAGGGTCGACAGCACCAGGACCTACACCCTGGAGGACGGCCAAGACATCGACCCGGTCGACCGCATAACACCGACCGAAGGCCGCGATCTGAACCTGTTGCAGGAACTGTTGGGCAACATCGGCCGCTTCCCGACTGATGCCATGAACAAGCAATAGCAACACGGCCGGCGGTCGGCCCTGCCAGCCGAAAAAAGAGCCCCGGGGCCTGCCCCGAGGCTCTCATCTTCAGGTCTATGAGCTGCTCAGTGGGCCAGAACGGCCAACAGCAGCAAGGCCACGATGTTCGTGATCTTGATCATCGGGTTGACCGCCGGGCCCGCCGTGTCCTTGTAGGGATCGCCGACGGTGTCGCCGGTCACGGCCGCCTTGTGG
>CAMYKD010000066.1 GCA_947258885.1 uncultured Kiloniellales bacterium | reverse complement strand
CGGGCGAGCAGGCTGGCAGGGCCAGGCGACCTCTGGTTCCTGCCGCTCGGCGGGACCGGCGAGATCGGCATGAACCTGAACCTCTATGGTCACGATGGCGCCTGGCTGATGATCGACCTGGGCATCACCTTTGCCGAGGAGCGCCTGCCGGGCGTCGACCTGGTCATGCCGGACCCGACCTTCATCGAAGACCAGAAGAACAAGCTGGCGGGCCTGGTCCTGACCCACGCCCACGAGGATCACATCGGCGCCGTGCCCTACCTCTGGCCGCGCCTCCGCTGCCCGATCTACGCCACGCCCTTCACCGCGGGCGTGCTGCGGCGCAAGCTGCGGGAAAACGGCTTTGCCGAGGACGCGGAAATAACCGAGGTGCCGATGTCGGGGCGCTTCACGGTCGGCCCCTTCGAACTGGAGCTGATCACCCTGACGCACTCGATTCCCGAGCCTAATGCCGTGGCGATCCGGACCGCGGCGGGAACCGTGCTCCATACCGGCGACTGGAAGCTGGATCCCGAACCGCTGGTCGGCGACGACTACGACGAGGCCGCTCTGCGGCGGCTCGCCGAGGAAGGCGTGCTTGCCATGGTGTGCGATTCGACCAACGCGCTGGTCGAGGGGGAGTCGGGGTCCGAGGGCGAGGTGCGCGAAAGCCTGACCGAGCTCGTCGGCGGCTTCGAGGGGCGCGTGGTCGTTGCCTGTTTCGCCACCAACGTGGCGCGGCTGGAGACCGCGATGCGGGTCGGCGAGGCGCACGGCCGGCACGTCGCGCTGGTCGGCCGCTCCATGCACAGGATCTATCAGGCGGCGCGGGACTGCGGCTACCTCGCCGACCTGCCGCCCCTAGTGTCCGACCGCGACGTCGGTTTTCTGCCGCGCGACGAGGTGCTGCTGCTGTGCACCGGCAGCCAGGGCGAACCGCGTTCGGCCCTGTCGCGCATCGTTCGCGACGATCACCCGGAGGTGAGCCTCGAGCGGGGCGACGCCGTGGTGTTTTCCTCCCGCGTCATACCGGGCAACGAAAAGGCGATCAGCGCCCTTCAGAACGAACTGGTGCGCCAGGGCATCAAGGTGGTCACGGACCGGGATCACTTCACCCACGTCTCGGGCCATCCCGCGCGCGACGAGTTGGCGCAGATGTATCAGTGGGTCCGCCCGCAGGTCGCGATCCCGGTGCACGGCGAGGCGCGCCACTTGGCCGAACATGCCGAGCTGGCGCGGGCGTGCCAGGTGCCGCAGGCGATCGTGGCCGAGAACGGGACCCTGATCAACCTCGCACCCGGAGCCGTGGAAATCTTCGATCACGTGCCGACGGGGCGCCTGATCCTCGATGGGACACGGTTGATTCCGGACCGGAGCCCGGTGCTGCGCGAACGCCAGCGCCTGCTCTACAACGGCGTCGCCCTGGTCACTCTCGTGGTGGACGCCGAGGGCGCGCTCCGGGCCGAGCCGCGCTTGGCGCTGCAGGGGGTGCTCGACCCCGAGACCGAGGTCGAGGTCGTCCTCGAGGCGCTCGACGCGCTCAAGGATGATGTGAGCAAGCTGCCGCCCGGCGCCCGGACCAGCGACGAACGAGTGAGCGAGACCGCCCGCTTGGCCGTGCGCCGCGCCTTGTTTCGTGCGGTCGGCAAGAAGCCGGTCACCCGGGTGCACCTGATCCGCTTGTGATGGAATCGCCGGACGTTATCTGTTAATCCGGGCCCGGAAGGGAGCGCGCGACATGATTGGACGCTTGAACCACGTGGCCATTGCAGTGCCGGACCTGGCGGCGGCCGCCGCGCAGTACCGGAACGTCTTGGGGGGCCGGGTTTCCGAGCCTCTGGACCAACCGGCGCACGGTGTCACGGTGGTGTTTGTCGAGCTGCCCAATACCAAGATCGAGCTGCTTTCTCCTTTGGGTGCGGACTCGCCGATCCATGGCTTCCTGGCGCGCAATCCCTCCGGCGGCATGCACCACCTCTGCTATGAGGTCGACGATATCCTGGCCGCGCGCGACCGGCTGGTCGCCGGCGGAGCGCGGGTTCTGGGCGACGGCGAGCCGAAGACCGGCGCGCACGACAAGCCGGTCCTGTTCCTGCATCCGAAGGATTTCTCCGGTACGCTGATCGAACTGGAGCAGGTCTAGACACAGGGCGGCGCGGGACTCCCGTCATGAACTGGTTTACCGGTGTGCTGGTCTACGTGATGATCTGGTGGGTCGTGCTGTTCACGGTGCTTCCCTGGGGTGTCCGGGTGCCCGACGAGCACGCGCCAGGCCATGCGACCAGTGCGCCGGCCAAGCCCATGATGCTCCGTAAGGCCTTCATTACCACCGTGATCGCCGCGGTTCTCTGGGGCATCGCCTATGTGCTGATCGAGAGCGAACTCATCACGTTCCGCGCCCGGTAACGTGGCCCGTCCTGGGGTCCGCGGCACCACTACAAGCGTTCGTACAGGGTCACGGCCTGGTCCAATTCTTCGAGCAGCAGCTGATTTACTTGTGCCGCTTTCGCGATGGCGCCGGGATCGGGTCTTCCGGCCTTCCCAAATGGCTCCAATTGCGGCCGGATTTCGTCCCACAGCCGTTCGACAACCCGCAGCCGGGCCCTGATTTCCGGGGTTGGTGCGCGCAGAATTCCCTGATCGTTGTCGCCTTCAATCAAACTCTGGAGCGTGCGATCGAACAGCTTAATGGTACCGCGCAGGTTCCGCCGGTTGCTTCGCTCTTCGTAGCCATAGGCGATCAGAAGATACTCCTTGAACATCTTCTGGCTCAGCATCCGCTGCTGCCCCGACACGTCGAGGGCCACCGTGAGCATGGAAACGAGATTGACGTTTCCGCCGCGTGCCCCCCGCTCATAGGCCTTCACCGTGTCGTCCGCAGCCTGCAAGAGAGGCAAATTCAGTTCGACAATGGTGTCGATACCCTGGGCCGTGACGTTCTGGCCGGCGACACTGTTACGGACGACGGTTTCGAGCAGCGGCCACAGCTCCTCGACCTTGCCGAGATGGTCCAAAACATCGGGCTCGGTTGTCGGTGGCAGGCCCAGGACAGCATCGCCGTTGCGTAGACCTTTCAACGTACGGTCGAACAAGGCTCTGCTTTCTTCTAGGTTCCGGAGATTTTCTTCCCGATCGACTCCCAGCGCCACGAGCAGGGATTCCTTGCTGATCTTTTGTGTCAGCGTGCGCTGCATGCCGGCGAAGTTGATGATGTGATTGAGGTTCTTGGTCTCGGCAAGACCCGCGCCGGCCCCCGCGGTAACCCCCAGCGCGATCGCACAGACCATCGTTATAAGCCGACCGGTGCGCTTTTCGGCCGGTTTTTCTAGAAAACTAGACGAAGACATCCCACGTCCTTCCACGTCGCATATAGCGGCAGCACCACACCTGCATATTGTAGCACGAATAATCCATGACCGAACTCGAACGACCATAGTGACGCCAGGGTTGTGAAGTTTTCGTAAACCTCCGCCGTTTCGCCCAAGACCCGACTCGAGCGGATTGAACAACCAAAATATTATTTAATAACAAAAGAGTAATGGAAGGATTCGGGAGCAAGCCAGGCTGTCGAGAACGAGGGGTCTGGGCTCGCCCTGCCCAGAATCGGACGTCGAGTCTCACTATCGAAAATTGAAATGTTTGTTCACAATCGGCGCATAGGTCCGATTACGGGGTACCCGCCAGACGAGTAGCCTTCGTTCAAATCCGGATCAGGCGCCAAGCGCCGACAACGAACCGCCGCTCAGAATGCGGCGAACTTGAGGGCGAACAGCACGCCGATCACGAGGACGGCGGGCGGGCACTCGCGCCACTTGCCGCCGACGATCTTGACGACGGCATAGGTGATGAAACCGATGCCGATGCCATGGGCGATCGAGAAGGTCAGCGGCATGGCTATCGCGGTGATCACCGCGGGCGCATATTCGGTCGCGTCCTCCCAATCGATCTCCGCCAGGCCACGGGCCATCAGGCAGGCGACGTAGAGCAGGGCCGGCGCGGTCGCATAGCCGGGCACGGTCTGGGCCAGGGGCGAGAAGAACAGGGTGAGCAGGAACAGGCCCGCGACGACCACGGCGGTCAGCCCGGTGCGGCCGCCCGCCTTGATGCCGGCCGCGCTCTCGATATAGCTGGTGGTCGTCGAAGTGCCCATCAGGGCGCCGGCCACCGTCGCCGTGCTGTCGGCCAGCAGCGCCCGGCCGACCCCCGGAAGATGGCCCTTGGCGTCGAGCATGCCGGCGCGGTGGGCGAGGCCGACCAGGGTGCCGGCCGTATCGAACAGGTCGACCAGCAGGAAGGTGAAGATCACTGTCAGCAGGCCGATCTCGAACGCCCCGGCGAGATCGAGCTGCAGGAAGGTCGGCATGGGATCGGGCGGCAGCGAGGCCAGGCCCTTCCACTCGGAGACGCCGAACAGGACGCCGACGGCGGTGACCGCGAGGATGCCGATGATCACCGCGCCCGGGATCCTGTGAGCGTCGAGCACGATCATGATGACGAAGCCGGCCGCGGCGAGCAGGACGGCCGGGGCCGTGACGTCGCCCAAGGTGACCAGCGTGGCCGGATGGTCCACCACGATGCCGGCGTTCTTCAGCGCGATGATCGCGAGAAACAGCCCGATTCCGGCCGAGATCGCCAGCTTGAGGGTCTTGGGGATCGAGTTGATGATCCAGGCGCGCACCGGCAGCAAGCTGAGGATGACGAAGAGCACGCCGGAAATGAACACCGCGCCGAGCGCCGTCTGCCAGGCGTAGCCCATGCTGCCGACCACGGCATAGGCGAAGAAGGCGTTCAGTCCCATGCCCGGCGCCAACGCGATCGGGAAGTTGGCGTAGAGCCCCATGATCAGCGTGCCGACCGCCGCCGCCACGCAGGTCGCCACGAAGACCGCCCCGAAATCCATGCCGACATCGGAGAGGATCGCCGGGTTGACGAAGGTGATGTAGGCCATCGTCAGGAAGGTCGTGAAACCCGCCAGGACCTCTGTCCGCACGGTCGTCTGATGTTCGGCCAGCTTGAACAGTTTCAGCATTCTTTCCCCCTCGGATCTCGCAACCGGCCGCGTGCCGCCCTGGGACCGAAGCCTAGCCGGTACCGTCGCGCCCTAGCTGCGCTCTCACTTCCCCCTTTTGCGACCGGCGAACAGGGCTTATGGCTTTGTTAGCCTGGCGTGGCTAAAGTTCGGCCATGCAGCGCCTTGGTGCCAGTCTGACAGCGAGCCTGTCGCTCCTGCTCGTGGCCGCCATCCCTGCGTCGGCGGCGGATGCCATCCTGCGCATGACGCAGGCCGACTGCAAGCGCCTTGTCGCCCACCGGCCGGCGCCCGACGTCGCCTATCAACCTGGTATCGATGTGCGCGGCCATGCAGTCGCGCCGGCCGAACCCGAAGGCGATATTTCGATTCAGCCGTCCGAGAATCTTCTGATCCCGATCGAACTCGACCTCTTCGAGCGTCTCGGCTCCGGCCCGGGCCACCCAGCCGTCGAGGCCAGGGTCCTCATCGGCACCATCGAGCTGCGGGACGGGCGCGCATACTTCAACGGCCGGCCGCTGGAAGACGCGGGCGAGGCGGAACTGGCCGCGAAATGCCGGGAGCGGCTGGCCGGGGGCTAAGGACTGTCTGGACGCGCATCGAGTCCGGCACCGGCCGCGTGCTCAGAGCTGAAACCGGATGAACATGTAAAAGCCGAAAATGATCAGGCACATGCAGACCGTATTGATCAGGTAAAGCAGCTTCGATCGCTCGGCGCGCCGCTCCTTGTCGGCCAGCTTCTGATCCGGCGAGGATCGCGTCTGTTCCTCCAGCTGCTTGGCGTAGAGCCCGACCGCCGTCGTGCCCTGCCCGGTGTCCGGCACGGCATGTCCGCCGTGCAGGTCGAGTCGAATGGATACCAAGAGCCCGATCAAGCCAAGCAACCCGACGCCCAGCCAGCCGATATAGGAGAAGGAAACCACGGCGGCGATGAGCGCGACGACAACCCAGAAAAGCACGGCCGCCCAGAAAGCGTTCCTTTGCCGGCGGTTTTCCATGTCCCGTCTCCGATCTCCTCGTCGCCATAGTACCATATCCGGTCTTGTGCCGACGGTCTCTCGCGGCCGTTCCGGAGCCGCAATTTCCCGCCGTCGGGCCATGGACAACGTGGCGGCCTTCCCATAGTCTCTGCACGCCCGTGGCCGCGGCGGGCGGCGTCCTGTTCCAAGGGCGCGCATACCATGGAATTCGACGCCGAGGAGTTCGATGCGCCGCTCCGCCTACTTCCTGCCCACGCTGAAGGAAACCCCCGCCGAGGCGCAGATCGTTTCGCACCGGCTGATGCTGCGCGCCGGCATGATCCGGCAGGCGAGCGCCGGCATCTACTCCTGGCTGCCGCTCGGCTTTCGCGTGCTCAAGAACATCGAGCGAATCGTGCGCGAGGAGCAGGACGCCGCCGGCTGCCAGGAAATCCTCATGCCGACCATCCAATCGGCCGACCTGTGGAAGCAGTCGGGGCGCTACGAGGACTATGGCAAGGAGATGCTGCGCATCGAGGATCGGCACGGCCGGGAGATGCTCTATGGTCCCACCAACGAGGAACTGATCACCGACATCTTCAAGAGCGCGGTCAAGAGCTACCGCGACCTGCCCAAGCTGCTCTACCACATCCAATGGAAGTTCCGCGACGAGGTGCGGCCCCGTTTCGGGATCATGCGCGGGCGCGAATTCCTGATGAAGGACAGCTACTCTTTCGACCTCGATTATGAAGGCGCCAGAGAGGCTTACAACAAGATGTTCGTAGCCTACCTCAGGACCTTCGCGCGCATGGACCTGAAGGCGATTCCCATGGAGGCCGACACCGGGCCGATCGGCGGCAACCTGAGCCACGAGTTCATCATCCTGGCCGACACCGGCGAGTCCGAGGTCCACTGCAACCGGGACTTCGTCGATTTCGACGTCCTCGGTTCCGATGTCGAGTATCGGGATGTCGAGGGTCTGGCGAAGATCGTGGACCACTTCACCAGCCTCTACGCCCGCACGGACGAAAAGCACGATGCCGCGGAGTTCGAGCGCCGCGTGCCCGAGGACCGGCGTCATGTCGGGCGCGGCATAGAGGTCGGCCACATCTTCTATTTCGGCGACAAGTACTCCGAGCCGCTGGGCGCTTTCGTGACCAAGCCGGACGACAGCCAGGTCGCCGTGCACATGGGCTCCTACGGCATCGGCGTATCGCGCCTCGCGGGCGCGATCATCGAGGCGAGTCACGACGACGCCGGAATCGTCTGGCCCGAGGCTGTCGCGCCCTTCAAGGTCGGACTGATCAACCTCAAGGCCGGCGATGCCGACTGCACCCGGGTCTGCGAAGAGATCTACGGCCGGCTGCGCGGGGCCGGCATCGAAGTCCTCTACGACGACAGCGAGGAACGCGGCGGTGCCAAGTTCGCCGAGATGGACCTGATCGGCCTGCCCTGGCAACTGGTCGTCGGGCCGCGCGGCGTCAAACAGGGCGTGGTCGAGTTGAAACAACGGCGCGGCGGTGACAGGCAGGAACTGTCGAGCGAATCCGCGCTGGCGCGCCTGACCGCCTGATACTGAACCGGATAGTCCGCAGATGATGTTTACCGCCTTCGAGCGCATGGTGGCCAGGCGCTACCTGCGTGCCCGCCGCCAGGAAGGCTCGCTCTCGGTGATCGCCATTTTCTCGGTGATCGGCATTGCCCTGGGCGTGGCGACGCTGATTGTCGTGATGGCGGTGATGAACGGCTTCCGCGCCGACCTGCTGTCGCGCATCCTCGGCGTAAACGGCCACCTCACCGTCTTTGCCGATCAGGGTCCGATGGAGGATTTCGAATCCACGACCCTTCGCCTGCGTCAGATCATCGGGGTTTCCAGCGTCGTGCCGCAGATCCAAGGACAGGTGATGGTGACGTCCGGCGGCCGGGCCCTGGGCGGCCTGGTGCGCGGCGTGCGGCCCGAAACCCTGACGGGACGTGCCCTGATCGCCGACAATATCGTCGCGGGATCGCTCGAGGACTTCCGCGGCGAGGACGTGGTCCTGCTGGGCAGCCGACTGGCCAGGCGACTGGGCCTGACGGTCGGCGACGGCGTCACCCTGGTAACGCCGCGTGGGAACCAGACGATCATGGGGACCATGCCGCGCCTCAAGACCTATCGCATCGTCGCGTTGTTCCAGATCGGCATGTACGAATACGACAGCAGCTTCGTCTACATGCCGCTGGAGGCCGCGCAACTCTATTTCCGGCTGTCGGAGAGCGTGAACGCCATCGAGCTGTTCGTCGAGAATCCCGAGGAAATAGCAGCGATACGACGCCACATCCGCTCGGCCCTGGGGGGTGATTTTCGCACGGTCGACTGGCAGCAGGCCAACTCGAGCTTCTTCAGCGCGGTCCAGGTCGAACGCAACGTCATGGCCCTGATACTGACGCTCATCATCCTGGTCGCGACGTTCAACATCATCTCCGGGCAGATCGTGCTGGTCCGGGACAAGGGCCACGACATCGCCATACTGCGCACGATGGGCGCGACACGGGGTATGATCCTGCGCATCTTCCTGATGACGGGCACTTTCATCGGTGTCGTCGGTACATTCTTCGGCTGCCTGGCCGGCGTGCTCCTGGCCCGGAACATCGAGGTCATTCGCACCCTGCTTCAGACCCTGACCGGGACCGAGCTGTTCCCGGCCGAGATCTACTTTCTCTCGCACCTGCCGTCGAAGATCGACCCCGTGGAGGTGGTCGCGGTCGCCGTTGTCGCGCTCGTGCTGTCGTTCCTCGCCACGCTCTATCCTTCGTGGCGCGCTGCGCGGCTCGATCCCGTCGAGGCGCTACGCTATGAGTGAACCGGCCGCCGGGCAGCGTTTGCGGCTGGAGGGCATTCGCAAGACCTTCCGCCAGGGCGGTCGCGAGCTGAAGGTGCTGCGCGACGTGACGCTTGAGCTTCGTCCGGGCGAACTGGTGGCCCTGGTCGGGCCGTCCGGTTCTGGCAAGTCGACACTTCTGCACATCGCCGGGCTGCTCGAGCGGCAGGACGCCGGCGAGGTCGTGGTCGAGGACCGGCTAACTTCGCGGCTTCCCGACGGGGAGCGCACGGCGCTTCGCCGCAACACCATCGGATTCGTCTACCAGTATCACCACCTCCTGCCGGAGTTCTCTGCGCTGGAAAACATCGTCGTGCCGCAGATGATCGCCGGCGTGGAGCGCGCCAAGGCCCGGACGCGAAGCGCCGAACTGCTCGACATGCTCGCGCTGCGAGAGCGCGGCGGCCACCGGCCGGCACGGCTTTCAGGCGGCGAACAGCAGCGTGTCGCCGTCGCGCGGGCGCTGGCCAATGGTCCCGCCATACTGCTGGCCGATGAGCCGACCGGCAATTTGGATCCCCAGACCGCCGGTTCGGTCTTCGACAGCCTCATGAAGCTGGTGCGCGACGGGGGGCTGGCCGCCCTGGTCGCGACCCATAATCAGGATCTGGCCGGACGCATGGACCGCACCCTCAGGCTGGAGGACGGCGTCGTCGTGCAGAATTGAGCGTCCGTGCCGTTCCGCAGGTCCTGCCAAGGCCGTCAGCCCGGACGCACCGGCAAGGGAGCTGGATCTCAGAACAGGCAATGCTTGGCGTAATCGGCCGCCTCGCTGGCGGTCCAGTCTCCCTTGGGCTTCTGCTTCATGTCGGCACACCATTCCTTGCTGCCGATCTCGGGGGCGCAAGCCGCGAGTAGGGTCAGGATGGCGATGGCCGCGACCATGGCCGTGCTCCGAATGCTCGACATGTCCGACTTTCCCTAGGCAGGCCTGCGAATCGGCACCATTTGTTTCAGGCAGTGGACGCACAGGCCGATGGCGGCCTCGGTGTCGTCGAACCGCAGGCCCGAAGTGTTTCCCGCGCGCCACTTGAGTTCGCCGTGGAACCTGCCGACCGCCGAGTGTGCGATCTCGACAGGTCCGGCAAGCGTGACCGGACTATCGAACCGTATCCGCGCGCCGCAGAGGGACACGTCCTCGATGACGCCGCTGTATTCCCGACCGCCGGCGATCAGCGATATGGCCGTCGGAGTCGGAACCGGATAGCGTTGCCGGTCACGGCGCTCCATGCCGTCAAGGGTCTCGTAGGTATAGCGCGGAAACATGGTGGACTCGCAACCGGTTGCAATCCTTGCCGCCTTGCTTGGCAGATCTTGATTAACGATTTATGAACAGCGCTGGGCGCGGCGAACGGCATAGCTGGGTGATCGTGGCCCCTTGTCCACGAGATCCTGTGGATAACCCGGGGTTCACCACCGTTTGTTGCCTGCCTGTTCCCGCTGACAGGGACGGTTCCAAGTGGAATTCTTATCGCGATGTCGCATGCAGATTTCGTTCACCTGAGAGTCCATTCGGCTTACTCCCTGTCCGAGGGCGCGATCCGGATTGGGGACTTGGTCGCGCTGTGCCGCCGGCACGCCATGCCCGCGGTTGCGGTGGCGGACAGCGGCAACCTGTTCGGCGCGCTCGAGTTCTCCTCCGCGGCGGCGGCTGCCGGCGTCCAGCCGATCATCGGTTGCCAGCTGGCCGTCTCCCGCAGCGACCCGGCGGCGCAGAACGGGGCCAGACCGGCGCCGGACCAGCTGGTCCTCCTGGTCCAGAACGAGACCGGCTACCGCAACCTGCTTCAGCTGGTCAGCCAGGCCTATCTGGGCGGCGAACCCGGCGAGGCAGCGGAACTGGAGCTGACGGCCTTCGAAGGCCACAGCGAGGGTCTCATTGCGCTCACTGGCGGGCCGCGAGGGGCGGTCGGCCGCTTCCTTCGCGAGCGACGGGACGAATGGGCGGAGGGCATGCTGCTGACCCTGGCCCGGCTGTTTCCCGGGCGGCTCTATGTCGAGATTCAGCGCCACGGCCTGCCCGAGGAAGGCGAGATCGAAGAGCGGCTGGTCGATCTCGCCTACGAGCATGAGTTGCCGCTGGTCGCCACCAACGAGGCCTTCTTCACCGAGGCCGAGATCTACGAGGCGCACGACGCGCTGTTGTGCATCGCCGAGGGCGCCTACGTGGCGCAAGCCGAGCGGCGGCGTCTGACGCCCGAGCACCGCTTCAAGTCGGCCGAGGAGATGCGCCGGCTCTTCGACGACCTGCCCGAGGCGGTGGACAACACGCTGGTGATCGCCCGCCGCTGTGCCTTCCATCCCGAGCCGGTCGCCCCCATCCTGCCCGCCTTTCCGACCGGCGAGGGACGCAGCGAAGCCGAGGAACTGCGCGCCCAGGCCCGGGCCGGTCTCGAGGTACGGCTGGCGACTCAGACCGGCACCCCGGGCCTCGACGAGGCCGCCCGCGCGGCCAAGGAAAAAGGCTACCGCGACCGGCTGGACTACGAGCTCGGCGTGATCGAGCAGATGGGCTTTCCGGGCTACTTCCTGATCGTCGCCGACTTCATAAAGTGGGCCAAGAAGGAAGGCATCCCGGTGGGGCCGGGGCGCGGCTCGGGCGCCGGTTCGGTGGTCGCCTGGGCTCTCACCATCACGGATCTGGATCCGCTGCGCTGGGGCCTGCTGTTCGAACGCTTCCTCAATCCCGAGCGCGTCTCGATGCCGGACTTCGACATCGATTTCTGCCAAGACCGGCGCGACGAGGTGATCCGCTACGTCCAGGACAAGTATGGCCACGACCGGGTGGCGCAGATTATCACCTTCGGCAAGCTACAGGCTCGCGCCGTGCTGCGCGACGTGGGCCGGGTGCTGCAGATGCCCTATCCGCAGGTCGACCGGATTTGCAAGCTGGTGCCCAACAACCCGGCCAGTCCGGTCACCCTGCAGCAGGCGATCGACGGCGAGCCGGCCTTGCAGGAGATGCGCGCCGAGGATCAGGCAGTCGCCCGGCTGATCGACGTCGCGCTCAAGCTGGAAGGGCTCTACCGCCACGCCTCGACCCACGCCGCCGGGGTAGTGATCGGCGACCGGCCGCTCGACCAGTTGGTGCCGCTCTACCGCGACCCGCGTTCGGAGATGCCGGTCACCCAGTTCAACATGAAGTTCGTCGAGCAGGCGGGGCTGGTGAAGTTCGATTTCCTGGGTTTGAAGACGCTTACGGTCCTGGCCCGGGCACGTGACCTTATACGCGAATGCCGGATGGACTTCGAACTCGAGGACATACCGCTCGACGACGCGAAGACATACGAAATGCTGGGCCGGGCGGAAACGGTCGGCGTGTTCCAATTGGAGTCCTCGGGCATGCGCGACGTGCTGCGCCGCCTCAAGGCCGACCGTTTCGAGGACATCATCGCTGTCGTGGCGCTCTACCGGCCCGGCCCGATGGACAACATCCCCAGCTACATCAACCGCAAACACGGGGAAACGCCGGACTACCTCTATCCGACCCTGGAAGGGATCCTGACGGAGACCTTCGGGATCATGATCTACCAAGAACAGGTCATGCAGATCGCCCAGGAGCTGGCTGGCTACAGCCTGGGCGGTGCCGATCTCCTACGACGGGCCATGGGCAAGAAGATCAAGTCGGAGATGGAGGCCCAGCGCAAGAGCTTCGTCGAGGGCGCCGTGGCGCGCAGTGTGCCCGAGGCCAAGGCCGTGGAGATTTTCGAGCAGGTCAACAAGTTCGCCGGCTACGGCTTCAACAAGAGCCATGCCGCCGCCTACGCCATGGTCGCCTATCAGACAGCCTATCTAAAGGCCAACTACCCGGTCGAGTTCCTCGCCGCCTCGATGACCTACGATATGGGTAATACCGACAAGCTCAACGTCTTCCGTCAGGAACTCGACCGGCTCGGAGTTCCCTTGCTGCCGCCCGACGTCAATGCCTCGCAGGCGGATTTCGGGGTCGAGCGACAGCCGGACGGCAGTCCGGCGATCCGCTATGCCCTGGCGGCGGTCAAGAACGTCGGTGCCGCCGCCATGGCGGCCCTGGTGGCCGAGCGCGAGGCCGGCGGTTCGTTCAAGGACCTGGGCGATCTGGCCGGGCGTCTGGACAACCGGGTCGTGAACAAGCGGCAGGTGGAGAATTTGGCCTGCGCCGGCGCCTTCGACACTCTCTGCGACAACCGGCGCCAGGTCTTCGAGGGGGCCGAGACCTTGATCCGCTACGCCGCGGCCGCGGCCAGCGAACGGGAGTCCGCGCAGGTCAACCTGTTCGGCGGAGATGCGGCGGAGCAGCACGCGCGGCTTGCCCTCCCCGAAATCCAGGACTGGCCGGCCGTGGAACGGCTGCGGCACGAGTTCGAAGCCATCGGGTTCTATCTCTCGGCTCATCCCTTGGATGCCTACGGCGGCACCCTGGGGCGCCTGCGCGTGACCAGCTATGCCGAACTGTCAGCCCGGTCGGGGACGGACTCCGGCCGAAAAAGGCTGGCCGGTATCGTGATCGGCAAGCAGGAGCGCACATCGCGCCAGGGCAACCGTTTCGCCTTTGTGCAGCTCTCGGATACCAGCGGCATGTTCGAAGTCATCGTGTTCTCGGAACTGCTTGCAGGGGCCCGCGACCTCCTGGAGAGCGGCCAGCCGTTACTTGTCACAGTCAGTCTCGATAGCAGGGATGACGGTGAGGCGCCGCGGCTGACGGCGCAGGAGATCGCACCCCTGGACCAAGCGGTGGCCCAGGCCGGCACGGACCTCAAGCTCTTTCTGAGCGATCCGGCGCCGCTCGACAGTCTCCAGGCGGTGCTGAGGCGCCAGGCGGTGGCCGGCGGGAGCGGCCGTGTCGCCCTGGTTCTCGGTCTCGACGGTGGGCAGGAGGTGGAAATGGAGCTCCCCGGGGGCTACCGGCTCTCGGCCCAGGTGCGCCAGGCGATCAAGGCGATCCCCGGCGTCGTGGTTCAGGAGATTTGACCGGCAAAGGGCTGAAATATCCGGATTTTCCTTGCAATTTCCGGGATCTGCCTTTATCTAGCGGCACACTTGAATTTCGCACGTGGGCATGTGGCTATCGGGGGAGACATCCTCGAGCGTCGCTCCGGTGTCCGGCTCGGCCGGATCATCCGCCCGCGGAGGCTAAACCGGAAAAGAGGGAAATATGGCGCTGCCGAGCTTCTCCATGCGCCAGCTTCTGGAAGCTGGCGTTCACTTTGGACACACCACCCGCCGCTGGAACCCGAGGATGTCGCCTTACATCTTCGGCGTGCGCAACGGCGTTCACATCATCGATCTCGAGCAGACGGTGCCCCTGCTGCACCAAGCGCTCAACCTGGTCCGCGAAGTGGTGGCCGGGGGCGGTCGAGTGCTGTTCGTCGGCACCAAACGCCAGGCCAGCGAGAAGATCGCCGAATCCGCCAAGAAATGCGGCCAGTACTACGTGAATCACCGCTGGCTGGGCGGCATGCTGACGAACTGGAAAACCATCTCCAATTCGATCAAGCGGCTGCGTGACGTCGATGAACGCCTGGCGGAGGAGAACACGGGCCTGACCAAGAAGGAGATCCTGAACTTGACCCGCGAGCGGGACAAGCTGGAACGCGCCCTCGGCGGGATCAAGGAAATGGGCGGATTGCCGAACGTGCTCGTCGTGATCGATACGAACAAGGAGCACATCGCCGTGGCGGAAGCCCGCAAATTGGGGATTCCCGTGGTTGCCGTGCTGGACTCCAACTCCGATCCCCTCGGCATAGACCATCCCATTCCGGGCAACGACGACGCCATCCGGGCGATCAGCCTCTACTGCGATTTGGTGGCCGACGCGGTACTCGACGGAATTCAGGAGGAGCTCACCGCGCGGGGCAGCGATGTGGGTGAGGCCGAAGAGGCGCCCAGGGAAAGTCTTCCGGAGGAGACCGTAGCCGAAGAGCCGGCGCCAGATCAGACAGCCGAAGAGCCGGCCGCGGAGGAGAAAGCCGGAGAGCCGGCGCCAGATCAGACAGCAGAAGAGCCGGCCGCGGAGGAGAAAGCCGGAGAGCCGGCGCCAGATCAGAGAAGAGCCGGCCGCGGAGGAGAAAGCCGAAGAGCCGGCTGCCGAAGGGCCCGAGGCCGCAGAGGCCGAATCGCCGCCGGCCGTCAAAGCCGAGCCGGCCGAGGTCCCGCAAGCCGAGCCCACCGAGGCCGAAGGCACGGACGACAAGACGGATGACCCGAAGGCCACGGAGCCGAGTGGTGAAGCGTCCGCCGAAGGAAGTAAAGGCGGGCCCGATTCCGAGACCGCGCCGGCCAAAGCGGCCGCGGCAAGCGCCTGATCGGGGTTGTTCGGGAGATGCGCGCGAGTTTTATGTCTTGTTTCTGTAAGACTCTCAAAGAGTTGTAACGTTTTTCTAATGTAAAGGTGAGATATGGCCGAGATTACGGCTGCGCTGGTCAAGGAGCTGCGCGAGAAGACCGGCGCCGGCATGATGGACTGCAAGAAGGCGTTGACGGAAAACGACGGCGATCTGGAAGCCGCGGTGGACTGGCTGCGCAAGAAAGGTCTGGCCGCGGCCGCCAAGAAGGCGGGCCGGATCGCCGCGGAGGGCTTGATCGGGCTGGCGACCGAGGGCACCCGCGGTGCTCTCGTGGAGGTCAACTCCGAGACCGACTTCGTGGCGCGGAACGACAAGTTTCAGAGATTCGTCGGCCAGGTCGCGGCCCTGGCCCTCGAGGCCGGCGGCGACCTGGAGGCCTTGAAGGCCGCGGCCTATCCGGGCACGGGACGGACGGTCGAAGAAGAGCTGACCCAGCTGATATCTGTGATCGGCGAGAACCTGAACCTGCGCCGCATCGCCGCGGCGTCGGTCGGGGAGGGCGTGGTCGCGTCCTATGTTCACAACCAGGCGGCGCCTGACCTCGGCAAGATCGGCGTGCTCGTGGCGCTCGAATCGGGTGGCGACCAGGATCGGCTTGTGGCTCTGGGCAAACAACTTGCCATGCACGTGGCGGCGTCCGCGCCGCAAGCCATTGACAGCGGTGACGTCGACCCGGCGGCCCTGGAGCGCGAGCGCGACGTGCTGGCCGAGCAGGCGCGGGCCTCGGGCAAGCCGGAGGAGATCGTCGCCAAAATGGTCGAGGGGCGGCTCCGCAAGTACTACGAAGAGGTCTGTCTGCTCGAACAGACCTTTGTCATCGACGGCGAAACGAAGGTGCGCAAGGTGCTCGACAACGCAAGCACGGACCTCGGGACGGCGGTGACGGTGACCGAGTTCTACCGCTTTCAGTTGGGCGAGGGGATCGATCGGGGGCCCGAGGACTTCGCCGGCGAAGTCGCGGCCCAGCTCGGCCAATAGGGGGCTGGCCACCGCGATTGCTTTCTGGGGCGACGATGTCCCGAATATGTGTATCATGCAGCCCCGCTGGCGGCCGGCACCACCGGTCCGGCGCCCTTGAAGGGGAGGGCAGGGAGGCCAGACCCATCGGTTCCATGGACGACGCGCCGCAATACAATCGGGTGCTGCTGAAGATCTCCGGCGAGGCCCTGATGGGCGAGCGGGAGTATGGACTGGACCCCGCCATTGTCGATCGAATCGCCGTCGATCTGCGGGCGGTACACGATCTCGGCATCGAGGTCTGCGTGGTGGTTGGCGGGGGTAACATCTTTCGCGGCCTATCGGGCGCGGCGACGGGCATGGAGCGGGCGACCGCCGACTACATGGGAATGCTGGCCACGGTGATCAATTCCCTGGCCATGCAGAACGCCCTGGAGAAGCTGGGTGTGCCGACACGGGTTCAATCCGCCATACCGATGGCCACCGTCGCCGAGCCTTATATCAGGCGCCGGGCGGTTCGTCATATGGAGAAGGGCCGGATCGTGATTTTCGGCGCCGGCACGGGCAATCCTTTCTTCACGACCGATACTGCGGCGGCCTTGCGTGCCTCGGAAATGGGCTGCGATGCCCTTTTGAAGGGGACCAAGGTGGACGGGGTCTACGATGCGGATCCGGTCAGCGTGCAGGGCGCCAAGCGCTACGAGCGACTGACCTATCGGCAGGTCCTGGCCGAGGACTTGGGCGTCATGGATCACTCGGCCATTTCCTTGGCACGTGAAAACGACATTCCGATTCTGGTATTCTCGATCTATGAACCCGGAGCTTTTGCCGACGTGCTCTGCGGCAAGGGACAGTACACGACGATCAATGGCGAGGACTGAACCGTGGCGGATCCGGACCTGAACGATCTGAAGCGACGCATGGATGGGGCGATCGAGGCCTTGCGCCGGGAGTTTGCCGGACTGCGCACCGGCCGCGCATCGATCAGCCTGTTGGAGCCGATTACTCTCGAGGCCTACGGTGCCACCATGCCCCTCAACCAAGTCGGCACGATTGGCGTGCCCGAGCCGCGCATGATCACGGTCCAGGTCTGGGACAAATCGCTTGTCTCGGCCGTAGAGAAGGCGATTCTCAACTCCGGACTGGGACTGAATCCCGCGACCGACGGCCAGCAGGTCCGCGTGCCCATACCGCAACTCTCCGAGGAGCGGCGCGTCGAATTGACCAAGATCGCGGGCAAGTACGCCGAGCAGGCGCGTATCGCCGTGCGCAACGTGCGGCGGGACGGCATGGAAAACCTCAAGCATATGGAAAAGGACGGCGAGATCTCTCAGGACGAGCATCACATGTGGGCCGACGAGGTACAGGCGCTGACCGACGAACACGTCAAACTGGTCGACGAAGTGCTGGCTCAGAAGGAAGCCGAGATCATGCAGGTCTAATCCATGGAGGCACTGCAGCCATATCTGGTAGGGCCGCCGCCGGCTCATGTCGCAATCATCATGGATGGCAACGGTCGTTGGGCCGCGGCACGCGGCCTGCCGCGCACCGTCGGTCATCGGCGCGGTGCCGAGGCGGTGCGACGCGCGGTGGATTGTGCGCTCGACCTCGGCATCGGCTACCTCACGCTCTACGGTTTTTCCTCGGAGAACTGGAAGCGGCCAGCCCCCGAGGTCGACGACTTGATGGGGCTTATGCGCCGTTACCTGGAGACCGACATCGAGAAGCTGCATGAGAACGGCATTCGGCTCCGTGTCATCGGCGAACGGCACAGGCTTCAGAACGATATCGTGCGGCTGATCGACGATGCCGAGGAGCGGACCCGTGACAATTGTCGCCTCAACCTCACGGTGGCAATCAGCTACGGCGGGCGCCAGGAAATCCTGTCCGCCGTCCGCCAACTGGCAGAGGCCGTGGCGGCAGGGCGCCTCGACCCCGCAACGATCGACGAAGCCTGTTTCTCCGGTCAACTGGCGACCGCCGAGGTGCCAGATCCAGATTTGGTGATTCGCACCAGCGGGGAGCAGCGCATCAGTAATTTTCTTCTCTGGCAGTCGGCCTATAGCGAACTGGTCTTCATCGACAAGCTTTGGCCCGATTTTTCCAAGGACGATCTCACCAATGCGATCAGTGAGTTCCAGCAACGAGATCGGCGATACGGTGCGGCGGTTGGTTCCGGTTAGCGCGGGCAACCTCACTCTCCGGGTCGTGTCGGCCCTGGTGCTAGGCCCTGCTGCTCTCGCGTTGATCTACCTGGGGCCGCCGTATTTCGACATCCTGCTGACTGCGGTTGCCGCCATTCTGTCTTGGGAGTGGTCGCGCCTCTGCGGCCATGGCGAGCTTGACAGGCCGGGGTATCTGACAATCGCGGTCGTTACGGCGGCCATGGCTGCCGCCGGCCTGCGCGAGTACACGATTGCCGGTTGGATCATAGCGGCCGGAGCCATGGCGGTTGCGGTCCTGGCAAGTCGGGAAACCGGCCGACCGCCGTTCTGGTATGCCCTGGGAGTGCTCTATACCGCCTTGCCCTGTTTGAGCATCATGTGGTTGCGCGAACATCCAGATCGAGGCCGGGAGGTCTTGTTTTGGCTGCTTTTCGTGGTCTGGGCGACGGACACCGGCGCCTATGCCGCGGGGCGCCTGATCGGCGGGCCGAAAATGGCCCCCGGAATCAGTCCCAACAAGACTTGGGCCGGCTTGGCGGGCGGCATCGTCGCGGCGGGGACGATAGGAGCTCTGGCCGGACTGTTCTTGTTGGGGGTAAGTCCGATTACACTGGTTTTGGTGGCCGCGGGATTGGCGGTATGGTCCCAGATGGGCGACCTGTTCGAATCCGGCGTAAAGCGACGATTCGGTGTAAAGGATTCAAGCAATCTCATTCCCGGACACGGCGGACTGATGGACCGGTTGGACGGGATCTTGGCTGCCGGCCCGGCGGTGGCCCTGCTGGTTTGGTTGAGGGGGGCGTCTTTATAGCCATGGAAGTTGCGTCTACACAGCTGCGGCCCCTGGAGGCGCCGCGCAGGGTAACGGTTCTGGGATCCACCGGGTCGATCGGCTGTAACACGGTGGATTTGATCGAGCGCAACCCCGAGGCCTTCGAAATCGAGGCCTTGACCGCCCATCAAAACGTGGCGCTGTTGGCCGATCAGGCACGGCGTCTCGGCCCCAGGTTGGCGGTCATTGCCGATGAAAGCCGTTATGGTGACCTCAAGGAGGCGCTGGCCGGCACCGGTATCGGCGTCGCGGCCGGTCAGGATGCTTTGGTCGAGGCCGCAGACCGGCCGGCCGACTGGGTCATGGCGGCAATCGTCGGTGCGGCCGGTCTGGCTCCGACCCTTGCGGCCGTCCGTCGTGGTGCCTCGATCGCCCTTGCCAACAAGGAAACGCTCGTCTGTGCGGGCGCTCTCATGGTGGCGGAAATCGCGCGCCATGGCGCGACCCTGCTGCCGGTCGATTCGGAGCACAACGCGATCTTCCAGGTGCTCGAAACACGGCATCTGGAAGCGGTGGAGCGGATCGTCCTTACCGCCTCCGGCGGGCCATTTCGAGACTTATCCAGGAAGGCCATGGCCGGGGTGACGCCGGATCAGGCGGTGGCACACCCGAACTGGGACATGGGCGCGAAAATATCGGTCGATTCGGCGACCATGATGAACAAGGGGTTGGAGCTGATCGAAGCACACCATCTCTTCGGGTTGCCCGAGCCGCAGATCGAGATCCTGGTTCATCCGCAATCGGTGGTCCATTCCATGGTTTCCTATATCGATGGCTCGGTATTGGCCCAACTAGGTCAACCGGACATGCGCACGCCGATCGCCTATGCCCTGGCATGGCCGGCGCGCATGGCCGCGCCGGTGGGCCGGCTGGACTTGGCGGCGATCGGGCAGTTGACCTTCGAGGCCCCGGACCCCGATCGCTTTCCGGCGCTCCGACTGGCCCGACAGGCCCTGTGCGCCGGAGGCAGTGCGCCGACCGTTCTCAATGCAGCCAACGAGATCGCGGTACAGGGATTTCTCAGCGGGAGGAACGGATTCCTCAATATCGCGGAAATTGTCGAACGGGTTCTGGAAGCCATTCCGGCGGCGGCCCTGAACAGCCTGGACGACGTGCAGCAGGTCGACCGCGAGGCGCGGTCCCTGGCGTGCCGCCTGTCCAACGGCGGTTGATTTCAGCTACCCCCCTTTCAAGACATGAAATCTTATCCTATTTAAGGGGATAGTTGGTTTAGAGTACCATTACTTCCGGCCTGGGTTGCGGCGGTCTCGGGTTCGGTTAATGGCACTTAATAAAAACGACGGCACGGGAAAATAAAACAATGGAAATTCCGAGTGGACTATACGGTTACGGCCTGCCGTTCTTGGGCATTCTCACCGTGCTGGTCTTTGTCCACGAGATGGGCCACTATCTGGTAGCGCGGCTCAACGGCGTTCGCGTCGAAGTCTTT
The DNA here is from genome assembly GCA_947258885.1 of uncultured Kiloniellales bacterium. Taxonomy (GTDB): domain Bacteria; phylum Pseudomonadota; class Alphaproteobacteria; order Kiloniellales; family JAKSDN01; genus CAMYKD01. Next base: position 13,971 of record CAMYKD010000066.1, on the reverse strand, counting down.
TCCATCGGGTTCGGCCCCGAGTTGTTCGGATGGACCGACAGGGCCAAGACCCGTTGGAAGTTCAGCCTGATCCCGCTGGGCGGGTATGTGAAAATGTTCGGAGATGCCGACGCCGCGAGTCGGCCGGACACCGAATTGTCGGAATTGACCGAGGAAGAGCGCGCCGAGGCTTTTCCCTGCAAACGGCTCGGCCAGCGGAGTTGGATCGTGGCCGCCGGGCCGCTCGCCAACTTCCTGTTCGCCATCGTCCTTATGGCCGCGGTCTTCATGGCCATCGGTCAACCCTTCACGCCGCCGGTCGTTGGCACGGTCATACCCGACAGCGCGGCCGAACAGGCCGGCTTGCAGCCCGGCGACCGGATCGTTCGGATCGACGACACGGGAATCAGCAGTTTCCAGGACATACAGTGGATCGTATCGCTAGGGCTGGGCGAAGCGATCGAAATCCGGGTTCTGCGCGACGGAAACGAAGTCCCTCTGGTGGCGACTCCAAGAATGACCGAGGTGACCGACGACTTTGGCAATCGCCAGGAGGTCGGCCGGTTGGGCATCAGCCACAGCGGCATCGAATTCGTCCGGCACGGGCCTTTCACCGCCCTGTGGCAGGCCACGGAGAGGACCGGCGCCCATACGCTCGCTATCCTGAAAGCCGTCGGCCAGATGATCGTGGGCGACCGCAGCGCGACCGAACTGGGCGGCCCGTTGCGAATCGCGAAGATGTCCGGACAGGTGGCCGAGTACGGCTGGGGTTCGGTGGTGCAGTTAATGTGGCTCTTGTCGATCAGCTTGGGACTGATCAATTTGTTTCCGATACCGATTCTCGACGGTGGACATTTGCTGTTCTACGCCATCGAAGCCGTGCGCGGGCGTCCTTTGGGTGAACGGGCTCAGGAATACGGATTTCGCATCGGCCTCGCCCTGGTATTGAGCTTGATGGTATTCGCGACCTGGAACGATATCGTCAACCACGTGAAGGTCTTTGATTTTATTAAGGATCTAGTAACCTGACGGTTGCGGCTTTCTTTTGGGGGAGCAATCGTGAGGTACAAAGGGGTTACGGTCGTAATGCTTGCCGCTGTGCTGGCCGGCGGAATGTCCTGCTACCGCCCTGCACCGCTGTTTGCACAGACGATCTTCTCCGGAGGCATCATCGCGGAGGTGCGTATCGAGGGCACGCAGCGGATCGAGCCCGAGACGGTGCGCTCGTATCTGCGCGTCAATCCGGGCGAGCCCTTCGACTCCCTGCTGCTGGATGAATCCTTGAAGAGTATTTTTGCGACGGGCCTCTTCGCCGACGTCACCTTGCGGCGGGCCGGCAACGTGCTGATCGTAACGGTCGTCGAGAACCCGATCATCAACCGTATCGCCTTCGAGGGAAACGATCGGATCGACGATGATACGATGGCCGCGGAGATCGAGCTTCGTCCGCGCACCGTGTTCACCCGTACCAAGGTCCAGAACGACGTTCAGAGAATCGTAAAACTGTTTCGCCGAACCGGTCGGTATGGGGCGACAGTGGAACCGAAGGCCATTCAACTTCCACAAAACCGTGTCGACTTGGTCTTCGAGATCAACGAAGGACCCAGCACCGGCATCAAGTCGATCGACTTCATCGGCAACCGGGCGTTTTCAGATGGCGATCTGCGGGGCGAGATCACGACCAGCGAGTCGGCGTTCTGGCGCTTTCTCTCGACGACCGACACCTACGATCCGGATCGTCTCACCTTCGACCGGGAACTGTTGCGTCGCTTCTACCTGAGTGAGGGTTATGCCGATTTTCGGGTGCTTTCCGCGATTGCCGAACTAGCCCCTGATCGGGAAGGCTTCGTCATAACCTTCACCCTGGAAGAGGGAGAGCGCTACAGGTTTGGTAAGATTGATCTTACCTCGACCTTGCGCGACCTGGATCCTGAGAGCTTGAAGGGCGAGCTAGAGAGCAAGGAGGGCGATTGGTATGATGCCTCGGTCATCGAGGAATCGGTCGAAAATTTGGCCGAGAGGTTGAGCAATCTGGGTTATGCATTCGTTGATGTCCGTCCGGGGACCGAGCGCAATCGCGAAGCTAGGAGCATCGATCTCACATACAAGATCCAGGAGGGCCCGAAGGTCTTTGTGGAACGGATCGAGGTGCAGGGCAACGTGCGCACGCTGGACGAGGTTATTCGCCGGGAATTCCGTTTGGTGGAGGGCGACGCCTTCAACAGCTCCAAGTTGCGCCGTTCGCGCCGGCGGATACAAAATCTGGGCTACTTCAGCAAGGTGGACATTGCGAACGAGACCGGTAGCGCCCCGGATCGGACGGTCATCACAGTCGATGTGGAGGAGCAGTCGACCGGGGATTTGTCGTTCGGTGCTGGCTTCTCCACGACCTCTGGACCGCTGGGTAATGTCGGGCTGCGGGAGCGCAACCTCTTGGGCAAAGGACAGGACCTCAGGTTGAATTTTACACTCGCTGCCGAGAACTCCTCGCTGAATTTGAGCTTCACCGAGCCCTATTTTCTCGACCGAAATCTCGCGGCAGGCTTCGATCTGTTCCGGCTCACCGCGGAACAGGACGAGAGTTCCTTCGACGAAGAGCGCATCGGCGGATCCTTGCGCGCCGGTTACAATCTGGTGGAGGATGTCCGGCAGGTCTGGCGTTATACGCTGCAGCATGAAGAGATTACGAACGTCGACGACGATGCCTCGGTGGTCGTCCAGGACGACGAAGGCTCACGCCTGCAATCCAGCATCAGCCAGGAGCTCACGTTCGACACCCGGGATTCCCGCTTCGATCCGCATGACGGCATGATCGTAAGTGTGTCCACGGAGTTTGCGGGTCTGGGTGGCGACGTGCGGTTTCTCAAATCGACGATCGGGGGGGGCTACTACCTGCCGATCACGGAGCAGATCACCCTGGCGCTCAAGGGCGAGACCGGACTGATTTTCGGCATTGACCAGGACACTCGTGTGGGGGACCGTTTCTTTCTGAGTTCCGAATCGTTGAGAGGCTTCGAATTTGCCGGGGTCGGGCCGCGCGACGCGACCACCGGCGATGCCTTGGGCGGAAAGAAATTCTATAACGGCACCTTGGAAGTCAGCTTTCCGCTCGGACTGCCGGAAGAACTGCAGATCCGTGGTAGACTATTCGGCGATATTGGTGCGGCATGGGGGGTGGACGGTGATGTACAGGTCTTGGATTCTTCCTCGCCCAGGGTGTCCGTGGGTGCAGGATTTTCTTGGCTCTCGCCCTTGGGCCCGTTCCAGCTGGATCTCGGATATGCGCAGATCAAAGAAGATTTCGACGAGACCGAAGTGCTACGCTTCAGCTTCGGTACCAAATTCTAGGCCTATGCAAGACCGGCGACGAACTCTGTCCCGCATCGCGGGACTCTTGCTGACCCTACAATCGATGTTCGGGATTGTTCCGCCGGTGCAGGCCCAAGTCACCGGTGCGCTTGGCATTGCTGTGATCGACACACAAGGGATCTACCGCGAATCCGAGGCCGTAATGGGGTTGCAAAAACGCATCGACGCTCAACGATCGGCCTATCAGGAGGAACTTCGGAAGAAGGAAGAATCCTTGCGAACGGCCGACCAGGAATTGGCACGCCAGCGGACCATACTCTCCGCAGAGGCTTTCGCTCAGAAGCGCCGCGAACTCGAGGAGCAGGTCGCTACATTGCAAGGGGAGGTACAGTCGCGCCGGAAGGGCCTGGAGAAACAGTTCAACCAGGGCATGAAACAAGTTCAAAAGGTCTTGGTCGAGATCGCCCGGGCAATCGCCGAGGAGCGCGAGGTCGACTTAGTGATCGAGAAAAGTGCCGTGGTCCTGGTCAGACCGGAGCTCGAAATAACATCGGAGGTCTTGAAGCGGTTGAACCAGAAATTGTCCAAGGTCGAAACTACGGCGCCTCAGAACTAGGCCCGACATGGCTGATCCTCGTTTCTTCCGCGTTGCAGGCCCGTTCAGTCTCGGGCAGTTGGCAGACATTGCCGGGGCCATGCTATCCAAAGCCGCGGATCCGGATCGGCTGATCACCGATGTTGCGCCGATTGGAACCGCAGGGCCCTCCGAACTCGGCTTCCTCGACAATTCGCGGTATCTGCCGGCACTGGAGGCGAGCCAGGCGGGAGCCTGCATCATAGATCCGCGCTACGCGCCGCGCGCGCCCGAGACTATGGACCTTCTGCTGACGGATGCACCCTATAACGGGTATGCCAAGGTGGCACAGGCCTTTTACCCCGCAGCCGAAATTGCCGGTGACATTCATGGCACCGCCATAGTCGATCCCAGCGCGAGGATCGGCGAGGGAACCCGGCTGGGCCCGTATGTGGTCGTTGCGCCGCGGGTCAAGATCGGCGCACGCTGTCGAATTGCGGCGCAGGTGGTCATCGAAGAGGGGGTCGTCATAGGTGACGATACGGAAATCGGACCCGGCGCCTCGCTGAGCCATTGCTTGGTGGGCAACCGCTGCCTGCTGCATCCTGGCGTGCGCGTCGGCAACCGGGGTTTCGGCTTCTCCCTGGATCCGGAGGGCTATCGGGACGTGCCGCAGATCGGGCGCGCCATCATCGAGGACGATGTCGAGATCGGTGCCAATAGTACGATCGATCGGGGGTCCGGTCCGGATACCGTCGTTGGGGCGGGGTCGAAGATTGATAACCTCGTACAGATCGGGCACAACGTTCAGATTGGTCGAGCATGTGTCCTGGTCGCTCAGTCCGGTGTTGCCGGAAGCACGATACTCGGGGACCGGGTCATGCTGGCCGCCCAGGCCGGTGTCGCCGGACATCTGACACTGGGGCAGGGGGCCCGGGTCGCCGCCAAGAGCGGTGTCATGCGGGACGTAGCGCCGAAACAGACCGTGTGCGGCATTCCTGCGATACCCATCAAGCGATTCTTTCGGCTGGTTTCGATCTGGCATCGTCAACTGAAGTCATAGGGCATAGGGAATGGATGAACAGACCCGGAAGCCGAGCGAGGTGGCTCCGATAGACGTCATGCGGATCATGGAAATGATACCGCACCGATATCCCTTTCTGTTGGTCGACCGGATCGTTGAGCTCGAGATCGACAAGAGCGCGGTCGGCATCAAGAACGTGACCATCAACGAATCCTTCTTTCAGGGACATTTTCCGCGCCAGCCGGTCATGCCCGGGGTCCTGATCGTGGAAGCCATGGCCCAGACCGCGGCGGTTCTTGTGGTCCAAACCCTGGAGAGCGACGCGGCCGGCAAGCTGGTCTATTTCATGACCATAGACGAGGCGCGGTTCCGCAAGCCCGTGTCCCCGGGCGACACCCTGAAGATCCATGTCGAGAAGCTGCGCAGCCGCGGCAATGTATGGAAATTCTCCGGCGAAGTTCGGGTCGAGGGCACCTTGGTGGCTTCGGCCCGCTTTGCCGCCATGATCATGGACGATTGATGGCGGATCTCCTTCCATCATCGGTCATTTCGTCAAAGGCGACGCTCGGGAAAGATGTCCAGATCGGTCCGTTCTGCGTCGTCGGCCCGGACGTGGTTCTCGAAGAGTCCGTGGTGCTGCACAGCCATGCGGTTGTCGAAGGCAGGACCCGGGTCGGCGCCGGAACCGAGATCTTTCCCTTCGCGTCGATCGGCCACCGCCCCCAGGATCTCAAGTATGCCGGCGAGCCGTCGGACCTCGTCATCGGCGCGAACAACACGATCCGCGAGTATGTCACCATGAACCCGGGCACCGAGGGCGGCGGCATGGTGACGCGTGTCGGAGACGGGTGTCTGTTCATGATGGGCGCGCACGTAGCGCACGATTGCCAGATCGGCGACCGCGTGATCATGGCCAACAACGCCACCCTGGCCGGGCACGTCGTCATCGAGGACGACGCCATCATCGGCGGACTCGCCGCGGTGCACCAGTTCGTGCGCATCGGCCGCCGCGCCATGGTCGGCGGCATGTCCGGTGTCGAGCACGACGTAATACCCTTCGGCCTGGTGATGGGCGAACGGGCGACCCTCAAGGGCTTGAACGTCGTGGGTCTGAAGCGCGGCGGGTTTTCGCGGGACGAGATTCAGTCGTTGCAGTCCGCCTACGACAGCATCTTCGCCGCAAGCGGGACCGTGGCGGAGCGGCTCCGCGAGACCGAGCGGCACTTCAACGAGAATGCGTCGGTCAGCGAGTTGCTCAGCTTCATCCGGTCGGACTCCGCGCGGGCGCTCTGCAAACCGAAGTCGTAGCATGGCGGGTACGCTCGGAGTTCTGGCTGGAGGCGGCGAGCTTCCCGCCCGACTGGTCGAGGCCTGCCGACTGGACGGGCGGCAGGTCTTCGTGCTGGCCTTCGAAGGGCATACCGATCCCGCCACCGTCGCCGGGGCCGCGCACGCCTGGATCCGGCTCGGCGCCGCCGGCTCTGCATTCGAGATACTAAAAGAGGCCGGGGTTTCCGAGCTGGTCATGGCGGGGGCGATTACCCGACCGAGCCTCGCCGAGCTCAAGCCGGACCTGCGCACGGCGCGCTGGCTGGCCAAGGTCGGCATGAGCAGCGTGGGGGACGACGGCCTTCTGAGCGCGGTCGTCCGCAGCCTGGAGGAAGAGGGATTCGGCGTCATCGGCGTGGACGAGATCCTGACGCAACTGCTTGCCGAACCCAGGATTTACGGCCGCCTCGAGCCCGATGCGCAAGCCGAGGCGGACATCGAACGGGGTCTAGCGGTTGCCAAGGTCCTGGGCGCGGCCGATGTCGGTCAGGGCGTGGTCGTTCAGCAGGGGATCGTGCTGGCCGTGGAGGCGGCGGAGGGGACGGATGCCCTCCTACAACGGGCCGGGGAGCTGCGCCGGGCCGGGCCCGGTGGCGTGCTGGTCAAGATCAAGAAACCGGGCCAGGAGCACCGTGCCGACCTTCCGACGATCGGCCAGCGCACCGTCGAGGTGGCGGCGGCGGCTGGGCTGCGCGGCATCGCGGTCGAGGCCGGTGGCGCCCTGGTCATCGGCGGCGACGCATTGGGTCCGGTAGCCGACTCCGCAGGCCTCTTCGTCGTCGGAATACAGACGAATTCATGACGGGGGCGACCGCCGGCGAGGAGCGGCCTCCGCTCGTCTTCCTGGTCGCCGGCGAGCCGTCCGGCGATCAGCTGGGCGCGCGCTTGATGGCCGCCCTGAAAGCGGAGACCGGCGGGAGGATCCGCTTCGCGGGCGTGGGCGGCGAAGCCATGGCCGGGCAGGGCTTGGCCAGCCTCTTTCCGATCGACGAGCTGGCGGTCATGGGGCTCGTCGAGGTTCTGCCCCACGCCCGTCGCATCTACCGGCGCATCGGGGACACGGTTGCCGCCGTCCAGGCCGCCCGGCCGGACGTCCTGGTCACCATCGATTCGCCGGCCTTCACCCTCCGGGTCAGTCGGCGCCTCAAGGGAAGCGGCGTCCGGCTGGTGCACTACGTGGCCCCCTCGGTCTGGGCCTGGAAGCCCTGGCGGGCGCGCCGGATGGCCGGCTATCTGGACCACCTCCTGGCACTGCTGCCCTTCGAGCCACCCTATTTCGAGACACACGGTCTGGCCACGACCTTCGTCGGGCACCCGGCCGTAGAGGCGGTCGGGACAGCGCGACCCGACGGCGCCGCGTTGCGCGCGGACCGAGCGATTCCGCCCGAGGCGCCGGTGCTCTGTGTGCTGCCCGGCAGCCGGCGCGGTGAGGTCGGGCGCCTGGCGCCGGTCTTCGGCAGGACTCTGGGTCTACTCGCCGAAGGCTTTCCGGGGCTGCGCGCGCTCGTGCCCACGGTGGGAACCGTCGCGGACATGGTCGAAGAGGCCGTGGGTGACTGGTCCGTGCCGGCGGAGGTCCTGACCGGGACCGAAGCGAAATTCCAGGCGTTTGCCGCGGCCGATGCCGCGCTGGCGGCCTCGGGCACGGTGGCGGTCGAGCTGGCCGTCGCCGGCCTGCCCGCGGTGATCGCCTACCGGGTCAATCCCCTGACCGCCTTTCTGGCCGCCCGGATGATCAGGGTCGAGCACGTCAGCGTCGTCAACCTAGTGCTGGCGCGCGAGGTCCAGCCGGAGCGCCTCCAAGGGCGCTGCACGCCCAGCGAGCTGGCGGCGGCGCTCCAGCCCTTGCTGCGCGACCCGGCGGCCCGGCGGACGCAGCGCGAGGGCTGTGCCGCGGCGGCCGGGCTGCTAGGTCTGGGCGGGCCCGCGCCCAGCCTCCGGGCGGCCCGCGCGATCCTTTCGGTGATCGGGTCTGGCGGCGCCGACCGGAAGACCTATAATGCCTGAAACACCCCCAGGAGGAGCCATGAGCGAAGCAACGGCCGGTGGCGCCGGCGCCGGAAACTTCCGGCTGCTGCACACCATGATCCGGGTCAAGGACCTGGACAAGTCGATCGATTTCTATACCCGCCTGCTCGGCATGACGCTGATGCGCCGTACCGACTATCCCTCAGGCGAGTTCACCCTGGCCTTCGTCGGCTACGGCGACGAGGCGAGCGACGCGGTGATCGAGCTGACCCACAACTGGGGCCAGGAGGCACCTTACGACCTCGGAACAGGCTTCGGACATCTGGCGGTCGGCGTTCCGGACATCTACGGCACCTGCGAGCAGCTGGCCGCCGAGGGCGTCGCCATTCCCAGGCCGCCGGGGCCGATGAAGCACGGCGGCAGCGTGATCGCCTTCATCGACGATCCGGACGGCTACAAGATCGAGCTGATCGAGCGGAGTTGACGGACCGGCCGGCCGTCAGCCACGCTGGTCTATCGGCACGTAGTCGCGCGGCGACGCCCCCGTGTAGAGCTGGCGCGGGCGGCTGATCTTCTGGTTCGGGTCCTCGATCATCTCCTTCCACTGCGCCACCCAGCCGACCGTGCGGGCGACGGCGAAGAGCACGGTGAACATCGAGGTCGGGAAGCCCATGGCCTTGAGGATGATGCCCGAGTAGAAGTCCACGTTGGGGAACAGTTTCTTCTCGGCGAAGTACTCATCCTGCAGGGCGATGCGCTCCAGCTCCAGGGCCAGCTCCAGCAAGGGATCATGCTCCACGCCGAGCTCGCCCAGGACCGCGTGGCAGGACTCGCGCAGCACCGCGGCGCGCGGGTCGTAGTTCTTGTAGACCCGGTGGCCGAAGCCCATCAGGCGGAAGGGATCGTTGCGGTCCTTGGCCCGCTCCAGGAATTCGGGAATGCGGTCCTTGTGGCCGATCTCCTGCAGCATCTGGAGCACGGCCTCGTTGGCGCCGCCGTGCGCCGGGCCCCAGAGCGAGGCGATGCCTGCCGCGATGCAGGCGAAGGGGTTGGCGCCGCTGGAGCCGGCGATGCGCACGGTCGAGGTCGAGGCGTTCTGCTCGTGGTCGGCGTGCAGGATGAAGATGCGGTCCATGGCGCGGGACAGCACCGGGTTGATCTTGTACTCCTCGCAGGGCACCGAGAAGATCATGTAGAGGAAGTTCTCCGCGTAGCTCAAGTCGTTGCGCGGATAGACGAAGGGCTGGCCGAGCGAGAACTTGTAGGCCATGGCCGCGATGGTCGGCATCTTGGCGATCAATCGGTGCGAGGCGATCATGCGCTGGCGCGGGTCGGTGATGTCGGTCGAGTCGTGGTAGAAGGCCGAGAGCGCGCCGACCACGCCGACCATGATCGCCATGGGATGGGCGTCGCGCCGGAAGCCCCGGTAGAGGTAGTTGAGCTGCTCGTGCAGCATGGTGTGGTAGGTGATGGCCTTCTCGAAGGCCGCCTTCTGCTTGGCGTCGGGCAGCTCGCCGTAGAGCAGGAGCGAGCAGACCTCCATGAAATCGCTGTGCTCGGCCAGGTCCTCGATCTTGTAGCCGCGATGCAGCAGCACGCCCTTCTCGCCGTCGATAAAGGTGAGCTTCGACTCGCAGCTTCCGGTCGAGGTGAATCCCGGGTCGTAGGTGAACATCTGCGTGTCCGCGTAGAACTTGCGGACATCCATCACGCTGGGCCCTTCGCTACCGTCGATGATCGGAAGGTCCCAGCTCCGGCCGGTACGGTTGTCCGTGAGGGTGAAGCTGTCGGCGGTCGCGGAGGGTGCTTTGTTCATGGTCGATCCTCTGTCTGCGACCTGCTTGGTCGGGGGGTCTAGCGGCGCCGCAGCATAAGGCCTCCGGGCCCGGCGATCAATCTAGCCGGCGGCCCGGTCGCCGATCCGCGCCAAGGACTCCGCCCGGCCGAGCACCCCCATGACCTCGAAAATCCCCGGCGAGGCGTTCGAGCCGGTCAGCGCCGCGCGTAGCGGCTGGGCCACCTTGCCCAGCTTGAGGCCCTCGGCCTCGGCGAAGTCGCGGACCCGCGCCTCGAGCGCGGCCTCGTTCCAGTCTTCCTGGTCCTGCAGCCGCGCCAGCAGGCGGCCGAGGACGACGGGCGCTTCGTCCCCCAGCAGCTTGGCCGCCTTCGGCGTCAGGGGCAGGGGCCGCTCCGCTGCGTAGAAGGCCGCGTTCTCCGCCAGTTCCTCGAGGGTCTTGGCGCGCCCCTTCAGGCCGGCCATGCCGCGCGCGAGGCGGTCCAGCGCCGCGTCGTCCAGGCGCCGGCCGGTCTTGGCCTCGAGGCGCGGGCGGACCAGGTCGAGCAGCCGGGCATCCTCGGCCTCGCGCATGTAGTGGCCGTTGACGCTCTCCAGCTTGGTGAAGTCGAAGCGCGCGGCCCCGCGGCCGACCGCGTCGAGGTCGAACCATTCGACCGCCTGTGCCGTCGAGATGATCTCGTCGTCGCCGTGCGACCAGCCGAGGCGCAGCAGGTAGTTGCGCAGCGCCTCGGGCAGGTAGCCCAGGTCCCGGTAGGCCTCGACCCCGAGCGCGCCGTGGCGCTTGGACAGCTTGGCGCCGTCGGCGCCGTGGATCAGCGGGATGTGGGCGAAGGCCGGCGGCGTCCAGCCGAGCGCCTGGTAGAGCTGGCCCTGGCGAAACGCGTTGGTCAGGTGGTCGTCGCCGCGGATCACGTGGCTGACCTCCATGTCGTGGTCGTCGACCACGACCGAGAGCATGTAGGTCGGCGTGCCGTCGGCCCTGAGCAGCACCATGTCGTCGAGCTGGGCGTTGGCGACCGTGACCGGGCCCTGCACCAGGTCGTCGATCACCGTCTCGCCCTCCTGCGGGGCCTTGAGGCGGATCACCGGCTGGACGCCCGGCGGCGCCTCGGCGGGGTCGCGGTCGCGCCAGCGGCCGTCGTAGAGCTTGGCGCGGCCTTGGGCGCGCGCCTCGGCGCGCATCTCGGCCAGCTCCTCGGGCGTGCAGTAGCAGCGATAGGCCCTGCCCTCGGCCAGCAGCGCGCGGGCGCTTTCCGCGTGGCGCCCGGCGCGCTCGGACTGGTAGACGACCTCGCCGTCCCAGTCGAGGCCGAGCCATTCGAGGCCGTCGAGGATCGCCCGGATCGCCTCGGGCGTGGAGCGCTTACGGTCGGTGTCCTCGATGCGCAGCCGGAAGCGGCCGCCGTGGTGGCGCGCGTAGAGCCAGTTGAAGAGCGCCGTGCGCGCGCCGCCGATGTGCAGGAAGCCGGTCGGCGAGGGCGCGAAGCGGGTGACGATCGAAGAGGTCTCGGCGCTCATGGCACGGGCCGCATCAGGGCTTCCCGCCGCCCTTGCCCCGGACCCTGGCCCAGGTGTCGCGCAGGGCGACGGTGCGGTTGAAGACCGGCCGCTCGGCCGTGGTCTCCGGATCGGGGCAGAAGTAGCCGAGCCGCTCGAACTGGACCGGTTGGCCGGGGGCGGCCCCTGCCAGGGCGGGCTCCAGACGGCAGTCTGTCAGGACCGTCAGCGACTCGGGATTGAGGTCGTCCATCAGCTCGCCCGAGGCGCCCGGAACGGGCTCCCGGAACAGATGGTCGTAGAGCCGCACCTCGGCGGGCATCGACTGTTCGGCCGAGACCCAGTGGAGCGTCGCCTTGACCTTGCGGCCGTCGGGCGCGTTGCCGCCGCGGGTCGCCGGATCGTAGGTGCAACGCAGCTCGACGATCTCGCCGGCCGCGTCCTTGACCGCCTCGCGGCAGGTGAGGAAGTAGGCGTAGCGCAGGCGCACCTCGCGGCCGGGCGCCAGCCTGAAGAACTTCTTCGGCGGGTCCTCCATGAAGTCGTCGCGCTCGATGTAGATCTCGCGGGAGAAGGGCACCGCGCGGGTTCCGGCCGAGGGATCCTCCGGGTTGTTGACCGCCTCCAGCGCCTCGCTCTCGCCTTCCGGATAGTTCTCGATCACGACCTTGAGCGGGCGCAGCACGGCCATACGGCGCAGGGCCGTCTTGTTCAGCAGCTCGCGCATGCAGTGCTCGAAATGCGCCATGTCCACCAGGGTGTCGTTCTTGGTGACGCCGATGCGCTGGCAGAAATCGCGGACCGCCGCCGGCGGCACGCCGCGGCGTCTCAGCCCGCGGAGCGTCGGCATGCGCGGGTCGTCCCAGCCCGCGACGTGGCCCTCCGCGACCAGCTGGATCAGCCGCCGCTTGGAGAGCACCGTGTAGCTCAGGTTGAGGCGCGCGAACTCGTACTGGCGCGGCGCCGAGGGCACGGGCAGGTTTTCGATGAGCCAGTCGTAGAGCGGGCGGTGGTCCTCGAACTCCAGGGTGCAGATCGAGTGGGTCACGCCCTCGATCGCGTCCGACTGGCCGTGGGCGAAGTCGTAGGTCGGATAGAGGCACCAGGCCTCGCCGGTGCGCGGATGGGCCGCGTGCAGAATGCGGTAGAGCACGGGATCGCGCAGGTTCATGTTGCCCGAGGCCATGTCGATCTTCGCGCGCAGGACGCGCGCGCCGTCGGGGAACTCGCCCGAACGCATGCGGGCGAAGAGGTCCAGGTTCTCCTCGACCGGGCGACTTCTATAGGGGCTGTCCTTGCCGGGGGCGGTCAAGGTGCCGCGGTGGTCGCGGATCTCCTCGGCCGAGAGGTCGTCGACATAGGCCTTGCCTTCGCGCAGGAGATGCTCGGCCCAGTCGTAGAGCGTCTGGAAGTTGTCCGAGGCGAAGTAGAGGTGCGTCTTCCAGTCGAAGCCCATCCAGCGCACGTCGCTCTGGATCGCCTCGATGTACTCGTGCTCCTCCTTGATCGGATTGGTGTCGTCGAAGCGCAGGTGGCAGCGCCCGCCGAACTCCGCGGCGACGCCGAAGTTGAGGCACATGGACTTGGCGTGGCCGATGTGCAGGTAGCCGTTGGGCTCCGGCGGGAAGCGCGTGACCACGGTCCCGGTGCGGCCCGCGGCCAGGTCCGCGCGGACGACCTCGCGGATGAAGTCCCGCGCGCCCTCCTCGGCGGGGGTTCCTACAGCGGTATCGGCCTCGCTCATGGCTGCTCGCGCTCCGGTCCCGGCTCGCTGGTGGAAGGATCCCCGGGCCGCCCCGGGACGCGGCCGCTCTTTAGCACATCCAAGGGGCCGGTGCCATGGCCCCGCGCCGCCGCGTTTGCGGCGGGGCAGGCGGCCCGGCCGCCTTTTTGAGCAAACGAGCCCATGTACGGTAGAAATATCTGTGTTTTCAATGAGTTATACGCCGATTCTGAAGTGAACATCATCATGTAACTCTTTGAAATCAAAAGGGTTTACCGCGGGTGCGCCGGGGCACAGAGAACCAAGAGGTGGATTTGGTGCGGCGGGGAGCGAAAACGGGGACTGGCTCGCATTCGCGCCAGCGAATCCGTGCCTGTCCTCATTTTCGCGGGTTGCCAAGCCGGGTGCGTCCGGCGGCCCGGGAAAGAGGGACAGGCATCGTTTGCCTGGCGTCAAACGGAGCCAGTCCCTGTTTCCCTCTTTGGTTCCGCTGTGCCTCCAGGGCGACCCTTCGTCGTTTTCGAAAGCGAAGCTATGCCGGTTTGTTCTTGACAAACGTCGTTTTAGATGATATATTTCCTATCATAAGACTTTCAGGGAGGCAAGCCATGGATCCTTATCAAGTGATCGCCGAAGGCGGCGAGACGCTGATCGCCGGCTGGCTGGGCGTCACGTTGACGGCCGGCCTGCGCCTGCCCGAGGACCAGTCGGAGGAGCGCTGCGAGTTCCTGCTGGCCGGCGCCAAGGCGGCGTTGGAACAGCTGGCACCG
>CAMYKD010000065.1:35231-36954 GCA_947258885.1 uncultured Kiloniellales bacterium | reverse complement strand
CGGCTTACGCGCGGTGGTCTTCTTCGCGACGCGCTTCTTGGCCGCCGGCTTACGCGCGGTGGTCTTCTTCGCGACGCGCTTCTTGGCCGCGGGCTTACGCGCGGTGGTCTTCTTCGCGACGCGCTTCTTGGCCGCCGGCTTACGCGCGGTGGTCTTCTTTGCGACGCGCTTCTTGGCCGCGGGCTTACGCGCTGTCGTCTTCTTGACGACGCGCTTCTTGGCCGCGGGCTTCTTGGCCACACGCTTCTTGGCTGTGGTCTTCGATGTGGTAGCCATAAATCAATCCTCATGAGTCGTGGTATTGGCTATGGCATTCATGTGATGCCAGTCTGTGCATGTAAGTGGTTTCTGTTAAAAAAGGCTTACGAGATATACCGTAATCAACTTATCTATACTCCAACCTACTCGGCTTGCTCGCCCGGTCTATTCCAACCGACGTGCGTGTCGATACGCACTCGGCTGTTTCGCGTGTTGCTTCGCAATTCGAAACGCCGGAAATGCGCGGACCCGACTTTCGCTCGCCATCGCGCGATGGCGGAGATCAGGGAAGGAGGTGCACGATGAGCGGACCGCATTGGCCTCCGGATCTCATGTGGTGGATAACCGCGGTCGAGCTGCCGGCCCTTGCGGGCTTGTTCGTGCTGATCTGGCGCGCCCGACGCGAACTGGAGAGCGCCATCGGCGAGACGGCGGAGGATCTGGCCGACTTCAAGCTCGACGTTGCCAAGAACTACGCCTCCCAGGCTGCCCTCAAGGAGACCGAGCAACGTCTGACGGATCGCCTGGTTCGCATCGAACAGAAACTCGACGATTTCGGGCGGACACGACGCGGCCGGTGATCGCGGAAATTCGATCCGGCCGCTTTTCTCCCGGTGCTACCGGGCCAACCCGCAAAGAGACATCGGCATCGGAGACTTCGCAGCTCGTCGACGGCGACGCGTGACTCCCCTTGCACCGGCGACAGGCTCCGGAAGCGCCGCCCGGCCATCGCCGGCATGACCGAGGACCTCGACGCGACTCGCCGACCTCCGACGCCGCGGTCCGGGTCGGCGTGGGCGCCGTTCCGGACCGAACGCCCCCGATCCTTTGGATCACTACCCGGCCGCCCCTGGGCGGCAGTTTCGTAAAGGAGACGCATCATGTTCGAAGGCAAGCTCAACAAGGCGCTGGCCGCCCTGCTTTCCGCCCTCGTCTTTATTTTGAACCGCGCGTTCGGTTGGGACCTGGGGGTGAGCGACGAAGCCTACATGTCGATGGCCGGGCTCGTGAGCACGCTCCTGGTCTGGGTCGTGCCGAACCTCGGGGATGCGCAGCCGAAGGCCGACTCGTGACCTGGCTCGGCGCCGTCGGCCGCTTCGTCGGCGCTTTGGCACAGTTGGCGGGTGTCGTGGCGCCCTACCTGCTGGGACGGACGAGCGCGGAGAAACGCAATGCGAAAAGGGCCGCGAAACATGCTCGGGACGCGAACCGCATCGATGAGGACGTTCGCCGTCTTTCTGATGCTGATCTTCATGACGAGCTGCACCGGAAATGAGTGCACCTGGGCCAGGAAGATCATCGTCGAAGAGCAAGACATTTTGGTCAGATCGACCGCCGAACAGATCGTAGCTCACAATCGGAAGGTCGGGACCTTCTGCCGATAGGGCGCCGTGCCGGAGACCCGGCGCCGACAGTTTCTTCCTTGCCTCCACCGCGGCCGTCCTTCGGGGCGGCCGCGGTTTTT